>SSGT01000130.1 GCA_008017065.1 Crocinitomicaceae bacterium
GACAAAATGCTTGCTAAAAACAAAATTAACGTAAACGATGATGCGGAAGTTTTGAAGCAAATCTACATGGAGTTGACCAAATCAGAGAAAGTTGAAATGGAAGAAGCAGGTGAAGTTCACTGGCTTGGAAAAACATTCGATCACTCTCCATTGGTTGCTGCGATCGCTTCATTGACGGCGATGCAACAAGAAATTCTTTCTGCTCGTGCTACTGCAATTGCGCACATCAAAGGGCGTGTTACTACAGGTGAATACTCTTTCAACAAGGTAGTAGCGTTGGCCTATGGACCTGCAATCGCAAATTCAGGAGATGAAGTTGAACTGAAAGTAATGATGGCGGCATACGATTCTGACAACCAACCTGTTGTTACAGGTCCAGGTTCAGTAACAGTTGCTGACGGTCAAGGAACAGTGAAAGTTAAAGTTTCTGGTGGTAACGAAATGAACCTTACAGGTACAGTCGCTATCAAGAAAAAATCAGGTGCTGAGAAAAAAGAAACTTGGAATCACAAGATCAAAATCATGAAACCGGAAGGAACTGTAACGTTACCAGAAATGAACGTTCTTTACCGTGGGTATCCAAACGTGGTGACTGGTGTTGCTTCAGGTTATGATCAAACAATCTTGAACGGTGGTGGTAACGTAGAGTTATCTAAATCAGGAACAGGTTGGATTGCGAGACCAGGAAGTGGTGCTACTGCAAAAATTAATATTTCTGGAAAGAATTCAGTAACAAACAAAACTGTTCAGTTAGGTTCGTTTGAGTACCGTGTGAAAGCGTTGCCTAAGCCATCTATCTTTGTAGGGTCAGTTGCGAGTGGAGGAAAAATCAGCACAAACCCTGGAGGTTTGAACGCAGGTTATCCACCAGAAATCCCGTTGAAAGCTGTATTTACAGTGGTAAGCTGGGAAGCATCTGTTGCTGGAATCATGGGTAAAAAGACAGGTAACGGTTCATCGCTCGCAGGTGTAAGTTCCATTTTTGGCCAAGCAAAACCAGGTTCAATTGTTACAATTGAGGCTCGTGTGAAAGGTCCAGATAATAAGATCAATACAATTTTCGAAACATTCAAATTGTAATCAAGTTAATTTTTATTGCCAGAATTGAGATCCGTTGTTCTGATTTTTGTTAATAAAATAGAGTTAAAAAGTATGAAAAGTTTAATCGCAAGTGTAGGAATTTTAGCAACAAGTTTTGTTGGTTTCGCACAACCTGATGTGAATGGGGGTCCTATCAATGTGCCTGTAGAAGGTGTAATTGACGGTATCGTTATTCAAGAACATATTCCGACGAAAAAGATGATTCCTTACGAATTCGTAAGAGAAGCTGATATGATTTGGAGTAAACGCGTGTGGAGAACAATCGACATGCGCGAAAAGATGAATCATACACTCTATTTGCCATTTGATGAGTTTTCACCAGATGGGACTACTTGGACACGTAACTCTTCACGCTGGAGTTTGTGGACGGTAATCCGTACAAATATAATCAACGCAAACATTACTGTTTATTATCCATTCAATCCAGTTCAACAGAGTTCTGTTGATGGGGATCAGTTCAAGTATCCTGTTGCAGTAGAAACCGGTAAAAACTTTTACACGGATTCATTGTACAGAAAGAACTTGGTTGAGTACCGTGTTTTAGGACAAGAAGAAGATGGACCAAGAATTCCAATTCCAAGTAGAATTCCTCCCTACGAGGATTCAGTACTTGTTTTACCTGACGGTACAATGGAAGTAGTAATGGAACCACGTAAAGTGATTTGGATTACTTCAAAGGATATCGTAGAGTATCGTTTGAAAGAGGATTGGTTCTTTGACAAAGAGCGTTCTGTGTTGGATGTTCGTATTCTTGGAATTGCGCCGGTTGTGTATGCTAAAAACTCAACGGGTCAAATTGAAGGAATGAGAGAATTGTGCTGGTTGTATTTCCCGCAATGTCGATTCGCTTTCAATAACTATTTTGTTTACAATCCAAAGAACGACGCACAATGGATGAGCTTTGATGATTTGTTCTGGAAGCGTCAGTTTACAAGTGTTATCTACAAACAAAGTAATACGTTTGACCGTAAGATAGAATCGTTCCGTTCAGGTTTAGATGCCTTGATGGAGTCGGAGAAAATTACGGAGGAAATTAGAACGTTGGAACACGATGTTTGGCACTTCTAATTAAAGAAATACTAGTTTTGAAAGCCTTCTCTTCGGAGAGGGCTTTTTTGCGTTTGTACCTTTGCTTTTCAAAACAATGAGATCACATCTCGTATTGTTTGAAGATAGTCGGCGACGAAGGAGCAAATGGATTTCAGGGTCTTGTCTGTATTTGGATTAAACAGGCTCCATAAAGTCCAATCAACGATCGATGATAGCTTCGACGTGAATTCGAAACGGTTTGCAACTAAAATAATCAGGGTTACTTCGTTCACACTTGCGTGCTAGAATTCATTGTTGGCGTGTAAAAGGTAGTTTTAAGCATTTTTTTTGTGGTCACCACTAAACTACCAAGGATTTTCAAATGATGCTTTGTCAAACACCTTGTTTTTATCTTTAAATAAGGTTGTGTCCGCATTTTTTAGGTGCATGGTGTTCTTCTTGCCGAAGATTCGTGAAATAACTGCAACGGGAAACAGAAACAGGTAGAAAATGATTGTCAACAAGATATTCGGAACAATCATTCCGAGTATCCAGGTGAGTTTCATCCACAGATAATCGATCTTTTCTGCGAGGAAGGTTGAGAACATTCCGATCAGTCCGACGATCAGTGCGACCAATAGGAACGCATTTATTTTTGTAATCATGAAAACGACTACGAAGCCAACCGTGATGGTCAACATGGTTTTGATTGGCTCTGTTTTTTGAATTTTCATACCGTTAGAAAAGCGTATAGATGAATGGAGCGATTGCACTTCCACCACCGAGTACGATGAGTATTCCTAGGATTAGAAGTACGATGATTACTGGGGCTAACCAGAATTTTTTCCGGGCTTTCATGAAAAGCCAAAGATCTTTTAAAAAGTCCATTTTCTTTTAATTAAATTGTTTTAAGCGTATTCTTCTCTCTAATTCAACAGCGATTAATTCATTCGTTTGTGCATTCGGATGTGCATCTCCGTTGAGTGTATATTTCGGACCGTATGTAATCCAGTTAGACAAATCGATGTATTGAATTTTTTTCTTTTTTAAAAAGGATTTAAATTTCTTCATTTCATCGTCCGAGTATGCTTTATAGGCGGGGTAGATAACAAGAATGAACTCATCATTTCCCATTTTTTTTGTGTATTCTTTTTTCGACTCCAAAATCATTTCGGTCACTAACTCAATGTGTGAATCGTTTAACCGAAGCGGTAGATCTAGTTTGAAGTACTTTACAATATTGGTTTGGTAGAGCTTTTCGTATAGCGATGAAATGGTTTTTCTACCTTCTTTGAAGTTTCCATTGCGAATTAGTTTTCCATTTTCCATTGTGTAGTAAGGTTCACTGTGCACCCATTCTGTGTATCTACTCATCGTCCCGATTGCTCGGTAGATGTGATCCCAGAAAAAGACATAGATTCCGATTCCTTTATTTTCAGGGATTTGCTCCGAAATATTTTTGTATTGTAGCCTGGCAAGTACATTGTTTGTACCATGGCCCGAAATGCCGAAATTATATGCATTTACGTTGGACGTGTGCTTTTGAAAGTAGTATGGAAGTGTTTGGTTGTCCTCAAGTCCTTCCCCGTGACAGATCGAACAGCCGAAAAACATGGCATATTTATTTTTGAGCGAATCGTATTCTGGTGTTACACGTTTACAGTGATTATCGATGGTAATATGCACATCAAAAACGGTGTCATTTCCATTCATTTTGATTGGATGATGAACGCTATCTGCATATGGAAGTGTTCCGATTTGTTTGGCAATATGATCTGCAGGAAGGTCGGCTATTGGAAATTGTTTTTTGAATGCAGATGGCATTCCGAGCAGAAAAAAGCAGGTCGTTTCAACGGTTAGAACGAGTAATAACAGCAAAACGACGTTTGATATGATTACTTTTTTGTGGCGTATAAAAAGCAAATAGATGGGTACTAGGAAAATGTACGTTGAACCGTATGTAAATAAGCGCGCCCAACCAGGAATTTCGGCACCAACATTGTTTTGAATTACTAACGAAAGTAACAGCAAAGCAATTCCTGCGCCAACTGAAATCCACAATTTTTTGGATGATTTAGGGTTTGTTTTTACACGTTCTTCCGTCATCGTTAGTCCATTTTGAATTTGACCATCCATTTTTCACGATTTTCCCAATCAAGTTGCTCTTGTTTGATGTACACAAAATTTTCGATGACCAGTACATCCATTTCCGTACTCATAAAACATCGAAATGCATCGTAT
Source organism: Crocinitomicaceae bacterium (assembly GCA_008017065.1). Classification (GTDB taxonomy): domain Bacteria; phylum Bacteroidota; class Bacteroidia; order Flavobacteriales_D; family Crocinitomicaceae; genus JAQVCM01. Next base: position 4,372 of record SSGT01000130.1, read on the forward strand.
GGGGTGCAAACAATTGGTTCGCCGCGCACGTTGAAACTGGTATTGACAACCAAACCGTAGTTCGTAAGGTCTTTAAATGAGCGGATTAACTGCCAATATTTTGGATTTGTCTCTCTGTCGACCGTCTGAATTCGTGCTGAAAAATCAAGGTGCGTTACCGATTGAATATCGCTTCTGGTTTGATACAAACGGTCCCAAAGCGGCAATTCATTGTAGTTTTCTGGAAGTTGTGTCCTTCTGTTCTCCTGAACCGGAGCAACCATAAGCATGTAGGGAGAATCTCCTTCGAGGTCAAAATAGGTTGACGCTTCTTCTTTCAAAACGGAAGGAGCGAAGGGTCTGAAGCCCTCTCTGTATTTGATTTTCAAGTTGAGTTTCTTTTGCATTTCTGGATTTCGCGCGTCACCCAAAATACTTCGATTTCCCAATGAACGTGGTCCGAATTCCATTCTTCCCTGAAACCATCCCACTACATTTCCAGTTGCAATTTTGGATGCAATCAACTTCGATAGTTCGTTAAAATCGTCTATTTTTTCAAACACCGCCTTTGTTTTTCGATTCATGGATTGGATCTCATTTTCAAAGTACTGTGGACCGAGATAGGAGCCAAGCATGGCGTCGTTTTTTTCAGTGACGTTGCGATTTACGTCAAAATACATGTATGAAACAGCTAAAGCGGCACCCAATGCGCCACCAGCATCCCCCGCTGCGGGTTGAATGTAGATGTCTTTGAATATTTTTTCACGCAATAATTTTCCGTTTGCGACGCAGTTTAGGGCAACTCCTCCTGCTAAGCAAATTTGGTCACAGCCCGTCACTCGTTTTGCTTCTTCGGCCATTTTGAGAACGATTTCTTCCGTAACAATTTGAATTGCGAGACCCAAGTTGCAATGGCGTTGCTCAAGATCCGCTTCCGCTTCTCTGCGTTTCAACCCAAATAAATTCTCCCATTTTGAATCGTTTACCATCCGTAGACCGGTCGCATAATTAAAATAGCGTTGATCCATCCAAATTGAACCGTCAGATTTAATGTCGATAAGTTCGGTTTTAATCAGTTCAATGAATCGCTTTGTTTCTGCAGCATCTGGATTTCCGTAGGGAGCAAGTCCCATCAGTTTATATTCTCCGGAGTTAACAGTAAATCCGAGAAAATAGGTGAACGCACTGTACAATAAACCAACTGAATGAGGAAATTCCATTTCTTTCAGCATCGTTAGTTCATTTCCTGTTCCCACACCAATCGATGCGGTGCACCATTCTCCAACGCCATCGATGGTTAAAACGGCCGCTTTTTCAAAGGGTGACACATAGAATGCGCTAGCAGCATGTGAGAGATGATGTTCTGTAAAGAGTAATTTGACCTCTTTTTTCGAATAATTTCCAACTTCTTTTAATCCGTCGTAAATCAACTTTTTCAGAAACATTTTTTCTTTCAACCAAACAGGAATTGCTTTCAAGAAGGAAAGCAAGCCTTTTGGAGCGAAAGTGTAGTATGTTTGAAGTAAGCGTTCAAATTTCAAAAGCGGTTTGTCGTAAAAGACGATAGCATCTAGATCGTCGATTTCGAGTCCCGCAATTTCGAGGCAATACTTGATCGATTCTACTGGAAAATCGGGGGTGTGCTTATCTCTTGTAAATCGTTCTTCTTGAACGGCAGCAATTATTTTCCCATCAATGACCAATGCCGCAGCCGAATCATGATAAAATGCTGAAATACCTAAAACTTTTTTCATGTAAGTGAGTTAACATTAAAGATAACGGTGACAGCAAATTTCATACTAGGTATATTCATATATGCGTAATCTATTTAACGAAGAAAACCGAGTAAAATATATTTTGTAGTGCGATTTTCATTTTGGATTAAATAAAACTCAAATATACAATGATTTTTGAAATCACTGGAATTCTCCCGTTAACAATAGATGTTTACATTTTTTATTTTACGTGAAAGTGAAGCATCACGACGAGCATTGAGTAGCAGTTTCGTATTCTACTTGCTGTGCTGGCTTCAAGTGATATTCCCACCTTTTCAGGAGGAAAGGAGAAATTGTTGACTGTTCTGATTCTTGGAATACAACAATATTGTCGTTTTTAGAAAAATACCATGAAAATTCAAAAATTTTCATTTTTACGCCTAAGGGTGTTTTTTCAATTCCGGTAATGGCAGTGAAGTTAAACTTCAATTTTTCGAGGTAAAGTTTTTTTACAACCATTCGATTGCATTTTTTGGCCATCATTAAGCGGAGTATTCCATAATTTTTATGAAGTATGTCGATGCAGGTGCTACTTACTGATTTATTGTCTCGCCGAACTGCCCCATGGTAGGTGTTTTTGCACTTGATTCCGCAAAATATTTTGTCGGAGCGTCCATAAAGTTGTGCATCGCAAACGCAGCATTTTCGGATGGTTTTATAGTTGAATGCGTTCATGTAAAATTGTTTTTGTTAGTAAAAGTTATATATGAAGATACGGAAATAAATCACTTGGTTCCAACTTTTTGGGCGGAAAATTTGGGTTTAAAGGTTGTTTAACCGTTAAGCAACCGCTAGGCGCTTGATTTTACTGGATTTTTGAGTTGTAAAATCTTCAAAGTGGAGAAGAGGATTGAAAAGAATTGCTTTGAGTTGATATTTTAACTTGTTAGTTGCCCAATGTATTAGAAAAACGCAGCCGTTGCTTATCCGTTACGCAACACTTAGCTCCGCGCTATTGCTTGTTTTACAATAGATACAAGATGTATTTTTTTGCGGTTGTTATCTGAAATCAGCGGTTTATTTTTTCTATACTCGCTTTCGTTCTACAATTATGTATAGGTCTAGCAAATCTAATTTTAAATTAAAAAAAATAGTTCCGTCAGCATCCGTTTTTTTATCCGTTGCGTATCCGTTAGGCAACACTTAGACCCCGACTGCTATTGCGTTACACCCCAATTCACACATCCTCCAAAACCAATTCATACAACGTACCTTCCCACTGCATACCTTCCAAAATTTTGATTTCCAAAACCGATAAGCGACAAATTAATTTTCACTATATTTGTCATCATCATTCAAAAAGCATTCAATGAAATACAAACGTATTCTTCTCAAATTGAGCGGGGAGTCCTTAATGGGCGAAAAACAATTTGGAATTGATAACAATCGAATCAACTCGTACGCAGAGCAAATCAAAGAAATTTGCGACCAAGGTGTAGAGGTAGCAATTGTAATCGGTGGCGGAAACATCTTCCGAGGTGTGCAAGCAGAAGAAGGCGGTATGGATAGAACGCATGGAGATTACATGGGGATGTTGGCTACCATGATCAACAGCATGGCCTTGCAAGCTGCACTCGAATCTGTGGGGTTGAAAACACGCTTGCAGTCTGCGATAGAAATGAAAGAAATTGCAGAACCCTACGTTCGACGAAGAGCCGTGCGACATTTAGAGAAAGGCCGTGTCGTAATTTTTGGCGCTGGAACAGGAAATCCTTATTTTACAACGGATTCAGCTGCATCGTTGAGAGCTATTGAAATCAATGCCGATGTTATATTAAAAGGTACACGGGTGGACGGAATTTACACCGCCGACCCATTCAAAGACCCAACGGCGACCAAATACGAAACGATTTCTTTCGATGATGTGTACAGCAAGGGCTTGCAGGTAATGGATATGACTGCTTTTACGTTGTGTAAAGAAAACGATTTGCCAATCATCGTATTTGATATGGATACACCGGGCAATTTGAGACGCTTGTTGAACGGTGAACAAGTTGGTACAATCGTTCAAAATGAAGGTTGATTAAGGTTGATATAACGTTATATTTTAAATTTTCAATTACAAATTGATTATGACTGAAGAGATTCAAATGATTTACGATGAGTTGAAAAGCTCAAACAACAAAACAATTGCACACTTAGAAAATGAACTTCAAAAAGTGCGTGCAGGAAAAGCAACACCTTCGATGATTCAAAGTGTAATGGTGGATTATTATGGTTCGCCAACACCAATCTCACAAGTTGCGAATATTTCGACTTTGGATGCGCGAACGATAACGGTTCAACCTTGGGAACGAAGCTTGTTGAACGAAATCGCAAAAGGAATTATCAATTCTAATTTGGGATTTGCACCGCAAAACAACGGTGAAGTAATTTTGATTAACGTCCCGCCGTTGACCGAAGAACGCAGAAAAGAAATGGTTAAAAAGGCAAAAGCGGAGGGCGAGCATGCCAAAATTGGTATCCGAAACAATCGAAAAGATGGGATCGACATGGTGAAAGACTTGAAAAACGATGGCTTGTCAGAAGATATTGTAAAAGTAGCAGAAACAGAGGTTCAAAACATTACGAATGCGTTTATCAAAAAAGTAGACGATATTATCGAATTGAAAGAAAAAGACATCATGACGATCTGATTGGTGTCGACAATATATTTAAAAGGCTGTGAATTCATTATCCACAGCCTTTTTTTGTATCAAAGTTCAATTCCTACAGGACAGTGGTCTGACCCAAAAACGTCATTTAAAATAAATGCTGCTTTTACAGCTGGTAAAAAGGAAGTACTTACCAAAAAGTAATCGATTCTCCAGCCTACATTCTTCTCTCTTGCTCCGCCTCGATACGACCACCACGTGTATTTTACTTCCGTTGGCTGCAAATACCGAAACGTGTCAACCAATCCTGCCTGATGAAATGCATCCATCCCGTCGATTTCTTCTTGCATAAATCCAGCAGACTTGTTGTAGTTAGCTTTCGGACGTGCCAAATCGATCTCTTTGTGCGCTACATTAAAGTCGCCACACACAACCACTGGTTTTTGCTTTTCCAACGCTTTAAGATACGCCAAAAAATCAGCATCCCACGTTTGACGATAACCCAAACGAAGTAATTCGCTGCCGGAGTTAGGAACATAAACGGTGATTAAAAAGAAACCCTCGAATTCAGCACAGGTGACGCGACCCTCTTGATCGTGTTCCTCCATATTCATGTCATAACTGATCGAAATAGGTTTAATTTTGGTCAGAATGGCGGTGCCTGAATATCCTTTTTTGACCGATTCATTGGCGTACACAAAATACCCGTCCAACGGTTGAACAGTTTCTTTTACTTGGTCGACGGTCGCCTTGGTTTCTTGCAAACAAATAATATCTGCATCAACTTTGCGCATATCCTCGATAAACGTTTTTTGGGCAATAGCGCGAATTCCATTGACATTAAAGGAGATAATTTTCATCAATCGAGTGTTTTAATTTTTTTCAAATGTAGTCAACACAAGTGTATTTTGACAACGATTGATCAAATTCATCACGTGCAACACGTTATTTATGCTGAATATCGATCCGTTTTATGTAACCTTTTGTGTTTTTTGCAATTCTAAAATGAAAAATTAGTAGTTTTATGAGCCCGATCAATGAGCGTGATGTGAACGCACGTCGGTTTTCAATTTTACTTTGAATGAAATTATCTAACAAAACAGTACTTGAAATTGCATTGCTTCTTTGCACTTTCGTCTCGTTTAGCTCTACTATTATAGCGCAACAAGACTTCAACAATTTTATAACCCTCAAAGCAATTGGCGATATGCCTGCTGATTTTACGGTAAGTACGACGCAGAAAATTGCCAATGACATCGGAACAAAAAATCAACTTTCTAAAAAAGGGGAAAAGGTTTTCTTGGAAGGAATTCATTATTCGATCGATGAATTACTGCATTCTGGATTAGTGGTTTATGGAGATGAAATCACGAATTATGTGCAAAAAGTGGCGCACAATCTGTTGAAGAATGATCCAGAGTTGAAATCCAAATTACGTTTCTATACTCTAAAGTCAAACGCAACCAACGCGCTTTCGACCGATCAGGGAATTGTATTTGTGACGACCGGTTTGATTTCGCAGTTGGCGAATGAAAGTCAATTGGCATACGTACTTGCACACGAAATTGCGCACTATACACAACACCATGTAGTGGAAACCTTTGATTACCGAAACAATGGAAAAAAATTCCACGATCGAATTCTAAAGCTGAGTATCTATTCCAAAGAAAAAGAGCTAGAAGCTGATCGCATCGGAATCAAAATGTATAATCAAGCAGGTTACAGTAAAGACGCGTTGCTGAGTACGTTTGATGTGTTGTTGTATTCCTATTTGCCATTTGAGGATATCGCCGTGCCGACAAGCTATTTCAATACAGATTTAGCATATATTCCGGAGAATTATTTCTCGAAAAAAGCATATCCTGTGAAGGCTGAGGAGGATAAAAACGACGCCAATAGTTCGCATCCGAACATCAAAAAAAGAAAGGAAGCAGCGATCAAAGAAAGTTTGAATTTTCCGGATTGGGGAAGTGAAACATTCGTTTTCGGGGAAGAAGAATTCAAGTACATCCGCAACATATCGCGCTTCGAAAGTGTACGCACCGACATTTTGGACGCAAAATTTGTAGACGCTTTGTATTCCATTTTCATTCTTGAAAAAGAGTATCCAAATTCTCTTTTTTTGCATAAAATGAAGGCACATGCTTGGTTGGGATTTGCGCAAATTGCCTACGACAATGATTCGAAAAAAGCCATTTCAACTATTTCTGACCTGGAAGGCGAAGTCGCTGCGATGCATTATTTGTTTGGTAAATTGAAAAAAGCGGACATCGGTGTGTTGGCACTCCGATACATCACGGATATCAAAAATCAATATCCCGACAATGCCGAAATAAAGGAGGTGTGGAAACGAATCGTAAAAACAAATGCAGCTTACAAGGATTTTAAATTGGATCAATTTTCTGATAAAACATTTGCACTAGCTTCCGCTGAATTTTTGAAGACAAAGTCCGATTCTGCTTCAACTCCAAAACAGGAGGAGACGAAGTACGAGCGCATCAAGCGAAAAAAAGACGTAAATCAGGTGAATAATTTTGACTCCACGAAATTTCAAGCGTATCTGATTTCAGATTTGGTTGCATCCGACGATTTTAAATCAACCTACAATGGATATAAAAATGAATTCGAATCGACCAAAAAAGAAATTGATTTCGATTCTTTGTCCAGAAAAGAACGAAATGAGTATTTTAAAAACATGTTCAAATCGGAAGTTCACCTCGGTATTTCAGACCTAATCATTGTCGAACCTTCCGCTCGAATTTATTCCGGAAGCAGCAACTTCGACAAGGATAAATCCAACAAAATGGAATCCAAAATGATTGCATGTGTTCAGGAAGTTGGTGAGGTGTTGGATATGAATTTGAAAGTCATCAACTCGACCAATCAATTTGTGACAACCACCGATGAATTCAATCAACGTTCACGCATTTTCTCGTATTTAGATCAAGGTGCAAATAACGAATTTGGCGATTTACTTCCCGTTGATTTTGATGACATCAATCAAATCAAAACAATGTATAACACGACGAATGTCGGCTTCTTAAAATACACACACGATTACTCCGTACGTGGAGTGTACTTTTTGAGCATTTTCGCGTTGGTTTATCCAGCAATGATCACCTATCCCTTGATTTTCGCCAATGGGTGTGATGCGTCGATGTCGCTTGTTGTGATTGATATCACAAATGGAACTGTCGTGATGCGAAGAAAAGAGTATTACAAAGATCCAAATACCAAAGGAGCTGTGAAAGCTCGGATTTATAACATGATGAAGGATTTAAAAACGAAACCAGCACCAATTCAATGAAATTAATTACTTCAATTATAACTAGTTTGTGCTTGGTAAGTGCAAGTGTTTCTGCTCAAAAAGCACGTACGTACTTAGGTCATGGAAATTTATTCGAATTGAATTACCAAGGATATGTTCCACTTTTTACGAGAAATGATTTTTATGAAATCGAAGGGAACGAACTCAATACAAGTAAAAACAAACAATTTTCGATTCACAGCGGACTTCAATTGTCGTACACGCGACATATTCACAAACGAATTAGTTTGGGGGTTGAATTTGGGGTGAATCGCATGTATTATGCCGAACGGAGATACTACGAGCAACCGAATGGGGGAATAAGTTTGTTTGTAAGTGGCCCCAATGCCATTAGAATAAATTCATATATCGGAAAATTTGAATTTGGGTCTCGAGAAGGGATTTTCCCAATTGGAATCAATCATCAAGTTGGATTTGGTTTGCTAACGGCTCAATTTTTAGAGAAAAATGGCGATATGAAATTAGTCGATGGAACCCAAGCTGTAATTTTGAATTACGAAACAACGTGGAAAAACATTCAAGGATATACGGCTTTTTATGACCTTAATTTTCGGGTCCCACTTTCAGATCGATTGCTTTTAAATTTCGGATTTAGGTATAATTTCAACTGGTTTCCCTATCCAGATGTTTCATCGATCTCTGCAAACGACATCGATCCATTTGTTTTCAGGAGTGAAATGAATCAATCGGCTACCGTGAATCTAATTCGTTTGCATACCGGTTTGGGATTTTCATTTTAGAAGATCTTTTTTGATTTCTTAATTCCTTTTCATTACCTTCGAAAAGTGAAGAAGAAAAACGTATTGCTGCTTGTTCTAGTTGGATTGTTATTTAATTCGTTTATTTTTGCGTATTCTACGAAAGACACGATTTTGATCAACCAATGGAACGAAAAATCGTTGGAACTGGCGTTTTCTGATCCGAAAGAAGGATTGAAAATCATTGAGAAAACGATTGCATTTTGTCAAAAGACAGGATTTGTCAAAGGCGAAGCAATGGCCTACATCCGCCGCGGAATTACTTATGATGTCATTTCAAAGCCAGATAAAGCAATCGCAGCGTATCGCAGAGCAATTGAGTTGGCACAAACCATTGATTACGCAAAAGGAGAAGGTTCGGCACTCAATAACATCGGATTGATCTTGATGGCTGAAAATCGCTTGCCCGAGGCGCGCGTTTATTTTCAAAAGGCTTTCGATATCATTCGCCGACTAAACAACGATCAACTTCTCGGTTCGATCGCCAACAATTTAGGGATGATCTACCATGAAACCGATCGCGACGAAAAAGCACTGTATTGGTTTCGAAAAAGTGTTGCATTTAAGCTAAAAGCAAATGACTTGGTTGAAGTAGCGAATACCTTCGCAAACATCAGCGATCTATATCAAGGTCAAAATAACTTCGATTCAGCTGCTTTTTATTCGTACCGGGCAATCGAAATTTATCAAAAAAACAACAACCGTTTTCACTTGGGTAAAAGTTTCAACAATTTGGCACTTATTCTTGTCAAAACGAATCAAGGGGAGGCTGAAAAATTTTACCTTCAATCACTCGAAATTGCGCGAGAAATTGAAAACCTACCGATGCAAGTTAGTACTTCCTACAATTTAAGTCAGCTGTACAGAAAGCAACAGAAAGTGAAGCAAGAATTCAAGCTGTTGGAAGAAATTTATCCACTCATCCAACGCGATGGCACCGATGAATTGGCATACAAAGTGTGTTTTGCATTTGCAGTGTGGCATTTCAATCACGGTGACAAAAAACGCGGCGATCAATTGCTCGAAGAATATGCAGAGCACCACCGTAATTATTTCAATGCCATTCAAGCTAAGAATTTGGCGGAGATTGAACGCAAATACGAAATGAATCAACAGATTCAAGCGAATAAAATTTTGAAAAAATCGAATGAACTGAAATCGCTCACGATCAAGAAAAATAAACAACAAACGATTCTCTTGAATTTGATCTGGACAGCCAGTCTTTCAATCATTGCACTCGTTGGACTTGGACTCGTGCTTTGGTTTCGAAAACGGAATACGATTCGCGAATTGGAGAGTCAAAAGGCAGTTCTGGAAGCAACCTTGCAGGAAAGAAAACGAATTTCATTTGACTTGCACGACAACGTAGGGTCACAATTGAGTTACGTGGTGAGTAATTTGGAGATGTTGAATGAAGCGACTCAACAGGCAGATGAAGCGCAAAAAGATCGGATTCAGCGCACCTATAAAATGAGTCAAGAAGCAATTGATTCGTTGCGCGACACCGTGTGGGCGCTGCACAATTCATCGATTACCGTGGATATGCTAGCCGATAAATTAGAGACGCATGCGCGTAAAGTGATTGATCAGCATCAGTCCATCGATGTACAATTTCAGTTTAGTTCGTTGACAAATCCTGTCATATCTCCCGAACATACCATGCACGTTTTCCGGATTTTTCAAGAATCGTTTAGCAATATATGGAGGCATGCTGGCGCTACGGCTGTGCTTGTGAGGTTGGAAGAATTGCCATCGCGGGAAATTGTAATGCAAATTGTTGACAATGGGAAAGGGATTGAATATACCGATTCACCCAAAGGCCATTTTGGTTTAAAAAACATGTTTGATCGTGCAAGCCAAATTGGAGGAATCCTGAAAGTGGAGCGAATTTCAACGGGCGGCACGTCGATTACGTTGACGTTTGGAGGTCTTAGTTGAGCTCTTCGAAATCATCAAAACGATCTTCTTTGTTTTCGTCTTTCGAGGTTCGTTTAAATTGTCGATTTACGGTGATTAGCGGTGCGCCCGTAATCAGAAACGCAAGTCCGTTGACTAATTTAGACAGAATACCAAGTAGCACAAAGAAACCGATTATTTTAAAGATGAATCCGAATACAGGCGTCGTTTCGATGTCTAAAATACTTTCATAAAACCAGTTGCTGATTGGGTTGGAAGCATAGGCTGGATAAAAAAGTAACGCAACAAAATAAATCATTGTTAGCGTAATTACGATAATTTCTCCACGCAAGTTGAATAAGGATTTGAAGGGAGGCATCGATGTTCCTGATAGTTGAAAAAGCATCAATCGATTTTGACTATTTTGAAGTTTTCCGGTAAAATACAGAATCAAGATGAGTCCAGCTAAAATCAGTTCCTGCGGCATCAAAATTGACGCATCGTTTTTTTGAACACAGAACAGAAAAGTAACGTTAACGAGAAAAAAGTATTGAAAAAATTTCAAGACGTATTCTTCAACAATTGTCTTCGGTGCACTAGCGCGTAGCAACCTTAAAAAGAAGTTCAAAATTCCCCAAAGAAATCCAAAAATAGCGAATACAACGCCCAAACGAAATGCAAGGTCTAAAAATTTCACAACACAAATTTGCAAATAATTGGGGAGTAAATCAAGCACCTGCAATCAAAAATAGCAGAAAGTGATCGAAGTGTTGTCCCACAAATGTGAATTCGGGAATCGACGGACTTCGTTTTCTGGTACAACTGCTTGCATGATGGAACCATAAATTTGGTATCTTTGAGATTCTCAAAAATCAAATCATGAAAAAAATAATCTTGTTTTTTAGTTTTACAATGACGTGCTTTTTTGGTCGTAGTGAAGAGGGAATGCTCATTCCGTCCTTGATCGCTGCGTTTCAAAGTGACATGCAAGCAATGGGGATGAAGTTGAGTGCTGAAGACATTTATAGTGTCAATAAAGCGAGTATCAAAGATGCAATCATCCATTTTAACGGTGGTTGTACTGCTGAAATTGTTTCTCCAAAAGGGTTACTTCTGACGAATCACCATTGCGGTTATTCCCAAATTCAATCTCATTCTTCATTGGAAAACGATTATTTGAAGAACGGATTTTGGGCAAAGTCGTTGTCGGAAGAGCTACCCAACCCAGGTCTTACTGCCACACGAATTGTGCGTATTGAAGACGTTACGGAGGCGATTCTAAAAGGAACGGAAGGCATCACCGATTTGGCGAAAAAACAAAGTATGATTGCTGCAAATATCGATGCTGCGAAAAAGCAATTGCTTGCAGGAACTAATTTTGCGGCGGATATCAAAGCGTTTGATTACGGGAACAGCTACTATTGCTTGATCACAGAAGTATTTACAGATGTCCGTTTGGTTGGAACTCCTCCAAATGCAATCGGGAAATTTGGTGGCGACACCGACAACTGGGTTTGGCCACGTCATACCGGGGATTTTTCTGTTTTTAGAATTTACGCCAATAAAGACAACAAACCTGCTCCGTATTCCAAGGAAAATGTGCCGTACACACCACTTCATTTTTTGCCGATCGCAGCGGGAGATAAAACGCCTGGTGAATTTACAATGGTGTATGGTTTTCCGGGCACCACAGAGCAACATTTGGTTTCAGAGCAAATCAAACACATTATCGAAAAAGAACGTCCTGCGCGCATTCGAATGCGTGAAAAGTCACTATCAGTGATCGATGCAGGGATGCGCTCCTCGGATGGGATTCGAATCCAATATTCTGCAAAACAGGCGAGTATTGCAAATGCCTACAAAAAATGGATCGGTCAAGTTGATGGACTCGATCGTTTGGGTGCTGTCGCGGTGAAACAAGCAAGCGAAAAAGCATACACTGAGAAAGCACAGGAGAATCCCGCTTGGAAAGAAAAGTACGGCACTGTGGTTGCATCAATGAATCAACTGATTAAAGAAAACGCACATTTTGATTTTGCCAATGCGATGACTTCTGAATACGTTGGAGTTGGTCCAGAGTTTTACAGATTGGCTCGTGCGGTAGACGATATCGTGAAGAATTACGATAAATACAAAGCAAGTGGTGAACTGACAGAAAAGGCAGCGAAGTATAGAAGTACGGTCGAAAAATTCTTCAAGGATTACGATGCGGGTATTGATCAGAAGATTTTCAACTTGTTACACGAAGAATTTGTGAAGCAGATGGATCCGAGTTTGGTGTCGGATGCCGTGAAAAAACAGTCGACGGCAGCGTGGTCAAAAGCAATTTTTTCAAAATCTATTTTGACAGATAAAAACCGACTCTTGGCGTTTTATGACAACATCAAAGACAAAACGATTCAATCTGTGAAAAAAGATCCTGGATACGTGTTGTATACTGAGATTTCTGGAACGTACCAAGCGAAAATTCTTCCGGGTGTTCGGAATTTGTACATGAAAATGGATGATTTGTTGAAAATCTATGTCGAAGGCAAGCAAGTGATGTTTCCGGATGGAAAACACTGGCCAGATGCAAATAGCACGTTGCGGATTACCTATGGAAAATTAGAAGGTTCGGCGCCACGAGATGGAATGACGTATACCGAACACACCACAACGAACGGAATTATTGAAAAATATAAAACGGGAAATCCGGATTTTGAATTGTTGCCAGGTATGTTGGAAATATACCAAAAGAAAGATTTTGGTCCGTATGCCCAAGACGGGGAGTTGTGGGTTTGTTTTTCAGGTTCTAACCACACTACTGGCGGAAATTCAGGTTCACCGGTGTTGAATGCAAAGGGACACTTGATGGGGTTGAATTTCGACCGTACGTGGGAAAGTACGATGAGTGATTACATGTTTGACCCAACGCGTTGCCGCAATGTAGTCGTTGATATTCGTTACGTGATGTGGGTGATGGATAAGTATGCGGGTGCCAAGCACTTGGTCGACGAAATGGTGTTGATTAAGTAGCAGTGTATGGAAATATAAAAAGGCTGTTCGATCGTAATGTCGAACAGCCTTTTTTGTATCGTGTTGTTATTTCTCCGGTAAAATATTCATTTTCTCTGCGAAGTGGTAGCAATAATCCCTCAAATCTTCGCAAATGAGCGTTTCGCCAGTTGCTTTTTCAAATGTGTCAGCCATTGTAAGCAACGATTGATGGAAAAACTGTTTCATTTCTTCGATGGACATTTCATTCGTCCATAAGTCAATTTTCAAGGTGTTGTTTTGTTTTGGATCCCATACCGAAAAAAACATTGCTTTTGCTTCTTCGTTTTCGATGTTACCATCGGTCGCATTCCACATCATGCGAATCGGAACGTTGTTTTCGTTCAATCCGATATTCATTTTGATTTCTGACGTTTTTACAATTTTGTTTACTTCTTCCATGTTGTTGTTATTGTTCTATTTCGTATGCTTGTAAAATTTCGGTGTAAGGCAGTTGAATCAAGTCGGACAGATTGGTCGATGGATTTTCTTTCATATACGACCACACCATTCTCCATCCTAGAAATTGTCCCAATCGATCTGGACCTTTTTCGGGCAGCCCAATCGTGAACGGACCTTCGCTCAAGAAATTGGATTGATCTCGTTCGTTTTCTGAAAAGAGTAATTTTTCGTTGACTAAATACTGCCAAAATGCAAATTCATTGTCGAGTGCCCATTGGTAATCCGCAGCAGAATACCGAAGGATGATATTTTTTTCTGCATCTGGAAACGCCGCCTCCGTCAAAAACATGATTTTTCCCCAACGGATGATTTGTTCGGCCGTATTTCCTTTGACTTCGGGCACGTAATGTGTCATGATCCACGCGGTGAGCGCATCTCGCTCTAAATATTGGGCATCCATTCCATCTTTTATCCATTGATAAATTGGATCCGGTAATTCTTGAATGACGTCAGTTTTCGAACCCAAGTACCGCTCCAAACTGATACCAATTTCATTTTCGGTACAGAATGCGTTACTCGCAAAGTGGGAGTTCATAAACACGATGTTTTTCGGAATTTTCCCGGTTGGGAAGTGGTATTTTAAGTATTGAAATCCTTCCGAAATCGCTGCCTTTCGCGGGCTAAGGTTACTGAATTTCTCATCAATGCGCTTTTCGACACGCTTTACGAAGGGATCATTTACAAAAAGTTTGATGCGATCGGTGGTACCGGAATCAGCAAGTGGACCAACACCCAAGCATTGTCCAAGTTCATACGCTAAAATCTGATCAGCAAGAATCCCAGATTTTTCGACGGCATTCTTCAATCCATTCGCAGGTGTTTCTACAAAAATAGAATCCAAATGAATGTAATTGATCCCGACCGAAATTCCATCTGGATTTACATCCAAGGGATTGTGAGAACAAGAAGCTGTTAACAACAAACCAAAACCAATGTACAAAATGCTTTTACGGGTCATTAATATTCTTTAATATTGTAGTCAAAAGTAATCATATTCGTGCAAACTGAAAATTGATTCCTTAACTTTGATACAAACATTTGAAATTAGATACAATGAGAAAATTAGTAATTGCCATTATTGGATTCGGATTCGCACTCCAAGCTTCTGCGCAAGATGCAGCTGAAAAAAAGATTCAAGCAGGTGTAATCATCAGTGGTGGAATGAGTTTTCAGCAAATGGACACAAAAAATATTGAAAAGAATGGTGTCGGAGGTGATTTTTCAATCGGTGCCAACGTAAATTTCAGTTTTACACCCACAATTGGTTTGTGCACTGGATTGGAGTTTGATTTCTCTTCGTTGCGTTACAAAGCTGGAAGCAATGCTGTTTTCTACCGATTCGACGATACACAAATTTTAAGAAAAGACGAATCTTCTGCGTCGAGCACTTTATTTCGTGTCGATGAAAGAACCCAAAAGGCAAATTACTTAACGATTCCAACAATGATGTTGTTTCGGACCAATTACATCGGTTATTTCCGCTATTTCGGTAAGTTTGGTTTGCGCAACAGCTTCTTGATTTCAAGCAAGATCAATGATACAGGTTCGCTGATGGCAGGGAATTCTGAATTGGGTGCTGCTACAGAAGCTTCAAACGACAACATGAAACGCAAAAGTGAATTGTTTTTCTACAAAGGAGCATTAGGAATCGCTGGCGGTGCAGAATGGAATTTTGCTGGTTCGACGTGCTTGGTTGCTGAATTGGGTTATTACTACGGATTAACACCGCTGTATTACGACTGGAAAGAAGACAAACGAAGTTTATACACCTACACAGCAAGCGACAATTCACGCAAGTATTTTTCAAATGCGGCTAAACAATCGCAGTTGATGTTGAAGGTATCTATTCTATTCTAACTCTGTATTTTGAAGCACGAAGAAGTTACATCACACATCGTCAGTTGGCTCTCAAACTATTGTGCAAGCGCAAATTTGAAAGGATTTGTAGTTGGCATTTCAGGGGGAATTGACTCTGCAATCACGTCAACGCTTTGCGCTTTAACGGGCAAAAAAGTGATGTTGATCAGTATGCCGATCCGACAAACGAAGGCCGAATTTAACCGTGCCTCGGAACATATTGTTGATTTATGCCGTCGTTTTGAAAATGTAGAATCACTCGAAATTGAATTGACAGATGCATTCACGGCATTGGAATCCGCATTGCCGCCAACAACACAGCACGATTTTTTGTCGATGGCGAATACGCGTGCGCGTTTGAGAATGTCAACGTTGTACGCTGTCGGACAATCGAACGGTTTGCTCGTAGCGGGAACAGGAAACAAAGTCGAAGATTTTGGAGTTGGTTTTTTCACAAAATACGGCGACGGCGGCGTTGATTTAAGTCCAATTGCGGATTTGACCAAAACCGAAGTGTTCGAATTGGCAAAACATTTACAAGTCGTAGATTCGATTCAAGTTGCAAAACCAACCGATGGATTGTGGGAAGATGGACGCAGCGACGAAGATCAAATTGGAGCTACGTACCCAGAGTTGGAATGGGCTATGGATTTTCAAGGCGATGAAAGTCAACTTTCGGCAAGAGAAAGTGAAGTACTTGCGATTTACAGACGCCTAAATCGAATCAACAAGCATAAAATGGAACCCATTCCAGTGTGTTTAATCCCTTTTGAATTCAAACGTTAATCTACCTCTGGCGCTAGGCGAAGGACAATTCCGTCGATTTCCTCAGAAATATGAATTTGGCAACCCAATCGTGAATTTGGCTTCACGAAAAAAGCTTGATCCAACATGTCTAATTCCGCGTCACCTTGAGGATCCAATTCGGTATCGGATTCCAAGTAGCATTGACAGGTGGCACACATCGCCATTCCTCCACATTCACCTTTTACAGGCAAATCGTAGGATTTACATAGTTCCATGATATTCATGCTCATGTCTGTTGGAGCAATTAATTCGTGTGAAATCCCCTCTCTATCGATGATTGTAACTGTAATATCTGCTGCCATTTTGATTGAATTTGGGCACAAAGATATGGGATAATTTGAAATGGAGCTTTCCACTACTGTATTCAATTTGTTTTGTGCAATCGAAAACGCCCATTACATACGTGTTGTTTTCTGCTTGAATTCTCGAAAATAGACAATATCTTTGAGGAAATTAGAATGATTTCATGAAAATAACATATAGCTTGGACGACAACGATTACCTCACTTTTCAATTGTTTACAGCGTCGAATTCGCCCAGTGTGAAACGCCGACGGATGTTGTCGCGTTCGATTCCAGCAGCAGCCTATTTGTTTTTTGCGGTACTTTTCTTTTACCGAGGGGATCTCACGATGTTGTTTGCTTTTCTCCTATTGGCGGTTGTTTGGTTCTTTTTTTATCCAATTCACGACCGCAATTTGTACCGCCGTCAGTATCAAAAATTCATCGCCGAAAATATGAATAATAAATTTGGTCGTAAAGCAACGCTTACATTTGAAAAAGACCGTGTGAAAGCAAAAGATGAGGTTTCAGAATCCGCGATTGATATTGCTGAAATTGAATCAATCACCGAGACGGAAGCGTTGTTTCTTCTAAAATTGAAGACCAATCAGTCGTTTATTCTACCGAAAAACAAAATCGATAATTGGGAGCAATTGCCGGCGTTTTTCACTACGCTAGAAGCCGAGCGAGGAATTCCATTCGTTGACCGGATGGACTGGCAATGGAGATAAACGTTGTTTTTGATGTTTTCCAATGAAATGGCTTGCTTTTTCTGTCGAACTGTCTAATTGACTGCAAAAGTGGCAGGAAATGGACGAAACATTCCCGTGACCGTCAAAAAAATCGGCATGGCATCATTCTTGACTTTTCAGGCTGAAAATGTGGAATTTTATTTTTCAAAAACGATTTTATTCCTCAAAATACAATGTATATTTATCAACTCAATGACAAATTAAAATAGAAGATTATGTTTGGAAACGACGAATTTAAAAAATACGCAACGAAGCACCAAGGAATTAGCAGCATGCACTTGGCGAGTTATATTGAATCCTCTTTAACTCCATATATCATCGAAGAACGGCACATGAATATGACCCAAATGGACGTTTTTTCGCGTTTGATGATGGATCGAATTATCTTTTTGGGAACTGGAATCAACGATCAAGTGGCGAATATTATCAATGCGCAACTGTTGTTTTTGGAGTCGGTGGATCCGAAGAAAGACATTCAGATTTATTTAAATTCACCTGGAGGATCTGTGTATGCAGGTTTGGGAATTTACGATACGATGCAGTACATCAAGCCAGATGTAGCAACTATCTGTACCGGAATGGCAGCTTCGATGGGAGCAGTTTTGTTATGTGCTGGTGCCGATGGAAAACGTTCGGCATTGAAACATTCGCGCGTAATGATTCATCAACCCTTAGGAGGAGCGCAAGGACAGGCGTCGGACATCGAAATTACTGCGCGTGAAATCGGAAAGTTGAAGAAAGAGCTATATGATATTATCGCACATCACACAAAACAAGATTACGACAAAGTGTTTGCAGATTCAGATCGTGATTATTGGATGACTTCCGAAGAAGCAAAAATCTATGGAATGGTAGATGAAGTGTTGGTTAGAAACCCAAAATAAACTACTTTTGTACACTTTTAAATAGGTCATCCAATCAACTGTTGGATGGCTTTTTTTGTCAATTATTATTATGTCGAAAAAAGAAACTTCGTGCTCATTTTGTGGCAGACCAAGATCGCAAGTAGGAATGCTGATAGCAGGGTTGTCTGCACACATTTGTGAGAGTTGTATTACCCAAGGGCATTCCATTGTGATGGAGGAAATGAAATCGCTTCCGTCGGAAGTCTATTCAGAATCCCCCGTTAACTTATTGAAACCTGCCGATATTAAGTCGAAATTGGATGAGTATGTTATCGGACAAGAAGATGCAAAAAAAGTGCTTTCGGTTGCGGTTTACAATCACTACAAACGGCTGAATCAACCACCTTCGAAAGACGATGTGGAGATTGAAAAAGCCAACGTTATTTTGGTCGGTCGTACTGGAACAGGAAAAACCCTATTGGCAAAAACCATAGCGCGTTTGCTCAATGTTCCTTTTTGCATCGCGGACGCAACGGTTTTGACCGAAGCAGGTTACGTAGGAGAAGACGTAGAAAGTATTTTGTCTCGTCTTTTACAAGCATCTGATTACAATGTCAACGCAGCGCAACAAGGAATCGTTTTCATTGATGAGATCGATAAAATTGCGCGCAAAAGCGACAACCCATCCATTACACGAGATGTTTCAGGTGAGGGTGTTCAGCAGGCTTTGTTGAAATTGTTGGAAGGTTCGGTTGTCAACGTTCCACCGCAAGGAGGAAGAAAGCATCCGGAACAAAAAATGATTCAAATCGATACGAAAAACATTCTATTTGTTTGTGGAGGTGCTTTTGATGGTATTGAGAAAATCATAGCACGACGTGTCAATACGCAAACAATTGGTTTTAGTAGCAACGACGATGTGCGTATCGATGGAGATAATTTCTTGAAATTCATCAATCCAACGGATATCAAGTCATTCGGTTTGATTCCTGAATTGATTGGTCGTTTTCCTTCGTTGACGTACCTAGAGCCATTGGACGGGAAAAGCTTGAAACGGATCTTGACGGAGCCCAAGAATGCGTTGATTAAACAATACGTTCGTTTGTTTGAAATCGATGGTATTAAGTTGAGTTTTGACGGAGATGTGTTGGATTTTATCGTCGAAAAGGCAATCGAATTTAAGTTAGGAGCAAGAGGTTTGCGTTCGATTTGTGAAGGAATTCTGAACGAAGCGATGTTTGACCTTCCTTCCAAAAATGAAAAAGAATTCCGTGTTTCGCTTGCGTACGCGAAGGATCAATTTTCAAAATCAAAAGTAGCACGATTGAAAGTTGCTTAATAGAATATAAATTGCAAAAGAATCGCAAGTTGAGTTTTCAATTTGCGATTTTTTTTTTGAAGTTAAGTTAACAATAAGTCTATGCAATAAACCTTAACACAAGCATAAACTTACCTTAAACCACAAGGAAAGCGCAGGGAGTAATTTTGATGTGTATGATAGCAACAAACATAACACACGAAAATACACTTTCAATGATGACAAGAAATAAGTCTGCAAACACCATTTTACTTATCGATGACGAACCAGATATCTTGGATTTTTTACAATACAATTTGGAAAAAGAAGGTTACAAAGTGTACACAGCAAACAACGGATTAGTGGGTGTGGGAATGGTACAAAAAGTAAAGCCTGATTTGGTGTTAATCGATGTGATGATGCCGGTAATGGACGGTATTGAAGCGTGTTATACCATCCGAAAAGATACAAGTATTCAGCAACCAATCATTGCGTTTTTAACCTCTCGGGCAGAAGATTATTCACAAGTTGCTGGATTTGAAGCAGGTGCTGATGATTATATTGCAAAACCCATCCGACCACGTTTGCTTGTTAGCAAAGTAGAGTCATTGTTGCGACGTTTGAGAAACGAAACAACAGAAGATCAAAACTCCACTGTTCAAGGGATAAAAGTGAATCGCGAAAAATTCATTGTTGAGAAAAAAGATACCGAAATTCAACTGCCTAAAAAAGAATTTGAATTGTTGGAGTTGCTCTTGAGTCGTCCAGGAAAAGTGTTTACCCGTGACGAAATTTTGAGTTCTGTTTGGGGAAATGAAGCCATTGTTGGAGAGCGAACAATTGATGTTCATATCCGAAAATTACGAGAAAAGCTGGGAGATGATTATATTCGTACCATTAAAGGTGTTGGATATACATTTGTAGACAGTGAAAAGTAGTAAACCAGTCAATATGATTTTAGGTGGTAGCGCAATAATTGTTGCTACTGCGCTTGCTATCACCTTAATTTTGGATTATACCATCGTTGAATTTCCGCTTTGGGTCGTCATTGCGCTGCCTCTCTTGCTAGGATTTGCTTCGTTTGGAATTTTTTATTTCTTTGTCGAACGGTTCATCAATGATCGGTTGAAGGTACTTTACCGTTCGATCCGCAAGGGGAAAATCACCAAAGACAAAGATTTGAATTTCAAAATGTCCGACGAAGTATTTGCTGTAGCCGAGAAGGCAACGAAAAAATGGGCGGAAGAACGCAATGTCGAAATCTCAAAACTACATGAACAGGAGGAATACCGCCGCGAGTTTTTAGGAAATCTTGCGCACGAGTTGAAAACGCCTGTTTTTTCAATTCAAGGGTACATCCTGACGTTGCTCGATGGTGGTTTGGAAGATGAAAAAGTGAATCGTATGTTCCTTGAAAGAGCGTCGCTAGCGGTTGATCGCATGGTGAATTTGCTCGAAGACTTAGACCAAATAACGAAAATGGAAGCCAATCGGTTTAAATTGGATTTTGAAAATTTCAACATGCGGGATTTGGTAAAAGAAGTTGTTGAGTCACTCGAATTAAAGGCGAAAGAGAAAAATATTTCGTTGACATATCCGAAGGAATCACCCCTTGTTGTACATGCGGATCGGGCAAAAATTAGTCAGGTACTTACCAATTTGATTAACAATTCAATCAACTATGGAAACGAGGGTGGACGGACAAATGTGCGCTTCTACGAAATGAACGATTTGATTTTAATTGAGATATCTGATAATGGTCCAGGAATCGACGAAAATCATTTGTCGCGCTTGTTTGAGCGTTTTTACCGCGTCGAAAAAAGCAGAACACGCAACGAAGGTGGCTCTGGACTCGGTCTAGCCATCGCAAAGCAAATTATTGAATCTCACAACCAGTCAATTACCGTGAGAAGTACGGTTGGACTTGGGAGTACATTTGCCTTCAGTTTGGATTCGGCAAAAGAAATAGAAGAAAAATTAGTCACGAGCCGCGGTGTGAAAATTCGGTAGGTCCCACTTTTCTCCCGGTTTTACAATTTTCCAAGCGGGATTCGTTTGATGCAATGTTGCTAAATAGAGTTGTTCGGATTGTCCGGGAGTGGGAATTAGAATTGCGGATTTTTGTGTCTTTTTTAAATCCATCAGCGTTGAGTAACCTGACCGCGAAACAATACATTTACTCTGATACATCAATCGATCATCGTGTTTCCAATTGGACGCGACGACTAATTTCAGGTTTGAAGGAATTTGTGTTCGGTAGTTGAATTCATTAACAAGACATGCAAAAGTGCCATCGTGCGTTTCACAGTATTCGAACACTTCGCTTAGAAATTGTGTGCTATACGGCGCTGGTCCACTTACGATAAACAGTGCATCAAACGTTAGTTCCTCCGATGTACGTGCTTCATATCTTGAAAACCAACCGATGTATTCGACGGGTATCGAAGCCTTATTTTTACTCAATTTTCCAGCAAGCGAACTCTGATGATCGTCGAAGCACCAAATGGCGTCGAAATTGCCAATTAAGCGTCTGTGAATCCACTGCGCAGGTGCGAATAACTTTGACAATGGCAATTGAATTTGATGCGTCAAAAAAAGCGAGTAAACCTGTTTAGAAAAGAATCCATACCGATGGTCGGAGAGTACAATTTCGATTTGATGCTCGGTGATGTAGCTGTCGATTTCTTTTTGTTCCCGTGCGAAGCGTGCGAGCAATGGCTTTCGATTTGAAATCAAATCCCTCGTAAATTTGCCCTTTCCTTCAAAGCTGAATGGGTAACCCAAATGACGAATGTAGGTTACGTTGTCAAGGTAGTTTTCAAAAACGGCTTGCTGGTGTTCGTCGCACGCCACATAAAAACGATTTCCTTGGTCTTGGAGCAATTGAATCAATCCAATGCAACGTGTGACATGTCCCAATCCCCAATTGAGTGGGGAAAGCAAAATACGTCGGTCCACAACTTCGTTTACTTTCATGGCTCAAATGTACTAAATGGTAGTCAGCTTGCTGGTTTGAATTGTGAATTATCTGCAATTCGAAGATTGATTTGCATTTCGGCATATTTCGAAATGCCGATTTGGCGAAACATGGCACAAAGCTCAGAAATCGCATGTGGACAAACTAGCGATTTTTCGTTGCTAGGTCTTCCAATTTCTGCATATCGCAATATTCCGAAATGTCGTTCTGTTTCAATTCGAAGTGTTTGCATGAATGAAGTACTGACGATGGAAAACACGAATTTGATCACTTCCATGTTCGCGTGTATTCTTTCTCCAATTGAATCCGTATCTTTGCCGCAGATTTGAGTTATGGCAAAAAATAAATTACGTCGGTTTACTGAAATGAAGGAATGGTCCAATGTGTTTGAACCTGCATTATCAGAAGAACAACGAATTCCTTTCGCAATGAAGGGGAAATGGAATACGGAATATTTTAAAAACGATCATCCGATTGTATTGGAATTGGGGTGTGGAAAAGGCGAGTATACGATTGGGTTGGCAGATCATTACCCGAACAAAAATTTCATCGGCGTTGATATCAAAGGCGCGCGAATTTGGGTTGGTGCAAAAGACGCTGTGGAGAAAGGAATGACGAATGTTGCATTCTTGCGTACCAAAATTGATTTCATCTTGGACTATTTCGAAGTCGGGGAGGTGGATGAAATTTGGCTAACGTTTTCCGATCCGCAGCCAAACAAACCGCGCAAGCGATTGACTTCAAAGTTATTTGTTGACCGGTACCGACAAATTTTAAAACCGGGAGGTTTGGTGCATTTAAAAACTGATAGTGACATCTTGTTTGAGTCAACAGCCGAAGAGATCAAGGAGCACAACTACAATTGTCTGGAATTGACTTGGGACCTCTATGGAAGTCTACCCGCTGATTTAGATGAAAAGACGCGCGAAATAATGCATATCAAAACACACTACGAAACGCTGTTTTCAGCACGAGGTGCAACGATCAAGTATTGTAAGTTTCAAATTTCTGAACGTTAAGACATAAAAAAAGGCATCGATTTCGATGCCTTTTTTTATGTCTAAGAATTCGATTTACACGAATAATATAATTACTTTGTAAACAATTGCAGCGAGTAATGCACTGACTGGAATTGTCAAGATCCAAGCCCACAGCAAGTTGATCGTCACTCCCCAACGAACGGCACTGAGTCGCTTGGTAGCGCCCACACCGATGATCGAACCAGTGATTGTATGCGTTGTTGAAACTGGAATTCCTAAGTTAGAAACGGTAAACAAGGTCAAAGCTCCAGCGGTTTCGGCACAAACTCCTTCGAGTGGCGTTACCTTTGTAATTTTTGTACCCATTGTTTTTACAATTTTCCATCCGCCCATCAAAGTACCGAGTCCAATCATCAAATAACACGAGAAAGCAATCCAAAACGGCATTGTTTCAGAATAAACTTTTGTTTTTAATTTTTGATGATCTTTCAAAACGCCCCCTTCGATGTGTGATAAGAAATCTGGTTTAAATGCCGCCGCAAACTCTGGATTCATTACTTTGTCAGCAAAAATCCATTTCATTGATTTGGATTCAAAGATCGTATCGCCTTTGGTGTAAACGTAGACGTGATCTCCATTTAAGTATTCAGGCTTCTCTTTTTTCTTGATGCCTTCTTCGTTTTCGTATTCCAATTGCATTACTTCCGAAATTCGCAAGTATTCTGGAATATCGCCTTCAATTTTTCCCTCTCTACTCATGTTTCCGAAAACCATGAGCGCGGCGCAGATAATACCCATCACTTTTTGAGAATCGGCACCACCATGTCCCAATGAGAAAGCGGCAGATGAAAGTAATTGCAACTTTTTGTACATGTTGGACTCTTTCAATGCAGATTGGCGCTTTCCATAAATCAATTGATACAAAATGTATGTCACCACAAACAACACCAACATTCCAATGACGATATACATCATAATCGGCTTCATGTCCATGTATTTAGTCATGTAGTACATCATAAACACCGTGATTCCCGAAAGTAAAAAGATCCAAAACATCTTTTTGTAAAACGACCGTGTAATGGTAACGAGTGCAATGATAAATGCGATGAATCCACCGATGAATGGAGCAAGGAAAATGAACAGAATGACCTTTAAAATTTCACCCGTTGCGATGACATCAAATCCTCCGTGAGCAACCGCAGCACCCGCAAAACCGCCGATGAGCGTGTGTGATGAACTGGATGGCAATCCCAACCACCACGTTAGTAGATTCCAAAAAGTAGCTGCGATCAATCCTGCGAGGATTACCCACAAATCAATTGCATTGTTGTCTACTGTTTTTGCAACGGTATTACCAACACTCATGTCAAATACCCAAAACGCTAACACGTTGAAAGCAGCAGCCCATAGCACAGCCTGAAATGGCGATAAAACCTTAGTAGAAACGACCGTTGCTATCGAATTTGCTGCATCGTGAAAACCATTGACCAAGTCGAATAACAAGGCAATAACAATTACGACTATTAATAAAGTTAACATAAATTGAAAATTATAAATAAAACGCTAGCAAACCAATCCATCGTTGGCTACTAGAATTGTTGAAATCGAAAATTAAGCGTATTTTACAACAATGGATTCAATCACGTTTCCGGCATCTTCACATTTGTCGGTTGCAACTTCCATCGTTTGGTAGATTTCACGTTTTTTGATCACTTGTTTCGCATCTGGTTCGGTATCAAACAAGCGTTCGATACTCATATCAAAGATATCGTCT
This sequence comes from Crocinitomicaceae bacterium, assembly GCA_008017065.1. Classification (GTDB taxonomy): domain Bacteria; phylum Bacteroidota; class Bacteroidia; order Flavobacteriales_D; family Crocinitomicaceae; genus JAQVCM01. The sequence goes on from SSGT01000130.1 coordinate 29,767, forward strand.
GCTTGGTTTTCAGCGCTGTTTATTTTGATCACACACTCAACAATTTTTTGTGTATTTTTCAAATTTCTCAATTCGCTCACAGCGTTGTTTACGGCCAAAACAGCATCGTAGATCACATCTGCCATTTTTTGAATCCCTTGATCAAAAGGATCTACTTTGTAGAAATTGATTTTTTTCGCTGAAGCGTAAATATGATCACAAATATCATCTAATGCTGTAGCCAAACTGTGGATATCCTCACGGTCAAACGGTGTAATAAAGTTTCTTCCTAACTCTACAAAAATTTGGTGCGTCAACTCATCATTTTGATGCTCTAAATCTTCCATTTGAAGAATCAATGCTGCTCGCTTGTTGAAATCACTTTCGTTAACAACTTCTACCAATTTACCTGCAATTGACTCTAAATTAGCACTTGCATTTTCGAAAAGCGTATAAAACACTCTGTCTTTCGGAAGGAAAAATTTTAAAATATTTGCCATTTGTATCTATTTTGGGGCAAAATTACAACGAATTAGGTGGTGTAAGTCACAAATCAATTTTGTTAACATAATGATAATTTTAGCGAATGTTAATTTTGTAAATAATTGATTTACTGTGTTTTTGTAATTTTTAGTAGCAAGAACACCAGTTGAATGTTAAGGGAATGTTAAGTCTTTTGTATTCATGTAACGTCTTTTTTTCATTTTTAACTGCTGTTAAATTACGCTAACGATTTGAGCATAAGCACAAATAAAA
>SSGT01000032.1 GCA_008017065.1 Crocinitomicaceae bacterium
TCTTCCTCCGTCCATACCAAATCATAAACCCGGTGATTGGCAGGGACGCACAAATCAAACTTGCGAAAAAAGCAAGGATTTTGGTGGGTAAACCAAAAATACTTCCAACGTGGATGTCGTAGTTGGCAGCAATGGCTTTTTCTCCTAAATTTTTGTCGTTGTGGGCGTGTGTGTGCAAGAGTTCGCCTGAATTTTCATCAAAGATCAAACTGTGGTTGATGTGGTAGGAATGCCCCAATTCTTTGACAAAAATCGAGAAATTTTCATGCTCATGGTCGTCCAAGTGTGGATGTCCGAGATCCATTGTGTAAGTGGATGCGTTGGGGTAAACTTGTTCCACTTTTGCCGCAATTTTATCGATTGTGGAAGCCGTTCGCAGTTCGATGGGCGCTTTTGTCTGGATATGATCAAAATTGGGAAGTTGCGTGCTTCCACCGGAAAACACAAAATAAATTGCCGCTTGTACCACAAAAAAAGCGTAATAAAGTCCTGTGATCGAGACGATCAAAGCCACGAATGACGCATAAAAACCAAGGATGGAATGCAGGTCGTAATTTTTCCGTTTCCACGATTTCACATGCTTCCATTGGAAAGAAAACCGTTGCTTTCGCGCATTTTTGTTTTTTGGCCACCACAAAATAATACCCGTGATCAGTAGAACAACAAAAATCAAAATCGGAATCCCGATGATGTACGTACCCCATTCTGACTTGAGCAGCAAACTCCAGTGGATAAATTTCACGATATTGAAAAATCCATTTTTTTCGTCCTCTACTCCCAATACTTTTCCCGAAAATGGATTGACGTAAACAGTTTTGTAGATCACCAATTCATCGAAATAATTCCATGCATGCGGATTACTTTCGTAATAGTGAAATTTGTAGGAACGGGACTTATTCATCGGAATTTCCACCCAATGCAATGGGTATTTTTCAGTAACTTGTTTCACCACCTTTTCCTCCATTTCGCGCAACGGAAGAATTGCCTTTTGTTCGAAATTTGCTTCGTGGTGATGGATTAATTCACTTCGAAAATAATTTTGAAACTCGTCTTTAAAGACATACAAACACCCGGTGATACTGACGATAAACACAATTAGCCCAGACGAAAGTCCGAGCCAAAGGTGTAACTTCTTGATTTTATTTCTCAATTGTCTTAAAAATTGTAGTTGAATCCAAGTGAAACCGTTCTTAACTGTTGTGCCGTGATTGTAGACCAACCCGCATAGTAACGTGTATTCAGCAGGTTATTCATCTTCAAAATTACGGAATAGCTATTTGTACGGTAACTCAACGCAGCATTAAACACTTCATATCCTGGCAATGTAAACGTTCCCGTTACTGCGCGGTGCAATGTCATGTGTTTACTCGAAACATTTCCTCCGAATCCGATCCCGAGTCCTTTCAATTTAGTGAATGGCAAGGAATAATTAACCCAAAAATTAATCAACTGTGCTGGACCTGCTTCCTCCGGACGAAGACCCAAATATCCATTTGCTGGATTGTCTTCCACCACTTTCGATTGATTGTCGCTAAAACCAGCGATCAGATTCAATCCTTTGATTGGATTGGCTACCAAACTGATTTCAATTCCTTTGCTTTCGACTTTTCCTCCTTGAATAACTCCGTTGAGGTTGTTTGGGTCAGACATCACTTTGTTACTTACTAAAATGTTGTAATAACTTGCTGTCAACGCAATTCGCTCACTCCACAAATTGGTTTTTACACCAAACTCATATTGATTTGCTTGCTCTGGATTCAGCGCTTGCATCCGCACGTTTGAACCGTCGACATCAGCAACCTGCGTTGGAGCTTGATTGACAAAACCATTCATGTAGTTGGCAAAGATCGACACTTTGTCTAAAATTGGTTGGTACACCAATCCAAATTTAGGCGAGAAAGACGATTGACTTTTTTCGCTTGTTGCAGCAAACGCGTCGTTTCTGAAATTGTCGAAACGGATACTCACCATCGCTGCTAATTTAGGAGTAATATTGACCACATCCGAAATGTATGCGCTTGCCACTTGTGTGCGTGCTTTACTTACACCTTCAGACGTTCCGACCAACAAGCTATCGACACCGATTTGTGTCAGGTTTCCACTGTCCATTCCGTCGTTTACAGTCAACTGTCCGTTCAATACCCAACCTGTAGAGCTGTTTAGCACATTTGCCTCGTAGTAATCAAGTCCAACAACCACGCGGTTTCTGATTTCACCAATTTTAAATTCTCCGATAAAGTTTTGTTGCAAATCAACTGTCTGGGTTTCACCGTTGCGTTTAGAAATGAAACGTCCAAACGTGTTTCCGTCACCGGCATCCCAGAAATAATGGTAATATCCACTTGATTTTGAAGTCGAACTTGAGACAATTGTTTGCGAACTCCAACGTTTGTTGATTTTATAAAGTGCTTGACCTTGCAGGTTAAAATTTGGATTTTTGATTGCCAAGTCGTTTGACGTAAAGGAGCGTTTGTAAAATTTCTCAAAAGGTGCTAAACTCGAGTAAGAAAGCGGTCCATAACGATTCAAAAACAACATCGGTGCGTTTGCAGCTTGCGCATTTTGAAATTCAGTATTGATCAAGAACGTCAATTTTTCACTTGCTTTCAATTTAAAGCTTGGAGCAAAGTAAAATGATTTTCGAAATCCGGCATCTTGGAAAGAATTTTGATCGGCATACGCCGTATTGATACGCACGGAAGTCTTGTTGTTGAGGGGAATGTTAAGATCTCCTGTCAATCGGTTTTGACCATTGCTTCCAAGCACATAACCAACATTTCCACCCAATCTTTCGTAGGGTTTTTTAGTTGTTACATTGATCAAACCGCCATACGAAATGACAGAACTTCCAAATAAAGTACCGGACGGACCTTTAATTACATCAATTGATTCAACGTTCGCAGGATCGATCGCACCGTTATTTAATCCAGGAACGCCATTCACCATGGTTGGTTGAACACTGAAACCACGCATACTGTAATATTCAGCTCCGTCACCACCACGACCAGTTGACTCCCACAAGCGTGAAACTCCGGTAGCATTTTTCATTGCATCGTTGAAATCGGTAACCACTTGCTCCTTCAGTAATTCTTTTGGAATTGAGTTGTATACCTGTGGATTTTCTAAATTCTTGAGCGGTAATTTCCCAATCGTTGCGTTGGAATCTCTGTAGAATCGATTTTCCGATTTTCCAACTACATCGATTATCTCCAACATGCGTGGACTGAGTGAAAACGTGTAATTGAACTTCTCCGGTCCCACCAACTTCACGGTGATCTCTAGCGATTCGTATCCAGAAGCAATTACTTGAAAAAGTTGCTGACCGATTGGAATCGATTCAAACACATAATAACCCCGCTCATCGGATTTCACCATTGCATTTGTACCTTGACATTTTATAGAAGCGTTAGCAACCACTTCGCCATCCGTATTTTTGACGAATCCTTCCATTTTGATTGTTTGTCCAAACGCCGCACTGGCGAAAAACAAACAAATTATACCGACTAGATTTTGTAACCGTACCATTTTTATTATTTTGAGGACAAAGTTCTTATTTAGACTAAATAAAAACAATACCGTAAAAATGGTATTTGCTAAAAAAACAGAAACAAAAAAAATCCCTTTTGATGTTTTCAAAAGGGATTGAATTTCAATAATTTACCTATTTATCCGACTTGAATAAACAACACGTCTTCTTCTTTGGTAACTTTCAGCAAACCAGCCTTTGTCAAGTTTTTAACGGCTACGTCCCACGCTTTGTTGCTCAAATTAACCGTTTCTTTGACATCTACCAAAAGTCCTTTTTGCACTTTTTCGACTGTATTCAAAATCAACTTTTCGTTGTCTGAAAGCTCAATTTTTGGTGTGTTCGATTCTGGTCGCATTTGCGGGAAAAACAAGACTTCTTGAATCGAAGGATTGTTTGTCAAGTACATAATCAATCGATCCATTCCGATTCCTAAACCAGAAGTTGGTGGCATACCGTATTCCAACGCACGCAAGAAATCTTGGTCAATTAATCCTGTTGCTTCATCATCGCCTTTTTCAGCCAAACGCACTTGATCTTCGAAACGTTCACGCTGATCGATTGGATCGTTTAACTCTGAGTAAGCGTTCGCAACTTCTTTTCCACAAACCATCAACTCAAAACGTTCGGTCAATTCAGGATTGTCGCGGTGAACTTTACAAAGTGGTGACATTTCTTTTGGATAATCTGTGATGAACGTTGGTTGAATGTAATTTCCTTCACACTTTTCGCCAAAAATCTCATCAATCAATTTTCCTTTCCCCATGGTTTCATCCACAGAGATTCCCATACCTTTCGCAGCTGCTCTCAATTCTTCTTCCGATTTTCCATCGATATCGAAACCGGTAAAATCGATAATCGATTGACGCATCGTTACGCGTTTGTAGGGTGCTTTGAAGCTAATGTGGTGTTCACCAAACGTGCAATCCGATGTTCCGTTGACAGCTACAGCGCAATGTTCCAATAAACGTTCTGTAAAATCCATCATCCAATTGTAATCTTTGTAAGCAACATAGATTTCCATGGCTGTAAACTCTGGATTGTGGGTGCGATCCATTCCTTCGTTGCGGAAGTTTTTCGAAAACTCGTAGACACCATCAAATCCTCCGACTATTAATCTTTTCAAATACAATTCGTTAGCGATACGCATGTACAACGGAATGTCTAGTGCATTGTGATGCGTGATAAACGGACGCGCTGCTGCTCCACCGGGGATTGCTTGCAAAATTGGTGTTTCTACTTCCATGTAACCCGCTTCGTTGAAGAAATTACGCATGGCTGTAAACAATTTCGTCCGTTTCAAAAATACTTCTTTTACGTGTGGATTCACCACCAAATCGACATAACGCTGACGGTAACGCAATTCAGGATCCGTGAAAGCATCGTGTACTTTTCCATCGTCATCGGTCTTCGTTACTGGAAGTGGACGCAAGGATTTAGACAACAAGGTAAACTCTTGCACGTGAATCGAAATTTCACCCACTTGTGTTTTAAACAAATATCCTTTGATTCCGATAAAATCACCTAGATCCAACAATTTTTTAAAAACCTCGTTGTAAAGCGTTTTGTCCTCTCCCGGACACATTTCGTCGCGGTTAAAATATACTTGGATTCGACCTGTACTATCTTGAATTTCAGCAAATGAAGCTTTTCCCATGATGCGTTGACTCATCATACGACCAGCCACGCACACCTGTTTACTTTCCACGAAATTATCCTTTATACTTTGCGTATAATCGGTTACCGGATACAACGCTGCTGGATACGGCTCGATGCCCATCTCACGCAGTTTGTTCAGGGTCTCACGACGCTGAATTTCTTGACTGGAAAGTTCGTTAAAACTCATAATTTTTTAATTTGCATAAAATTTATTGCGCAAAGATAGTGAATTGAAGTTGAATAGAATTTTCTGTGCGGTTTTTAAGGAATTTTAATTTTGGCTGCATGATTAAACGGACGTGACATCCTATTCCGGCCCGTCAGGCCTTGGTGGAATGCGGGTTTGAGACATACGATGGACGATGTCCATCGTTAGAGAAAGTCGAGCCCTTTCAGGGCTGAATGAAACGGATGAAACTTGATTCGAGAGGATAATGCCCCAAATTCATCCGATTTTTGGAACTAAAAAGAGCCTGAAAGGCCGAGATTTACTAGCATAGGACGATTGTCCTATGCTAGTAAATCAAGCAACAACAAAGCCCTGAAAGGGCGAAATACCACACGCATCAATCGTTATAATATCAAAAAATTAGAGATGAACGATTACGAAAAATTATCTCCGAAAATGTATTACGGCCCGTCAGGCCTTTATGGAATGCGGGTTTGAGACACACGATGGACGATGTCCATCGTTAGAGAAAGTCGAACCCTTTCAGGGCTGAACGAAACTTATTTCACATGTTCAAAAATCAAAATACATCATCATTTTATTCTTCCAAAGGCCTGAAAGGCCATGATTTACTAGCATAGGACAACGGTCCTATGCTATTAAACCAAGCA
>SSGT01000192.1 GCA_008017065.1 Crocinitomicaceae bacterium
AATACGGGTGTTTCAAACAAGCGCCTCTTGATCCCAATGCACCATCTCCAAGCACTTTAAAGCTTTGGATGGAGAGGTTTTTGAATTTGTATTTTCCGTTTTTTCGGGCAAATTGAATATTTTCTTCCGAAGGAAAAAGCATCGCATACAATTCAATTTTGAGTGATTTGTTGGCAATCATTTTTTTGAAAAAGGCGATGTCTTTGAATTGCATGCCTGCTTCGTGCACTCCCGTAATTCCATACTGAAAAAGCTCTTCTTGAATTTCTAAAACGGCTTCTACCATTTCAGATTCTGAGTACGACGGCAAAGCCTCAAAAACTGGATTCATCGCATTGTCGATCAAAAGACCTGTGCATCGGCCCTCGTTTTGTTCAATTATACCGCCTTCGATTGCAGTCGATTCATCGATTTTCAATTGCTTCAACAAACAATCGTTTACCAAGACTGCATGTCCATCTACGCGAAATAAAGCGACATGCGTCGACGGAAAAAGTTGATTTAGTTTTTCATTCGTTGGCATCGTTTTATTCGACCAAAGCGATTGATCCCAACCACCTCCAATGATGAATTTTTTGTTTTTTTTCGATTGGTATTTCTCGAGGCGAATCAGGATTTCTTCCAATGATTTTGTGCCTACTAAATTTACGTTCAGTTTCTGTTGCGCCAAGCCAAGAATATGCGCATGTGCATCTGTAAATCCGGGGTAAATTTCTCGTCCACCTGCATCGATAATTTCGTCCGTCGAATACTTGTTTTGGATTTGTCGATCGGGTCCTACTTCCACTATTTTTCCGTCGCGAATGGCCATCGCTTCAAAAACTTCATTGTTGTCATTCAGCGTATGAATTTTGGCGTTGTGGACAATTAGATCGACCGACTGCCCTTTGTAGCACGCTGATAAGACGAAAAGTAAAACGATGAATGCGAATGTGTTTTTCATGTTGTTGTTTGAAATGGTTGAAAGTAATTGGTTTACCGTTGTTGAATTATCGACCAAGAACACATGTTAGTTGGAGCGATGAAATACCGTTGCAGATGCTTGCGCGGTAGGCATGATTACTAAATCGTTGATCGTGACATGCGGTGGACGTGTGGCCACAAAATAGATCGTTTCAGCTATGTCTTGCGCGATCAATGGTTGAAATCCATGATACGTTGCGTCGGCGGTTTGCTGATCTCCTTTGAATCGGACGAGTGAAAATTCGGTATCCGCAGCACCTGGAGCAATGTTGGTGACTTTGATGTTGTATGCTACCAAGTCGATCCGCATAGATTGGGAAAGTGCGTCGACGGCATGTTTTGTAGCGCAATAAACGTTGCCACTTGCATACACCTCTTTCCCTGCGATACTTCCTAAGTTGAAAATGTGTCCGGATTTTTTCGCCTTTAAAAACGGGATCAAGGCCTTGCTTACATACAAAAGTCCTTTTATGTTTGTATCAATCATGCGCTCCCAATCATCGATAATTCCTTCATCGATTGGTGAACGGCCAACTGCAAGACCCGCATTGTTGATCACGATTTGCAAACGATCGGTCCATGATTCGGGAATCGATTTGATAGCGGTATTAACCTCGTTTTCGTTTCGAACATCAAAGCAAAGCGGCAAGATAAGTGCGTCGGTTGCATGTTGTAATTCCGTTTGAAGTTGAATTAAACGTTCATTTCTTCGACCTGTGACGATCAAATCATATCCATTTTGAGCAAATATTCTGGCTGTTGCCTCTCCAAATCCAGAGGTTGCGCCTGAAATAAAAACTACTTTTTTTTGGTTTTCCATGAATCGGGTGTTTCAATGACAAATAAACTGATTGCAAAAATAGCCATAAAGGCTGGAATTCGATAACGAACAATGGCGTTGTTGACAGGAGTCGTCCAACCAACAAGAAGGAGAATGCACACCGCAAACAAAACGATGGCGATGAGTAATCTTTGTTCTTGGAAATTTAATTTTCTGCGTTTCCAACAGGCGAAAACGAGCAATGCAAATACGACGGTTGTTTCTAGTATCGAAGGAAGTTTGAGTGCACTACTGTTGTCGGTGGGGAATGGTCTAAACGCAGCATTCGAAAGTGCTTCCGGACTGTTTTTTAGCAGGTTTGCGAACGAGTTGTTGATCGGGGAAATTGAAATGAGTGATTTTGAACTGTCTAACGCCAAATACACGTTCCATTTTTCACCGTTTGGATGAAGGGTGATTGGTTTGAATTGATCGTTTTGATTGATTTTCTTAACCCAAGCGGTTGAAATTTCATTCAGTTGTGCGGTCGAATCTTTTAACGTCAAGCGATGGAGATGCGCCGTGTGGAAGTAGTAAAAAGTAGCACTGTCTTTTTGTACGTACAATCCACCTTTCCCGACTTTCAGCGAGTCGTTTTGTTTGCGTGTAATATTGGATGCAAGTTGATTTCTTCCCGCCGGATATGCCAACAGAAAGAGTGTAACAAATCCAATCCAAATTGATAAAGCAATGAACGGTTTGGTTGCGAAAATAAGTTGACTGAGGATGTAAAAACTAAGGCCAACCAACATCGCAATCAACACGTATGGTTTGAAGCCGATTAGTAGTAGAATTCCGATCGTGATATACCAATAATTTCTTTTGCTGGTTTCGCTGCTGAAAATGCCGCGAACAAAGAGCCCGAGCCCGAGTACAACGAATGGTTCTTTTAAAATTCCTGCGGTCCAAAAGAGCGCGTTGGGGAGTAGCAGTAATCCCCAAAAAAACAGCGCTGGTCGGGATGAAATTTTGTGTTTGAACGCTTGCGTCAGATGATGCACGCCAAGTAGCGAAATCAGTCCCATGAGTAGGGCATGAACGTACGGATTCCCAAGAGAAACGAAGTAAATCAGACTATTGACGCGAATCACATTTTGCGAGTCATTTATCAGGTTTGTATATCCGCGCGACCACAGGGAGGTTTCGGAAAGAAATGTTTGGATGGCCGTTTCAGTGTTATTTCCTCCGAATAGAAATTTAAAGTAATCGCTGGGAGATTTTGAAAAAACAGCGTGCAGAATTCGGCTATCTTCCAAATACGCAAATGCATCGTTGGAGAGCAAAAAGTAGTTGTAGATGCATACAAATCCAATTGCTGCCGTAGCTTTCACCAAAAAACCGACTTCAATGGAGTAGGGAATAGCCACGGGGTGAAATCGCTTGCGCCAAAAGCGAAGCCCTACAAAAAGCAGAACTACCCAGCAAAAAGCGTATGCAATTGATTCAGATACCATAGAATTGTTCAAAAGTAAGAATTACTTTCGAGCGTCACACGATTTAGACTAGAATTCGGAGTAGAGCGAACAGTTGATCGTTTATGAATGGTTTTTGATTTGGAAATCGATTCTGAACGACAGTCAAAAAAAACTACACATATTTAGCAGATTTTAGCTTGAATACGTGGGCGGAATAATTAAAATTACTTAAATTCGCACACGACAAAATAAAGATACAATTTAACAATAAATTCTATGGTTTTTGATTTAGATATGATTAAGAAAGTGTATGCCAAATTTCCGGAGCGCATTCAAGCGGCACGTGAAATTACGGGCAAACCGTTGACACTTTCAGAAAAAATCCTTTACGCACATTTGTGGGATGGAAATGCAACAACTGCTTTTGAGAGAGGGAAATCTTATGTTGACTTTGCGCCAGATCGAGTTGCAATGCAAGATGCGACTGCTCAAATGGCGTTGCTACAGTTTATGCAAGCTGGAAGAAAAAAAGTAGCTGTTCCTTCTACGGTGCATGCAGATCACTTGATTCAAGCGAAATTAGGTGCAAGCAAAGATTTACAAGAATCTCTAAATCAAAACAACGAAGTATTTAACTTTTTGTCATCCATTTCAAACAAATACGGTATCGGTTTCTGGAAACCAGGAGCTGGGATTATTCACCAAGTTGTGTTGGAAAACTATGCATTTCCAGGTGGAATGATGATTGGAACCGACTCTCATACAGTGAACGCTGGTGGATTGGGAATGGTTGCAGTTGGTGTTGGTGGTGCTGATGCGGTTGACGTGATGGCTGGAATGGCTTGGGAATTGAAATTTCCTAAATTAATCGGAATCAAATTGACTGGAAAACTGAATGGTTGGACTTCTGCAAAAGACGTTATTTTACGTGTAGCAGATATCTTGACTGTGAAAGGTGGAACAGGTGCTATTGTTGAATATTTCGGTGAAGGTGCGATTTCACTTTCTTGTACTGGAAAAGGAACGATTTGTAACATGGGTGCTGAAATTGGAGCAACGACTTCAACTTTTGGTTACGATGATTCAATGAGAAGATATTTGGCTGCAACAGGTCGTCAAGAAGTAGTTGATGCTGCTGATGCTATTGCAGAACATTTAACGGGAGACGCGGAAGTGTATGCAAATCCTGAAAAATATTTTGATCAAGTGATTGAAATTAATTTGTCTGAATTGGAACCATACATCAACGGTCCTTTCACGCCAGATAGAGGAACTCCGGTTTCTAAAATGCGTGCTGAAGCGGAAGCAAATGGATGGCCGATGAAAGTAGAGTGGGGATTAATTGGTTCATGTACCAACTCTTCGTATGAAGATATGGCGCGTGCTGCTTCAATCGTTGAACAAGCGGTTGCTCATGGAATTTCTCCGAAAGCGGAATTTGGAATCAACCCTGGTTCTGAACAAGTACGTTACACAATTGAACGTGATGGAATCATTTCTACGTTCGAAAAAATGGGAACGAAAGTATTTACGAATGCATGCGGACCATGTATCGGACAATGGGATCGTGAGGGTGCTGAAAAGCAAGAAAAAAACACGATCGTTCACTCGTTCAACCGTAACTTCTCGAAAAGAGCGGATGGAAATCCAAATACACACGCGTTTGTTACTTCACCAGAAATGGTTGCAGCATTGGCAATTGCAGGTGATTTAGGATTTAATCCATTGACAGATACCTTGACAAACGATAAAGGAGAGCAAGTAAAATTGAATCCTCCAAAAGGAGATGAATTACCAACCAAAGGATTTGATGTTGAAGATCCAGGTTACCAAGCTCCAGCGGAAGATGGAAGTACGGTAAATGTTGCTGTAAGCCCAGATTCTTCGCGTTTGCAATTGTTGGAAAACTTCCCGATTTGGGATGGAAAAAATATCCTTGGAGCTAAATTGCTCATCAAAGCAAAAGGAAAATGTACGACGGATCACATCTCAATGGCTGGTCCATGGTTGAAATACAGAGGACATTTGGACAATATTTCCAACAACATGTTGATTGGAGCTGAAAATGCATTCAACGGAAAAGCAAATGCGGTTGTTAATCAATTGACAGGTGTTGAAGGTGAAGTGCCTGCTGTTCAACGTGCATACAAAGCAGCTGGTGTTCCATCTATCGTTGTTGGAGATCACAATTATGGTGAAGGTTCTTCGAGAGAGCACGCTGCAATGGAGCCACGTCATTTAGGTGTTCGTGCAATCATCGTGAAATCATTCGCACGTATCCACGAAACGAACTTGAAAAAACAAGGAATGTTAGGATTGACATTTGCTAATGAAGCAGATTACGACAAGATCAAAGAAGACGACACATTCAACTTCATTGATTTGGAATCTTTTGCTCCAGAAAAACAATTGACGTTGGAAGTTGTACATGCAGATGGTTCAAAAGAAAATATTTCATTGAATCACACGTACAACCAACAGCAAATCGAATGGTTTAAAGCAGGTTCAGCATTGAATTTGATCAAATTGCAAAGTCAAGCAAACTAAGTAATATCGTTTATGAATTGAAGGTCAGTCTGAAAAGGCTGACCTTTTTTTGTGTCGATATAAGCATAAAAAAAATGGGCTTCCAACATTGAAAGCCCATTTAAAATGTATGAATTAAAGCGAACTACGCGTCAATTTTTGCATATTTTGCATTTTTCTCAATGAATTCGCGTCGTGGTGGAACTTCATCTCCCATCAACATGGAGAAAATTTGATCGCACTCAGCAGCATTTTCAATCGTAACTTGACGTAAGGTTCTTCCTTCTGGATTCATCGTTGTTTCCCAAAGTTGTTCTGCATTCATCTCTCCCAAACCTTTGTAACGTTGCACGTTTACAGACGATTCAGAACCATTTCCTTTCAATTCATTGATCAAACGATCACGTTGATCTTCGTTCCAAGCGTAATTTGCTTTACCACCTTTTTTTACTTGGTAAAGTGGAGGAGTTGCGATGTAAATGTATCCGTTTTCGATCAATTCTTTCATGTAACGGAAGAAGAATGTTAAAATCAAGGTTTCAATGTGTGAACCATCGACGTCGGCATCACACATGATGATTATCTTGTGATATCTTAATTTTTCAAGGTTCAAAGCTTTTGAGTCTTCTTCGGTTCCGATGCGAACACCAAGTGCCGTGTACATATTTTTGATCTCTTCGTTTTCGAAGATTTTATGTTGCATGGCTTTCTCAACGTTCAAGATTTTTCCACGAAGTGGCATGATTGCTTGAAAGTGACGATCTCGTCCTTGTTTTGCGGTACCACCCGCCGAATCTCCCTCGACGAAATAAATTTCGCACAATGCAGGATCTTTTTCAGAACAATCCGCTAATTTTCCTGGAAGTCCTGTTCCTGTCAATACGTTTTTTCGTTGAACCATTTCGCGGGCTTTCCGTGCCGCATGACGAGCGCGAGCCGCCAAAATGACTTTCTCAACGATCAATTTAGCTTCGGCTGGATGCTCCTCTAGATAAACGGCAAGCATTTCAGAAACACCTTGAGAAACCGGAGCTGTTACCTCTCTGTTTCCTAATTTCGTTTTTGTTTGTCCTTCAAATTGTGGTTCTTGAACTTTTACAGATACCACCGCAGTCAATCCTTCGCGGAAATCATCACCGTCGATTTCGATTTTTTCCTTCGCAAGGATACCACTTTCCGTAGCATACTTTTTGAGTGTATTGGTCAATCCTCGACGGAAGCCTGACAAGTGAGTTCCTCCTTCATGCGTATTGATGTTGTTTACGTACGCTTGAATGTTTTCGGTGTACGATGTGTTGTACGTCAAAGCAACTTCTACCGGAATTCCCTCTCGTTCTCCTTCAAAGTAAATGACGTCTGGAATCAACGCTTCTCTGTTTCGATCCAAGTATTGTGCAAACTCACGCAATCCACCTTCCGAATGAAAAATGTTTTTTACCGGTTCGCCTTTGTCGTCAAAATTACGCAAATCCGTAAGCGTAATCGTAATTCCTTTATTCAAGAACGCCAATTCCCGCATGCGGGCAGCCAATGTGTCGTAATTGTACTCCGTGAATTCAAAAATGGTTCCATCCGGTTGAAAGGTAACTTCCGTCCCTGTTTCATCGGAAACACCGATTTCACGTACATCGTACAACGGTTTACCGATGCTGTATTCTTGCTCAAAAATTTTACCTTCTCTGCGAACGGTCGCTTTCAAGTGCGTAGACAAAGCGTTTACACACGAAACACCAACCCCGTGTAGTCCACCGGATACTTTGTACGTGTCTTTGTCAAATTTACCACCCGCATGCAAAACCGTCATTACGATTTCGAGGGCTGACTTTTTTTCTTTCGCTGTAAGTCCTGTCGGAATTCCGCGGCCGTTGTCTCTTACGGTGATCGAGTTATTTTCGTTGATGAAAACGCCGATCGTATCGCAATGACCCGCAAGTGCTTCATCGATCGAGTTGTCAACTACTTCGTAAACCAAGTGATGTAATCCTTTAATTCCTACATCTCCGATATACATCGCAGGCCTTTTTCGAACTGCTTCTAACCCTTCTAGGACCTGGATGTTATCTGCTGAATAATCGTCTTTTCTTTTATCTTCACTCATAGTATTTCCTTGAGATAATTTCGTTTTTGGATGAACGAACAAATATAGTCAATCAAGGACGTTTTTTTGAGTTCTAAAAAGCAAAAAAGTGGATATTTATTAACAAAATATCCACTTTCCGTAAAGTTATCAGCAATTGTAACTAAGATTTCTTTCCTTCGATCCACTGAATGATTTCAGCGTCATTTGGCGCAGTCGATGGATTGATTACTTTAACCAATTTCCCATTCTCATCGATGAGGTATTTTTGAAAATTCCATTTCACATCGCTGTCTTGAAATTTATTTAAGCTTTTGCTCGTTAAAAAGTTGTACAACGGATGCATCTCTTTCCCTTTTACCGATATTTTGGCCATCATCGGAAAGGTAACCCCGTAGTTTTTATGGCAAAAAGATTCGATTTCTTCGTTGCTTCCGGGTTCTTGTTTCATGAAATCATTTGCAGGAAATCCAATTACAACAAAATTCTGGTTTTGATACTTCTTGTAAAGTGCCTCTAATTGTTCATACTGTGGCGTCAATCCACATTTGGAAGCGGTGTTTACGATCATCACTTTTTTTCCCTTCAACGACGCAAGGTCAAAGGTGTTTCCGGAAATATCGGTTACTTTAAAATCATAGATCGTTTGGCTGTGCGTGAAACCAGCGACCAAAATAAAGGCTAAAAAGAATACAAATTTCATAGTTCGTTATTTTTAATTGATACAATGTATAGTGCGAAATTAACGTTTCAGAGCAGCGAATAGTTCTCAAAAAACAATAATTTAACGTTTGTCACTTTTTTTTTCGTGTTTTGGAACTTATTTTCGTTTTTTTCGAATACTCCCATATGAAGTTTTTTCTAGTGTTTTTTTTCGCTTTTTCTACTTGGTTTGTATCCAGTCAAACCAATTTATCGGGTTTGTGGCAAGGTGTTTTGATGAAAGACGGTGCCAAAGAATTGGAATATACCGTGTTTTTTTTACAATTGGATGTGCAAGGGAACAACGTGACTGGAAAAACGAGAGAGGAGTTTTACAAAACGGATTTTTACACCATTCAACGCGTGAAAGGATCTGCGGAATCGAATCAATTGAAGTTGCAACAATTGACCGTGGAGAAGAAGAAAGTCAGCTCCAAACTCTCCGTTTGCAGTATGGATTTTCAATTGGCATACATTGATTCGACTGGTTATTTGACGGGTAAATACGTCAGCAACACCTGCCGTGGGAATACGGGAAAAATTGTTTTGTACCGATCTAAAGCGCGGTTTCAAGAGGCCGACACGGTCACGATTGGTCATTATTGGCGTGATCGCTTCTTGACGGATCTAAAAAAGGGAAGGAAAGCACCAGAAATCCAAGAATTGGAGCGAAAAAACTTCCAGTTTCAACCGATTTATTTCGATTACGATCAAGCGGAAATCAAACCTGAATATTACGCGTTTTTGTCGAAAATGGCTCGTGTCGTAAGTGGACATTCTGATTTGCGTATCCGTATTACGGGGCACACTGATGCAGATGGGTCAGATGCGTACAACGACGATTTATCTGCTAAGCGGGCCAAAGCAATTCAAGATTATTTTTTGAAATGTGGCTTGGAGTCATTCAAAGTAGTGATCGATTTTAAAGGAGAAAAACTTCCGGTTGGAAGCAATCAAACACCTGAAGGAAAACAACAGAATCGGCGGGTTGATTTTGAATTTATCTAAAATCAACGCTTTAATTGTAGCTTTGCATAAATTTCACCCCAAATGACAAATAACGATATTCTTAAAAAATTACGAGTTGCACTTCAGTTGAGAAACGAAGACATTGTAGAAATCATGAAACTGGTCGATTTCAAAGTGACAACAAGTGAATTAGGAGCACTGTTCAGAAGTGAAGATCATCCCAAATACAAAGAATGCGGCGATCAGTTTTTGCGAAATTTCTTAAATGGTTTAATCATTCACAAAAGGGGTGTGATGCCCCGAAAAAACGAATCCGATTCAAATTCAGATTCAGTGAAGTAATAACATGCGTTTTGAGAAAGATTCAAAAAAGAAATCGTTTCTTAAAAAACTACAAAACAAAAATAAAAGAAATCTGTTACTCTTTTGTTGATTAAATTTGCATCCATATTCCAATAGAAAATAAAATGATTGAAACTGATATAATTATCATAGGCGCAGGGCCTGTAGGACTTTTTGCTGTTTTTGAAGCAGGACTTTTGAAGTTAAAATGCCATTTGATCGATTCATTGCCTCAAGCGGGCGGACAATGTTCGGAGATTTATCCCAAAAAACCAATTTACGACATTCCTGGTTTCCCATCCGTGTTGGCTGGCGAATTGATTGACAACCTGATGGAACAAGCAGCACCATTCAAACCGGGTTTCACCCTGGGGGAAGCTGCACAAACAATTGATAAGTTGGAAGACGGTTCTTTTATTGTAACGACTGTTAAAGGGACCAAGCACCACGCTCCAATTGTCATGATCGCTGGTGGTTTGGGTGTGTTCGAGCCACGGAAGCCACCCATTGCTAACATTGTTGATTTCGAAGACAAAGGCGTAGAATACATTATCAAGGATCCCGAATTTTACCGCGGAAAACGCTGTGTGATTGCGGGAGGAGGCGATTCTGCATTGGATTGGGCATTCTTTTTGGCCGACAAGAATATCGCGTCCGAGGTAGCGCTTGTTCATCGAAGCAGTTCGTTTAGAGGACATTTGGATTCTGTTCAAAAAGTAATCGATTTGGCGGAAAAAGGAAAAATCAAGTTGATCACCGAAGCGGAAGTTGTTGGTTTAAATGGAGATGAAAAATTAGAGCAAGTAGTAGTTCAGCACGCTACCAACGGTGAAATGTTGGTGGATACCGATCATTTTATTCCGTTGTTTGGTTTGAAGCCAAGTTTAGGTCCGATCGCGGATTGGGGATTGGAAATTGAAAAAAATGCAATCAAAGTCGACACCAAAGATTATTCAACCAATATTCCTGGGATTTATGCCATCGGCGACGTGAATACGTACGAAGGAAAATTGAAATTAATTTTGTGTGGTTTCCACGAGGGGACAATCGCTCTTCAATCAGCGTTTGCGCGTATTCACCCAGACAAGAAGAATATTTTAAAATATACAACTGTTAACGGAGTACAAGGGTTTTAGTATTTCTGAACGAAGTGATTAGACGGTTCAACTTGCGCGTTGAACCGTTTTTTTTTGCCTCGGAATGTAAACAAAGGGTTAAATAATTCAGAAACAGAAATGTTTTCATGTATTTTTGTGTAGCTCGCAAGCGAATTTGAACTTAAAAAGTGATTTATGAAAAGTATAACAGTGCAAGAATTAAAAAACTGGATTGATAATCAAGTTGAATTTCAGTTGATTGATGTACGCGAACCACATGAAAATGAAATTTGTACATTGAATGGATTGCTAATTCCAATGAATGATGTTCCGGCGCGATTCGGCGAATTTTCAACCGAGCAGAAAGTAGTCGTTCATTGTCGATCCGGTATGCGCAGTGGGAATGTGATTCAGTATTTGGAACAAACACAAGGATTCGAAAATTTATATAATTTGGAAGGTGGAATTTTAGCGTGGGCGCGAGAAATTGATCCATCCATGCAATCTTACTAACCGTTGTAACAAGAATGAAGCGTAAAACCATCAATTTAGTAATCGTTCTTGGACTCATTTCATTGATGAGTATCTTGTTTGTGCAATACTATTGGATTAAGAAGACAGTTGTTGCGCAACAAAAAGATGTTGCAATTCAAGAAAAAGAAGATTCATTGAATTTGAAGCAGTTTTCGGAAGATGTTCACATCGCGCTTCGCAATGTCTTGCAAGAGATTTCTACCCAAATGTCGGACAGTTCGGATCTGTACGGAGCAGTGAAACAGGTCAAATCAAATTATTTCAGTGTTGATATTCACGAAGAATTGCATCCATTTTACTTGGAAACACTGTTGAAAAGGGAGTTTTACGCGCACAACATTCACCAAGATTTTCAATATGGAATTTACGATTGTTTTACCGACAGTATCGTTTTTGGAAACATCATTCGGTTTAGTAAAGATTCATTGTATGCGCCAGTTTCCGATACTGCGGTTGGAATAACATCCGCCCAGCTTACATGGAAAAAAGATGGACATTATTTTACGGTGTTTTTCCCGAATGTAGTCAGTGAGTCGATCGAACCAATGGATTCACTCGGGTCGCCGTGGATTTTCATGGTCATTATTGTTTCAGTTGTGTTCTTGTTCTTTGCGTTCGCAATTAGTATAATCGTGAAGCAAAAACGGTTGTCCGAAATTAAAACGGATTTTATCAACAACATGACCCATGAGTTAAAGACGCCGATATCAACCATTGCCTTGTCGAGTGACATGTTGATGCGAGGTGATTTTTCGGACGATCCTGAAAAGTTAAAGCGCTACGCAAGTATCATTTACAAAGAAAATAAGCGACTCGAAAACCAAGTAGAACGGGTTTTGAATGTTGCTAAAATGGACAAAGAAACGCTGCAATTAAAGAAGGAATCATTCGATATGCATGAATTGTTGGTGGAGGTGAAGGAAAATTTCGAATTCAATCAGCTCGAACACGGCGGTGAAATTGAAATGAATCTCGATGCAACGAATTTTAAGCTAGAAGTCGATCCCGTTCACATCAGCAATGTTGTTTTTAACCTACTCGACAACGCGATTAAATACTGCGAAGTGCAACCACACGTGGTGTTGAGGACTAAGAATGAAAAAAACAATTTCGAATTGGAAATTTCTGACAACGGAATCGGAATCAAACGCGAAGATCTTAAGCTTATTTTTGACAAGTTTTACCGCGTCCCAACTGGAAACTTGCACAATGTGAAAGGATTTGGACTCGGATTGTACTATGTTAAAATTGTGATCGAACAACACGGAGGTTCGATTCACGTCAAAAGTAGCGTAGGGAAGGGCACAACGTTCACGATTCGTCTTCCGATTAAGTAAGGTTGACGTTGTTTTTTTGTCAGTACTAGTTGTAAAATGGTTCTCCAGGATGTTGATTGAAGTGTACGTCGAATAGGTCAAAAAAAAATGCCCTCCAATTGGAGAGCACTTTTACTATCAATAATGCAGCAGATCGTGCAATGCTTCTTTCACTTTTTCGCTGTTGGTAAGCAATTCTGCTTCCAAAATTGAATTCAGCGGGATTGCTGGGGTGTCGACCGAACCAACAATGGAAATGGGTGCATCCAAAAATTTAAAGTTGTCTCGCTGAATACGTCCTGCCAAACCAAGCGTAAACGAAGCTTCTGTTGATTCCTCGGTAACGAGCATCACTTTTCCGTGTGCTTGGGCAACTTCGTTTATTTTCTCTGTATCCAATGGATTTAACGTACGCAAATCGATGATCTCTACCCGACCAGCAAACGCTTTCGATGCTTCGAGCGACCAATATACACCACGTCCGTATGTGATTATCACGCACGACGTACCGTTTTCTATATGTTCTTGATCCGCAGTTTGTACCACGCGTGCTTTACCGAATGGAATTACATAGTCTTCGTCTGGTTCAACCGACATCGCACCTTCCGTTCCAGGAATTTTCGACCAATACAACCCTTTGTGTTCCAACATCACCACTGGATTTGGATCGTAAAATGCAGATTTCATTAATCCTTTCAAATCAGCGCCCGTTGAAGGATACGCAATTTTGACTCCGCGAATGTTTGTCAACACAGATTCAACACTCGATGAATGATAAGGTCCGCCTGATCCGTAGGCACCAATTGGCACACGTACGATACAGCTTACCGGCCATTTTCCGTTCGATAAATAGTACGATCGACTTACTTCCGTAAACAACTGATTTAGTCCTGGCCAAATGTAATCGGCAAATTGCACTTCGACAATCGGTTTCAAGCCAACGGCAGACATACCAACTGTAGAGCCAATGATGAATGCCTCTTGGATTGGCGTATTGAAAACACGATCGTCACCAAATGTTTGCGCAAGCGTTGCCGCTTCCCGAAATACTCCACCAAGTCTTCCACCCACGTCTTGACCATACAGCAATGCCTCGGGATGTTTTTGCATTAATTCTCTAACAGCAAACAACGCACTGTCGACCATCACTGTTTTTTTCTTGCCTTGCGGTTCACGTTGCCCTTTTTCCTCGGTGATTGGCGACGGTGCAAAAATAAAATCGGTAATTGACTCAGGCGAAGGATCTTCTGCATTCAATGCACGCGTGTAATCTACGTCTACTAGTGCAGCAACTTCTTTTTCGATTGCTTCTAACTCAGCGATTTCAGCTCCGGCTTCCAGCAATAAATTGCGCAATTTCGGATATGGATCGCGTGTAGCTGCTTCATCCAAATCGTCGCGGTACCATTCCTTGCGAACGCCTGAGGTGTGATGCCCCAACAACGGTACTTTTGCATGTACTAAAAAGGGTCTTCTTTCTGTTCGTATAATTTCAAATACTTCTTGAATTGTTTGGTACGACGCATCGAAATCACTTCCGTCGATTGTACGAAGTTCGATTCCGTTGAATCCTCGGATGTATTCACTCATGTCTTGCGCGCGCGTTTCAGCTGCACTTGCAGAAATGTCCCAACCGTTGTCTTGCACTAAGTACAAAATCGGATATTGTTTCAAGGCTGCCATCTGAAGCGCTTCAGAAACTTCTCCTTCCGTGCATGAAGCATCACCAAGTGAGCATACGACAACTGGATTCTTTCCTCCGAAATCAGCGGCAAGTCCTTGTTTCTCTTTGTATTGAATTCCCATTGCAACACCCGTTGTAGGAATCGCTTGCATTCCAGTAGCGGAGGATTGGTGTGGGATTTTCGGCATATCCTCCCGTTTCAGTGATGGGTGAGAATAGTAGGTTCTACCACCAGAAAATGGATCGTCTTTTTTAGCGAAAACTTGCAACATCAGCTCATACGGTTGCATCCCAATTCCCAACAAAATACTGTCATCTCGGTAATAGGGCGCTACCCAATCTTGTGGCAAAAGTTGCAAGCCCACAGCCAATTGAATTGCTTCATGTCCACGCGATGTTGCATGTACATATTTGGCTGTAATTTCTTTGTTTGCCTCGTATTTCTCAGCAAGCGTTTTTGCCGTACACATCAAACGAAAAGCATTGATTAACGTTTCCGTAGGTGTTTGAATAGTTCCTGCTGTTGATTTTAAATCGGTATTTCCCATAACTGAGTTTCCAAAAAATTTGTCCCAAAGATACGTTTCTAACCTGAAATTGGGAGTGTGTTTTTGTGTTATTTTTTGTTCAAAATTTCTAAAATCGGTTGACCTGTTGTTGCATTCGGTTTTTGAATTCGTAGGATTGGAACCAAGGTTGCTGTGATGTCTACGATATCGATATGGCGATATATCTCTTGTTTTGGAATGCCCGATCCGTACCAAATTAGCGGTACATGGGTGTCGTAATTAAAGGATGATCCGTGGCTTGTTCCTTTGTGTGTTGTTGAATTTGAACCGGTTGGTAAGTATCCAGGTTCTAACAAATAAATGACATCGCCACTTTCATGGAACCGGTATCCGCGTCGAATCATGTCTTTCCATTCATCATCAACGCCCGCTTGCTCTAGTTCGATTGCCGTAAAAACTCGTTTTACCCCTGGCCAATAACGTACTTCATCTTTCACAAATTCTTGGGCAACACTCAAATTGATCGATTTTTCGGTCATCAAGGTACGGTCAAAGTAGATATTGTTGTTGTCGTCGTGTACGATGAAATCAACTCCAAAGCGATCTTTTACTTTTGCTTTTAAAGTTTCATAATGCGGTGCCGCGTACAAATATCCACCGGGCAGTTTGCGGTCTGTAAGGTATTGTGGAACCGGAACAACAGCATGATCGGCAGTGATGAACAACACAAAATTGTTTTTCCCAACAGTAGTTTCAAGTTCTTGAAGCATGCGTGCTATCTCTAAATCCAACCGCAAATACATGTCTTCGATCTCTACCGAATACGGACCAAATGCATGTCCCGCGATGTCTGGGGTTGAAAAACTCACGCACAAAAAGTCTGTTTCAGAGTCTTGTCCCAGCTTTTCATTTTTCAACGCTTGCAAAGCAAAATCGGCTAGGTAGGTGTTTGCGAATGGAGTGACGGTAAACACTTCGTAGCCTGGTTTTGCTGCTTGCATTGCTTTTAGGTCGTAGGGAAAGGTTGGTGTCGTTTTCCCCGGCATCAATGCCTCGTAGGGCGTATCATCGGGTCCACTTTCAGTATATTGATTGATGTCTAAAAGGGTGTTCCAAGTTTGACTCATATAATGATCAACTTTTTTCTCATCATTGAATGCTTTTACCCAAAGTGGAAGCCTTATTTTGTAATACGAACTGGTCATAAATCCTCCGGTTTTGTAGTCAAACCAATACGAACCGTCCGACAAATGCCCACCTGGTAGAATCGCACTGCGGTCTTTGATTGAAACAGAAATTACTTTTGCGTTTGGATAGGTGAGTTTCAATTGGTCGGTAACTGTGTTGGCTTTCAAGTTTTGTGGGGAGCATTTTCCACCTTTGTAGTCGGAACCAACGCCAGAATAATTGGTGTCTCCTACGCAATTAATTTCTTTTTGAAGTGATCGACTATACCAATCATTGGCTACGATTCCATGGTTGCTCGGTGTTGTCCCGGTGTAGATCGATGCATGTCCCGGTCCGGTGTACGTTGGAACATAATTGTACTGCGTGTTGCGGCAGTGGGTTCCATTTTTCATCAGTTTCACAAACCCATTTTTGGAAAATTTAGCTTGATAGCGGTACAAATATTCATAACACATTTGATCGACAACAATACCAACGACCAATTTTGGTTTTGGAGCTTGTTGTGCAAAAGTGGTTGAGAAACTAAAACTTGTTAGCAAGCTGAACGCACAATAAAAGAATTTGGCTATCGGTAATTTCATCTGATTTGTTTTAAGTATTCAAAGCTAAGGTTTCATTTCGGCATTCTAAAATTTTTAACGGTCGAAATAAAAAGGACTTCGTTTTTTTTGATTCACTATATTTACACTCAATCAGCTATGAAACAAACAGGTTTAATTGCAAACGAGGAGGGTTTTTCCGGATATTATCCAGCATTGGATACCTTGCGTTTTTTGGCGGTATTTGGTTCGTTTTTGCACCACAGTCATTTGATTCGTTTCATACACGGACATACTTTTTTTTTCGTACTGGCGGCATTTATATTGACGCTTTTGGCTCAAAAAGAGTACGCGAAGACCAAGCAGTTTTCATTTTTCAAGTTCACGATGCGTCGTTTGTTACGAATCGTCCCGCTCTATTTTTTGCTACTTTTTGTTGGATTTGTTTGCGTACCACTTTTTTTTGATCGGGCGGCAACACTTCCTGACGTGATTCCTTACCTCACTTTTACGGCAAACTATATTCAAGAGCCACATGTGTTTTTGCTCGCGGTTTTGTGGGCGGTATCCGTTCAAGAGCAATTTTACGTTTTCATCGGGATTTGTTTTCGGTTCTTCTACCGCTTGTTGCCCTGGATTGCCGTAGCGATGATTTGTGTATCGGTTGGTTATAAGTATGTTTCTTTTCTGGACCGACGCTCGATTTATTTTGAAACATTGAATCACTTTTCATCCTTTGGTGTAGGAATTTTACTTGCAATCGGTGTTGGAGAAGGTTGGTTTGAAAAGGTAAAAAAAGTACCACGCTTGTCGATCGTATTTTTCTACGCATTGTTGGTTGCGTTTTTTAGCCAAATTTCGCATCTATACGCATTCGCATGGTTCAATGCGCTTGATAATGTGATCGTTTCACTTTTGTTTTCGGTGGTCATTTTGACAAATACGGTAACGCCACCGATCGTTTTTTTCGCTGGAAAAAGCAGCTTATTGGATTACTTCGGTAAGATTTCATACGGGTTGTATTGTTACCAAGGAGTTATCATCACCTTTGGTCTACACGTAATCTTGCCAATCCTTCCAGCGGGGCTGCACGAATTTTTGCCGCTTCTTCATTTTCTCCTGTTGTTGGCAGTAGCACACGTCAGCTATCAGTTTTTTGAAAAGCCCTTTTTAAACCTCAAAAGTCGGTTTCGGAGTGAGGTCACGAATTAAAAAAAGCCACATTACTGAAGTAATGCAGCTTTTTCAACTATGTAAAAACCGTTTAGCGGAGCAAATACATTTTTCCGAAGCTTTTCTTGAAATACTGATCCGCACCTGACTCTCGGTGTTTGATTTCTTCACCGTTGATGCGTGCTTTCACCGTGTACAGATAAACTCCATTTGCTAACTGATCTCCAAATTCATCTTTTCCATCCCAAGCATAGGTGGTGATGTTTCGACCAATCTGAATTGGGCCTAATTGTTCTTCGGTAATTTCACGAACTACTTTTCCAGTCACCGAAACGATTTGAATTAGAATGTCCTCGGGGACTTCGTTTCCAGTCAGCGTAAATACAAATCGAGTCGATGTACTAAATGGGTTTGGGTAATTCATTATGTGTGTGATCGAAGATTCATTGATAACTTCGAACGAAATTTTGTATTCCAAATCTCCAGACAAATTGCCACTTCTGTCGGATCCTTGAACAAAAAGAGTATATTTTCCATCTTGTTCAAATTTCGAGTTGTAAATTATCTTGAATCGTTTGTGTGTGCTCTCTGCAGGAATCCACTCCAAAATCGTGTTTCCTTGTCCGTCGATAAACGGAATTCGTTGTTGAATCCCATCCGGACCGGTTAAGTATACACCAAAAAGCGTTGTGTCAGAGATGTCATTCATCACCAAAAATGGATTTTCATCTTTCAATGAAATCAGGATTTCTGTTTCGGGGGCTATGATGTCTCCATTCAAAATCCGTTGACCGTTGAACGTTACATCCAGAATGGGATTGATGTTGTCGTCTTTGACATAGAATGGCAATTGCAACAAGTTGTTGAAATGTTGCTGTTCGGGTTGGTCGGTAATCACAGAACTTCCATCCACGTACGGATTTACCTCTACCCAAAGTGAATTGATTCCACCTAGACCAACCGTGCTAAAGGAAATTGTGTCTCGAATAACTTCTCCTACACGCAGCGAGTCTTGGCGGGGATAATTGATAAAATGGCGCACATTGTTAGCATCCGTAATCCAGTAATTCACCAAAAGCGAATCCATGTCGATGTCGTAAATGTTTTTAACGTCGACGGCAAATTTGGCATTCTGACCTTCCATCAGCGTATCCACTGGAGAAAAATAGTACGCATTCGTTCCATCAATCGCGGCTTCCGGAATCGGCTGGTAAAGTACATGCCAACGATCGATCTGCGCGGGAGTAAACGTAATTTTATCTTTGTAAGATGCACTCAACAACAAATACGGGTAAGTAGCCGCAGGTAAAATTGAATTCAATTGCAGAATCGAATCTTTTCTGGTGAAAATAGTGTCGATTGTCGTTAAAACACTTCCTGACCAGTCGAGTCCTTGAATTGTCAAACGGGTTGTATCGTTAAGGCTTGCCTCAAGCGGATCTTGTTTCCAATACACCGTTTCCCATTTTTGCGCTGGTCCGATGATGGTTGATTTTTCACTTCCGATGTAATCAAAACCATCAATTTCTAAGTCTAAACTTATCAATTCCGTCAGGTTATCTGCTTGTGTAGCTACGATTTCTTCAACCGAGTTTGGATCGCCTTTTTTGTAGAAAAAGATAAATGCTTTATTGGGTCCTTGTCCAATGTTTGTAGCACCAAGACTCGCAAATGTGCTGGTAAGTGACGGTGAAATGTCGTCCCAGTACTCGTACTCCGCGCGGATTGTTGTATAAATCAAAACATAGTGTCCATCAGGAACCGAATTGGTAATCATATTCCGAAATGCTTCGAGTTGCCCCGGAATCTGTTGTCGGAAGATGAAGTATTTCTCGACACGCTGTCTACACGCGCCGTTATCGTTGACATTTCCAAAATTATTGTTCGGATTCTGTCCGTTGTAACGTGTTCCCCATGCTTCGAGTGTAACGGGATCAAAAACGGCAACGTGCAACGAAGGGACAGTCGTACACATTGCGTACTCGATCAATTGATTGTCGACACGGAACAACGTACCTGCCCGTTGAGCTGGGTTCGATGCATTGTTATAGACGTCCACCGTGATACTTCTTGGAACAGTATCAAATTCGCGCAAACGATTTTGGCGGTTGTAAACGATACTCCCAAAACCGTTCTTTTTGAACTGAAAAAAGTGATCTTGTCCCCAGCCTTTTTTCCCTTCGATGTATTGGAATGAACTTTCGCGCCAATTTAAGACAGTGCTATCTACGGCAACTCTCCAAAAATAAACGGTGCTATCACTACAAACGAGCGGTGCAGATTGGTTGTTTCCAACTTTTTTCCATTGCGACGGATTTACTTCTTTTACACCTCCCAAGCCCGAAACCAATGCGTAGCGGTGCTCCGGACTATTGAATAAGTCGGTGGTATCTACTTCAAAACGATACGTGTTGAAATCCGCGATCGGATTGATCGTAGATGCTTTCAGGGTCACACTGTCAGTAGGAACGACAGCAAACTCATAGGGAATAACTGGCACAATTCCGTCGACCTTAATGATGAGTGGTTTCTTAATTATTTGATTGTTTGTTACATCTTCAAACTCTGAAACGAGTGATGGCAAATCTACTCGTACCGTGAAGTAGTTGATTCCGACACCAATGTTTGGTTGCAACGGCACTTTGAAACGTACAGTATCTTTAAAATCCAATCCTGGAATCTGAAAGGTATACAATGAATCAAGGTTGTTGGGGAACGTACGTGTCACTTCCAATTGGAACGTATCAACAACTGAACGTCCTAAATTGGTAAGAACCACGTTGACTTCGATGCTGTCAATCGTCAAGTCAATTTCATTTGGTAGAAACGAAAGCGATTGATCGGTGATCTCGATTTCTGGTTTTTCGTGCCAATTGATTCTCAACAACGGATCACCATGCAGTCCCATTTGTGTACAGGTCGTTTCCATGTAGATACTCTCAGGAAATTGTTGGTACACCTTGCGAATCACGTTCTGCATTTGCAAGGCAAGGATGTCGCCATACGATTCAGTCGAAAACTGGCGGTACAATTCACTGGAGTATTGATTCAACGAGAATCCAACCGCTGTGCGTACTGTTGACATGAAAGCGATTGCACCGTTGCCCGGAACAAGCACAAAATTTTCAGAAGCGGAAGCGTAATTTTGATAAATATCCCCCGAATAGCAGGAATTACCGATTACCAATGGATATTTCCCTGCATTGTTCCAGTTCGTGGGGTCATCCAAGCTGATTTCAAAACCATCAACGCTGGCATGCCCAAAGAAGTTCATGATAGAAACACCGTCGGAAATACGCTCTGTGATGTCGTTGATCGCGACGGGATCTAGCGGGTCGCTGCTTGTTTTTTGATAGGTTGTTACTTCTCCACCAAACAGCGAATCCTCGATGATTGGTTTCATGTTGTTGAGGTAGTATTGAAATTCGGTTTGGTCGGAGAGTGACGATCCTCCTGCAAAGTGGAGTACTTGTTTCTGCCACGATTTGCTCGCACTTGTGTAATTACTTTGCGGATCTTGATTCGCATCGTATTGTTTCACTTTGTCCAAGTATTCGAGTAATTCTTGGTTCGATTTCACAGCTATTCGTCCAGTCGGAATCAGTGGCTCCCAATGCGAAGTGTCTCCATCAGCAATCATGTTGGACGTGATGTTGATATCGCTTGAAGGATAACCAAAGGAAGGAACAAGCGAATTGTTGAACGATACAACACTTTTTCTCGTTCCAGGAATGATTCCGTTGAAACTTTCGTTGGCTTCACGAATTCCTTTACCAATCAAGTACAATGCCTTTGGTTTTTGTACCGCGGCATTTTCGTATATGTGTTTTGCAAATCGACGAATTCCCAAAATGTGCTTGTCGATTCCACCTCCATACTGCAAGTATAATTCATTGATATCGGCAAGTACAACGTTGTACGAACCTCCATCTACTGAAGAGCGGTAGGATGCGTATTGTCCTGTACCTGCTTGCAAAGATGGATGGTAAATCATCAACAAAACGTTGGTGTCGTTGGCGTGAACGCTGAAATTTTTGAATTTAGCGGAGACCGAAACGGGATTGATTTGGGTGACGTTGATGATCGTGCTTTCGTCGTAAATAACAACTTCTTGGTTGACTCCATTGTTTGAATTTGTAATCAATGTTTGCCAAACACCGGCGCCGTTGTTTGCGAGTGTCACCAATTTCGGGATCGTCGCTCCGAATACAAACATGATTGGGTTTACCAACGTGCTGTTCGTGATATCGAGTCTGATTTTAGATGCTGCGTTGTTGTTTTTAATCCAGAAACGATCGGCATTTTGACCGTTCAATGTTGTTTGTTTTGGATAGATCATCGACCAATAACTCAAAGCTTGAAAGTCGGTTGCATACTCCGTGCTTGGATTGATCGTCCAATTGAGCGCTGTATTTCCATTTCCCAACAAGCCGACTGGGAACGTTTTTGTGATGTTTTTTTGCGCGTACCCATAAAATTGTTCGGTATGCAAAACGAAATTACTGGCACCCACTTTCCATGAAAAATCATGGTTGTGTCCCCCCGGATTTACGGTGTTGTATGCGTTCGAGTTTGAAACGGAGATTCCTTGAAACTGCACGGGAGGCGCTCCCACACCGGTGTACGGCGAAAGGGTTGGCACATTGATTCCAAGTGTATAGCCATTGATTCCATTGACGTGATTACTCGACCATCCCTCACCATCTACGAAAAAGGAACTGGACGTAAACCCGTTGTTGTCTCGACATTCTACATAAAAGTCAGTGTACGATTGCTCCACTTTTTTGAGCCAAAATGGGGCAGGAGTTGGAACACTGTTGAAGTTGTTATCACTTTCTAACTGAAAACGCAAGTTGTTGGTTTGATCGTTCCAAGTGAAGAAATAATTGATGGTGTCGTTGTACAAACTGTAACTTGGATTTCCGATTCCAGCGGGATTTCGGTACACGAGCGAATCGATCCAACCGTCGTTTTTCTCTGCAAAGAACAGCAAATAGTCGCCATTGTCAAACGATTGATCACCACCGTCAACGATGTAGATTGGAATTTCTTTTTCTCGTCCGAAGAGTTGAATGTTTTTGGTGCTGAAAGTCGTTAACGGAATTCCTGCATTATTCAACGCGTTGTAGTCGATTTTGTGGATACCTGTTTGGTAAATTTCGAATTTGTAGTAGGATTGGGTATAGTTTATCCACTCGTTTCCATTGGATTGACTAAACGAGAAACCAGAGATGCAGAGTAGTAGTAATGAAAGTAAAAATCTATTCATAGTTTAATTCTTTATGAGATCATTTGCGGAGCTAATTTTCAATCGCAAAGAAATTACGTGTGAATACAGTGCTGTGGATTGGTCACCGATGTCAGTAAATGCATAATCGAGGCTAAAATTTTTCAAATTCACGCCAATTCCGATGTTTGGTTGCACGGTCAATGATTTTTTATTGTCGAAATCTTGAATGTATTGCATGTTTCCAACACCGAAGCGCAAGGTGACATACGTTTTGTATCCAAACTCAACACCAACGGCTGGGTCGATACTGAATGGATTCGATTTGATAAGTGAATTTCGTTTTCCGTCGGTGGTGATTGAGAAATCAAGCTCGCCGCCTGCAAAAAGTCCTTTTTTTCCGATGTCATAACGGGTGTGAACACCTCCAATGAAGCGTGGTAATGTGATTTCCAATCCGTTTTCGGGAATTGCATTACCCGTTTTTACAAACACTTCTTGCATCGATGCGTCGAGGTTGAAAATCCACGCGTTGAATGTGGACGTGACGTCTCGTGCCATCAATCCAAATTTCCAATGTTCGTTCTTTTTGTATTGAATACCAGCGTCTAATCCAAAACCCCACGCTTTCGCAAAATCACCTACTTTTCGGTTGATTAGTTTGAAGTTTCCCCCCACACTAAGTCCTTCAATATTTAATTTGCGTGCATACGAAAACAAAAACGCATAATCTGCTGCGGTAAATGTGGTGATGCGGTCGTAATCAATGTTTCCTCCGTTGTCAATCAGTTGGGTGGTGTTGGGGATGTCATCTACTGCAAATCGAATGAAGGAAAAACCAATGGTACTGTTTTTATCCAGCGTTCGTGCGAGTCCGACGTAGTCATATTTGGCAATTCCGGCAAAGTATTCCGAGTGCATAGCACCTACTTCCCAGCCTGTTTTAACGGAGGTCAACCCTGCTGGATTCCAGTATCCTGCGTTCACATTGTCGATTTTTGCAACTACGGCATTTGACATTCCGAGGGCGTCTGCACCCACACCAATTTGGAGAAATTCATTCGAATATTTTGGCGCGATTTTATCGTCTTGCGCGAGAAGCGAAGAAGTGATGAATGTAGTAGCAAGTATGAACAATGAAATTTTTCCAATCATTTTTAGCGATATTTAAGACTTTTAATAACCCGTTTTAATTAAAAAAATTGTGTTATTTGCAAAGTCTTTTTGAAATCAAACGTAAATTTACGGATTAGATTTCTACATTTCAAACAATTTTTTTCAATTTGAGAACAAATATATTCAACATCCCCAACTTATTTACGGCAT
>SSGT01000111.1 GCA_008017065.1 Crocinitomicaceae bacterium
AATCGTGCAATTGCTTTACAAATGTATTGATACTGAATACATCCGTGTTTTGCGCATGTCCATGACCCAGAAAATCAAATGAATATACGTTGAACGTAGATTCCAGCGTTGATTTGAGTGGCAGTAATTGTGATTCACTTCCCAAGGCTGCGTGCAGTAAAATGAGATTTCGCTTTTTCATACAGGTGCTTTTGTACCTTAAAAATAAAGCATTTCGATTTCTATTGGATTGATTTTATGTTAATTTTTTGCAACCAATTGAACTCGGAATCCGAAGAAAAAGCGAATTCCTTGATTGGCCGCGTACACATACGATGGATCAAATTGCAATCCAAACGGATTCGAAACGGTCGGTTGCACTTGCCCGTTCGGATTCAATACAATTTCTTTTCCAAATGGATCGTTGGCTTGTGCAATGAGAAACGGAATTTCCTTGGCTGGTGTCCAATTCAGTAAATTCTTTACACCGCCAAATACGGCAATGTGTTTGCTGATCGTGTAGGTTACTTGCACGTTTTGAATGCTGTATGTTGCTGAATTCGCTGGGCGCGGATCCAAACTTCCTGCAAGCGGTAAACGCATCGGACCAATGAGGTTTCCAGTGTAATCGATTGTGAGTGGGATGCGAAGAAACGAATAACTTACGGTCCAGTTTCCACTGATCTTTTCGGTCAGAATCTGTTGCGCTTTCTGATTTTGTTCGATTAAATTTACTTCCATCCACGTGGTACCTAGATCGACGTTGAGTTGCCGATTGAGTTGAACTTTTAATTCCACACTGATTCCGCGACTAACTGCGTATCCATCGAGGTTTTTGTAGCTTATTTTGGTAGGATCAGTATCGTAATCAGCGACGATTCGATTGTTGAAATGGGTGTAAAACAAACTGGTGTTGAGCTCCATGAAAAGTGCGTTTTTCCAAGATTTTTGGAGTGAATGTGCGATCAACACACTAGCTGATTTCTCGGGTTTTAAGCTTTCTAGAATTTCAATTTCTCGAGCACCTGAAAGTGATGCATGGTCTTCCGAAAAAAGATTAACCACCCGAAAGCCCTTGCCGGCATTGATCCGAAGCGATTGGTGCTTATTCAGCACATAGCGATACGCTACGCGCGGCGTGAAGATGAATGCATGCACGGGATGGTAATCCAAGCGAACGGATGAGGTGAGTTGGTGCTTGGGATGCGACGTAGCGGTGTGTTGCACAAACAAACCGGGTAAAAACGTATGGATCGGTTGATCTATTCCAGCGGTATCGGCTGTGATCACCGAATTGTCGTTGTAAAACGTTTGACGTGCAGTGATTCCGGTGAGAAAGTGATTTTTGCGAACCGTTTTTTCCCACGTCAATTGACCAAAAATCAAGTTTTGAGTCGCTTTGAACGGTATTTCGCCATAAAAACTGTTTTGAAAATGCCGGTTGAAATGAGTCGTGAGAAGTAGTTTCTCCTTCGTAGGCAGTTGATAGACCACATTCAATTCGTCTCGCTCCGTTTTGATACTTTCTGCATAAACGCTGTCGCTGCCGATCAAATTCGGATTCCAATTCAATTCGCCGCCCCAGCGTTGTTCACGCAACATTCGTCCGCTCACCGAAAAAATTCGATTTTCCTTGCGCGCAATTTGCCATTTCTGGAAAATTGAAAAGCGGTTTTGTAACGTAATATCGGTGAAATTGTCAGCATTGTGGTCGATTTTGAGGGCGTTGTACGTGTAATTTCCAGCGGTAAGTACACTTGTTCGTTTTCCAATTTGCATGCTAATTCCTAAATCAGTCGTTGTTTCGCCGTGACTTGTCAAAAAGTGTTGGAGGTTGATTGCGGGTTGTTTTGTCGCTTTTTTGGTGTACACATGAATGATCCCTGCAACGGATTCACTGCCGTAAATACTGGATGCCGGTCCTTTGGAGATTTCGATGCGATCAATTAAAAATGCTGGAATGCCACTTAATCCGTAGACAGACGACAAACCGCCCACGATTGGGATGCCGTCCACGACAATCAACGTATAGGCGCCCTCCAATCCATTGATGTGAATATCGCCGGTGCCACAAACGTTGCAATTCACTTGCGCTCGCACGCCGTTGACACGATCCATTACATCAAAGAAGGAGGAAGCAGTATTTTTTTCAAAATGCTTTTTGTCAAAGACATCAGTAACGATTGGTGATTCGGAACGTGTAACTGTTTTTTGTTGACCAATCACCGAAATTTCGTCCAAGGTTTCAGAAAGGGGAAGGAGTTCGAATGTCAGTGTTGTATCAGCGGTCAAATGTAGTGGAATAGCGATGGATTGATACGACGGACAGGAGCAGGTGAGTACGGCTGGCGAAGCGGGAAAGTTGGTCCAGCGAAACGTGCCCAAACTATCCGACTGCAGGATGTGGGAGGTACCACGAATCCCAACAACACAAGCAACTTTTGCATCGCTTTTGAAGTTGATTTTCCCGTGAAGCGTATGTTGTGCGGTAGCGATCGAGCAACAAATCACGAACAGCACTGTAATTTTGAGATGTATCACCTTATTAGTTTTAAATACAAAATTAATAAAGTTAGTTTAATCTAACTTTTAATAGTAGGAATATTTTTCTACATTTGGAGCATGTTATCAATAGCAGAAGAAAATTACATCAAACGCTTGGTCTATTTATCGTTAGAAAATGGAGCGGGCGATGGAGTTGGTACCAACGAATTGGCAACGGGATTGCAGGTAAAACCTTCGACGGCAAACGACATGCTCAAAAAACTGCGTCAAAAAGAGTTGATCGACTACGAGAAGTACGGAAAAATTCACTTGACGGAGTTGGGAACGAAGATCGGGATGGAGATCATACGCAAGCACCGTTTGTGGGAAACATTTTTGTACGAGAAGTTGGAGTTTACGTGGGACGAAGTGCATGAAGTAGCGGAACAATTGGAGCACATTCAGTCGGAAAAGTTGGTTGAAAAGCTGGATAAATTTTTAGGATTTCCAAAATTTGATCCACACGGCGACCCGATTCCCAATCAAGCTGGCGAAATGCAGCTGCTGGCCAAGAAAATGCTTGCGGCAGTCAACGTTGGTGAGCAATGTAAGATGGTTGCAGTGAAAGACAATTCAGCTGTTTTTTTAAATTACGTTGTAGAATTAGGGTTGGGAATCAACAACCAAATTGAAGTGCTTTCGAAACAAGATTTTGACGATTCGATGGAGATTCGGATCAATGGAAAAACAAACCGAGTGAGTAAAAAATTCGCGCAAAATATTTACGTTATTGCTGATTAAAAACCAAATATAACTGTAACTTTAGACGAATAATTCTTAAAAAACAACAACATGAACGAGTATTGGGATAGTTTATCAAACAAGGCAAAAGCAAAATTTATTTTCACGGTTATCGCTAGTGTTTTTGCATTGATTTTTGCCATGGTAAATTGGAAAATTGTTCCGGTCAATTTGGTGTTCACAACCATCGACGTCTATTTGACCATTTTGATCATTGCCTGTTTTTGCATCGGATATTTTATTTCCTCGCTTTTTGAGTACAAGCATTACAACCGCAAAGTACAAGAAGTGGAAGCATTGAAAAAGGAGATAGAATCTTTGCAAGCACGTGTCGATAGTATGACGTTGGAAGAAGAGTCGGCGGGCGATATGCCTAACTAATTGTATCGGTAGACTGAGCCTGAAAGTTACTAATCAAGTGATTGACGTATGTTCAAAAATCTAATGTTATGCTTGAGTGTGTGCTCAAGTCTGCCGCTGTTAGCACAAAGCGAAGTCGCTGAATTGACGAAGATGCTTCAAAACGCGAAGCACGACACGATCAAATTGTTTGCGTACTCAGAATTGAATTGGTATTATTCCGATAAAAACCCACAAAAAGCGGAAGGTTTTGCGCGCGAAGAATTGAAATTGGCGCAAAAAATCAACAACCGACGCTGGGAATCACAAGCGTTCAATGACATCGGAATTTCGAAATACCGCTTGGGACAATTGGACAGCGCTCGTCATTATTACGACCTTTCGCTCAAACTTCGCACAAAAATCAAAGATCCTTCGTTGCTTGTATCGTCGATCAGTAAAATCGGGGTGATCCACCAGGAAATGGGGAATTACAACCAAGCATTGGAGTATCAATTCAAAGCACTTGCACTGTTGGATACGTATCAAAATCCGAAGTACTTGGCGATGACGCTCAACAACATTGCGATCGTGTACGAGAAATTGAAAAACTATCCGAAAACAATCAATTATTTGATCAAGGCGATTCAGATTCATCAGCAAAATGGAGACGAATACTTTTTAGGAAAATGCTATGCCAACTTGGCTTCGGTTTACAAAAAGACGGGTGAACTTGCAAAATCCGACGACTACCTGCGGAAAGCCCTTGCGATTTTCATCAAGTTTGGCGATAAATCGAGTGAAGCAGGCGTCTACAACTCGATCGGAATGAATTTGCGCGCGCGAAAGAAGGATGACGAAGCACTTCGCTATTACATCAAGGCGTTTCAGCTTTCCAAAGAAATTCAAGACAACTCCGGCGTTCGTTTGTACGGCCACAACATCAGTTGCGCTTTGACGGATATGAAGAAGTACGCGCAGGCGGAAAAATACGAGTTGGCTTCCTTGCAACAAACGGAAAAGTCGAGTGTTGCGCAGTTGATGCTCTGTTACCGGCAATTGGCAACGATTTATGGGTATTTGAATCAAGGGAAGAATGTTGAATTGTACATGAATAAATACACCGCGCTGAAAGATTCTGTTTTTAATGTTGAGTTTGCGAATCAGATCGGAGAAATGGAGGTGAAATTTCAGACAGAAAAAACAAAGCGGGCGTTGGCCGAACAAAAGGAAAAAGCGGCACTCAATGAATTGAAATCTGAAGCGCGCAAAAAATGGCTGCTCGTGATTGGCGGAATTGCCGTTTTCTTGCTCGGGACTACTGTTTGGATTTATCGTTCCCAAAAATTGAAACGCTTGAATCAACAGCGGGAGTTTGAATTGAACAAGCAATTGGATAAAGTGAATTTGGAAAAGAGCTTTGCGGAAGAGAAAATCCGAATAGCGCGTGAGTTGCACGACAACATTGGGTCACATCTAACCTTCATGATCAGTTCGCTCGACAACATGGCCTACATCCAAGAAATGGATAAGAAATTGGAAAAATTGACGGATCTTTCGAATTTTGGACGTTTGACAATGAAAGATTTGCGCGATACAATTTGGGCCATGAACCACGAAGGTGGAACAGTCGAACATCTGATTGGCAGAATATCTGAATTGCGGAGTGTACTGCCCAATTCGATGGAAGTTCAAATCGATACAACGATGGATTTGAACCAAGAATTGAATGGGTTACAGCTGCTGAATGTGTTTCGAATCGTTCAAGAATTTATGCAAAACACAATTAAGTATGCAAATGCTTCACAGATTGAAATCTCGTTGACACCCGATGATTCTGGATTTATCGTGCACCTGACGGACAATGGCAGTGGTTTTGATGTGCATCAAACCGATTTGGGGAATGGAATCCGAAACATGCAACGCAGATGCGAAGACGTGGGAGGTACGTTTGCAATTTCGTCCGATCAAAACGGAACACGGGTTGAATGTCGGATCCCCTTTCAGTTGTCTACTTCAGAAATGGCGTAGAGAGAAAGAATTAATGATTTAGAGTCCCGCACATTGTCAATAATCTCGACTTCGAATCAGTTGACCAATGCAATGTGATCTTCGTGTATCTCAATGATGCGTTGTTTGTACAGATTTCCAACCGCTTGTTTGAACGTTTTTTTACTCATACCAAGCACTTCGCGAATAGCATCGGGATCACTTTTGTCGGTGAGACGTAGTTTTCCGTCATTTTTCTCCAAGTATTTCAGAATGAGTTCGCTGTTTGGTTCGATTTTTTGAAATCCCGGTTTTTCCAACGAAATATCTAATTTTCCGTCTTCCCGTACTTTGGTGACGTAGCCTTTGCAACGCTCGCCGCGCTTCAGAAAGCGAAATATATCGCTGTTGTAAATCAATCCGCTGTAGGTGTCGTTTACGACTACATTTTTACCTAAATCGGTTGTATCACAAATCAATACGTCCACTTCGTCTTTTTCGTTGACCAAGATGTGTTCGGTTTCAAAAAAACGTTTCACTTTTGCGGATGCAACCAAGCGTTGTGTGGCTTCATCCAAATACAAGTAGACCAGGTAATATTTTCCTTCTTCCATTTTTAAGCTTTGCTCTTTGAACGGAACAAGTAGATCTTTTTCAAGTCCCCAATCCAAGAACGCACCAAAATGAGTGACTTCTTTTACTTTTAAAAATTCGAACGAGTTGAGTTCTATCAATGGTTTTTCAGTGGTAGCAACCAATCGATCTTCCGAGTCTAAATACAAAAACACTTCAATTTCGTCGCCAATAGACATATCCGCAGTGATGTACTTCGTTGGAAGAAGGACATCGTTGTCATCATCGTCACCTAAATAAGCGCCAGGATTTGTAAAACGAAGAATTGTTAACGTGTTGTATTGACCGATGTGCATCATAATTTTTCTAAAGTGCAAAGATAGTAATAAACAATCAGTATGCATTTCGACACACGATTGATTCGAAGGAAAGTGGAATTGTGTGGTTGTGTTGGGTAGGGACGCGGTTGTTCAGTAAGTGACTGATTTGAAAACCAGTCACTTGAAATGTGTTAGAAATACAAACTAGAAGCTGATTTCGAGTTGATGATTACGCACGGTAAATTCAAATCATTGGTTATCAACGATTGAGCAAATTTATCAAATTGTGGCAATAAACTTTCTGTGTGGTATGCAATCGCGATTTGATCGGCTTTTACTTTTTTAGCGTAGTCGATAATTTTTTTGTGGTACGAGCCGCTTCCATCCAGTTCAATGAAATGCGATTTTAGTTTGCGGTCTTCGTACGAATTACGCACCAACGTCACGCGGGTATTCATTTTCTGACGCAGCACCTGATCCGACATTTTTTCGAATGTTACGTGTAATTCTGCATCAAACATGGCTGCTAAGTCGCCTGCGATGTTGGTGATTTGCAAACTCTCTTTCGTTAAGTCAATCGGAACAATGATGTTTTGTACTTCGTTGACGGGTGTTTTTTCTTGAACAACTAAAAACGGAACGTCAGCACTCGTGATGACTTTGATGGCGTGGCTTCCAAATAGTTTTTGCATTCCAACTGCGCCATGTGTTCCCATGATTATCAGCTGCGCACGCTCTTTTCGGGCAATTTTACCAATGTCTTCAAAAATAGTTCCAACTTCTACGAGCGACGTCAATTCAACATTCGAAGGCCGCTCAAAGTTTTGGATCAATACATCCAGTTTTTGCTTGGCAGCTGCTACTTTTGATGCATCTGCAACAATATGAACAACTTGAATTTCTGTTTTGACACGTTTTCCAATGTGCATGGCGTACTTCAAGGCAACATCTCCAACCGCTGTAAAATCGTGTGGAACTAAATATAAATTGTGACTCATAAAAAAAGCAATTTTTATCAAATTTACTAAAATATCGGACTTTTCAAACGAAATGCGGGCTCAATTACCAAACTGAATTTTTCACTGATAATTTTGTTTCATTTGATAATCAAAGTGCTATCTGCATAGTGAAATGCGGACACTGATCTTTTTGATCTTTCGCTTGTGAAACTGGTCTTTTATTTTCTGAAGTTTTTTCGATTTGATCGCAACGTAACTGTATCCGTCAAACACTTCAATGATACCGATTTCGTCGGCATTACACTCCATTTCTTTCAGGAAAAAACCAGCAATATCCATCTTGCGAATTTTGTCTTTTCGCCCCACGCTGAGATACAATGTAGTCCATCCAGTTTCTTGAAAATGACCGATGATTTCAGGCGCTTTTACGGCTTTGATTTCCAACGATTCTGTATAGCTCGGAAGTGGTTCTTCTTGCGAATGGATCAGAAACACTTTTCCATCTTTTTGCATCCGTGCCGTGCGACCGTTGCGATGCGTGAAGTCTTGAAAGGTATGCGGAAACTGATAATGAATCACGTAACTGATGTCGGGAATATCGAGTCCGCGTGCAGCTAAATCGGTACACACCAAGATGTTTTCGGTTCCGTTTTTAAACTTTACCAACGCCCGTTCGCGCTCGGGTTGTTCCATTCCACCGTGAAAAAGGACATTGCTTTTGCCGTATTCGATCAAATGCTTGGATATGCGCTCCGTTGCATCTCGGTGGGTGCAAAAAATCAACGTCGGACCCGGTTTTAGGGTAGCCAAAAACGAGACCAACGCAAACAGCTTGTCGTGACCTTCCGCTTTTACGCCGTGATAGGTGATATTCGGCTTTTCTGCCGCTAAAAAATCATGTGTTGTAAATGCAATGTTTTTTACGATGTCGGGAAGTGTGTCGATCACCGTTGCACTGATTAGTTGGATCGACTTTACGTTGTTTCCGTAGGAATAAATCTCATTGATCTCTCGCAAGAAACCCATTTCAAGTGTCTTGTCGTATTCGTCGATAATTAAGTGGTTAAACCCATCCAAACCCTTGGTTTCTCGGCGAAAATGGTCCAACATTCTCCCTGGAGTTGCTACGATGACTTGCGGACGTTGATCGAATTGTTGTGCTTCGTTTTTGAACGAATGTCCACCGTAGCACAAAACGGTTTTTCGCTCCGTTTTCAATGAACTCCAGTTTTTTGCTACTTGATGTGCTAGTTCTCTTGTCGGACAAAGGATAAGCACTTTGTCTGTTGGTGCGCTTTGTTCTAAAATCTCGATTAATTTGACCAAAAACGCCAACGTTTTACCACTTCCTGTGTTTGCCAGCAAGATCGAAAAAGGACTTTTGTCTTGGAAATAAACGGATTGCATGTCAGTTGGTTGTTCTAAACCAGCGTTGACAAAATATTGATTGTAATTCACACGACAAAGATAGACATATTTCGCTCACAATTTGAATTCGGTGCACGCGTGATTTTTGAATCACCGGAAACTGATCAAATTGGAAGAAAGCACGCTGTTTTTGGACAAATTATCTTCCCATTTCTTCGATGCGTTTTTGACGTTGCATCGGGTTTTCTTTTTCTCGTTGTTGTTGAAATAATTGAAAACGTGTGGGTTGCGTAGCAGAAGGCCACGAGTTGTTGTCCAAGTCGCAATCTGCCGTTTCCAGAAAAGGATCAATTCGAAATGCAATCACTTTTTGATCGAAGATGAAAACACGGGAAACTTCAATTTGATCCATTTTCCAAATTTCAGCAGGAATTTTAATCACTTCTTTGCTACCGTCCTCAAAGGTTGCTTCGATAATTATTGGTGACACAAGTCCGCCCTTGTTGGAAAATGTCAATTCGTAAAACTGTTTTCCGCTGTTGAGTAGGGCCAAATCTTCGGTACTCAATTTTTGTTTGAGCTCGTCGTATTTCTTCTTGTCTAACAAATCGACGTTGAATTTTGAGTTTTTTGCGTAGAAATCATCGATCGTTGTATCGCGTTCGTTGACCGTTTGTTGAATGCTTTGTTGGTTTCGAATTTCGCCAATTGTTTTTGTTTTTTGACGTTCCGTCGCCTGCAATTTTTGTTTCTCAACTTCTGGATTTTGGGTGTTCAATTCGAAGGATTTGACATTGTCGAGCGAAATGTCTACAAATTCGGTAGAGTAGAACCATCCTCTCCAAAACCAATCCAAATCTACAGCCGAAGCGTCTTCCATCGTACGGAAAAAATCAGCGGGCGTTGGATGTTTGAATTTCCATCGTTCGCAATAAATTTTGAATGCATGATCGAAAAGTTCTCGTCCCATGATCGTTTCTCGCAAGATGTTGAGCGCCGTAGCGGGTTTTCCATACGCATTGTTGCCGAATTGCCAAATTGATTCTGAATTGGTCATAATGGGCGAAATGAAACGTTGATCGCCGCGCATGTAATCGGTAATTAAATGCGCTGGACCGCGACGAGATGGATAATTGCGTTCCCATTCTTGCTCGGTTAAGTATTGTACAAAGGTGTTCAATCCTTCGTCCATCCACGACCATTGGCGTTCGTCGGAGTTGATGATCATTGGAAAGAAATTGTGTCCAACTTCGTGGATAATAACACCCCACATGCCATACTTTGTTTCTTCTGAGTACGTTCCGTCGGCCTCTGGTCTTCCTCCGTTAAAGCAAATCATTGGATATTCCATTCCAATTTGCTTGGAATGTACCGAGATCGCAACGGGATACGGATATTCAATCGTGTACTTCGAATAGGTTTGAATGGTATGTGCAACGAGTTTCGTAGAATAACGGTCCCACAACGGATTTCCTTCTTTGGGATAATATGACATTGCCAGGACGGTTCGGTTGGGCAATTTGACCGCTTGAGCGTCCCACATGAATTTTCGGGAACTCGCAAACGCAAAATCACGCACGTTAATCGCTTTGAAAACCCATGTTTTGGTTTTGGTCTTTTTTTCTTTTTCAGCTGCTTCTGCTTCTGCTTGAGTGATGATGAAAACGGGCTTGTCTGAATTCATCGCTGTTTTCAAACGATTTCGTTGTTCGCTACTCAGCAC
This sequence comes from Crocinitomicaceae bacterium, assembly GCA_008017065.1. Lineage (GTDB taxonomy): Bacteria > Bacteroidota > Bacteroidia > Flavobacteriales_D > Crocinitomicaceae > JAQVCM01. The sequence goes on from SSGT01000111.1 coordinate 10,536, forward strand.
CGACGATGCGTTTTGCAATTCTCCAGTAGCACCTACAACGTGGTCTTCTGGTACTGTGATACTTACTTGGTAGTCACCAAACGGAAGTGTAAATTCCCCTCGACCCAAAAATTGCTTGTTTTGCCAACCTTCAACGTCGTTGTAGACACACATGCGCGGAAAAAATTGCGCAATGGTATATAAGTAATTTTTGTCTTTTTGAAAATACTCCATTCCTGATCTTCCGCCCACTTTATCGCGGTCGTTGATGTTGTACCACCATTTAATTTTGAAAGAAATACTTTGTTTTGGTCCCAACGGTTTTTCGGGATCAATACGCATCATTGTTTTGTTGATGAAGTACTTTAAGTTTTGTCCGTTAATGCTTTGAACAAGTTCGATTTTAAATCCTCCGTCGTAGTTAAATAGTTTGCGCTTGATGTCGGCGACACTTTTGAAATCTTCCATCTTTTCGACTCCAATCAACTTACTGTCTGAATTTTGAGCGTAGATGTTTTGATCAAGTTGCAACCACAAGTATTCCAAATTATCGGGTGAATTGTTGGTGTACGTAATCACTTCCTCGCCGCGAATGATTTGCTTTTCGTCGTCGAGTGTCAATTGAATTTTATAATCCGCCTTCTGCTGATAATAGGCATGACCCGGACCACCAGAAGCATTTCTGTATGCATTGGGTGTTGGCAATTCAATGTCTAATTGCGCAAATTTGGTTTGTGCATTTGTCGATGCGGCAACCAAACAGGTGGAGATGAGAAGAAAATAGTGTAAACGCATGTCTTAGTTCGTTTTGAGAATTGCTTGTTGTTGATGCTGCAAAAATACAGCGGTTGTTTTGTAGTTTTCGTGAATGAAGGTCAGCTTGTTTTGCTGCGCTGGAAATGCGTCCATCAAACTGGTAAATGAAATTTTGAGCTCCTGCGGTAAATCGATGACTTCTGATAGCAGGTAAATGTGAATCATTCCATTTTTCGTGATTTCATAACCAAGCGATTCAAACGCAACATTGTGCGAACCAATTGCGACCGTGAAATCGCGCTTGACAAGGTCACCAACCAATTGCTTGGTCAGACTATCAGCCGTCAAAAATTCTAAACTTTTGGTGATGCGTCCCGATTTAAGCAATGTTGCTTCAAAATCATGCGCTGAGAGGACAACGGTAGTTTCGAATGTTTTCGTCAATGGGTTGTATTGCATTTCGGCAAACCCAAAATAGTATTCGTGAGCGCTGACAAATCCAGACAGACAAACAAATAAAAACGTACTAAAAATTGACTTCATCTTTTCAAAAATAGCAAACTAAATTGAAATGTGTATTTTTCATCCAATCGATATTTTTTAGAATCTGTGAATCTCATCAGCGAACCTCCGCTTTGTTTCGGATGTAGTCCGTTTTTTAATAAATTGCTATTAACGCATTTTTGAACGGTTTGATTGGACGGTTCGATTGCCAAATTTAGTTGCAATATTGATCGCTGAAATCGGTGTGAATGATTGAGATAAACCTTATTTTTGTTGCATGGAAAAACACGATATTCAAACCCGCGAAGATGTTGAATTGTTGGTGAACCAATTCTACGATAAAATTAAAATTGACGGTCAACTCGGCGGAATTTTTTGGGGTGCTATTGGCGAAAATTGGAGCGAACATTTGGAAATAATGTATCGTTTTTGGCAAACAATTTTGCTCAAAGAATCCACCTACACCGGTTCACCTTTTCGTCCACACGCTTCAATGCCACTGCAAGCAACGCATTTCGATCGGTGGATGCAACTTTTCATCGAGACGGTTGATGCGTTGTTTGTGGGGCCAACAGCAGCTACCGCTAAGTTGCAAGCCCAATCGATGGCAAGCATGTTTTTGAAACGGATTGAAACAAAGCGACAGTCGCCAGAAAAATTCATTCAGTAGCAATTAGTTGTTTGTATTTCAGTTGGTTGTTTGTTCGCATTTCGCCAAATTACGTTTTTTGGGATCGTGCTTCGGAAACTCCAAATTCCTGCGCTTGCGCTTCATCAACAATCAGAAATCTTTCGTCATGTTCAGAAAGTTTGCATTTCGCCAAATTACGTTTTTTGAGATCGTGCTTCGGAAACTTCAAATTCCTGCGTTTGCGCTTCACCAAAAGTGAGAAATCTTCCGTCATGTTCAGAAAGTTTGCATTTCGCCAAATTACGTTTTTTGGGATCGTGCTTCGGAAACTTCAAATTCATGAGTTGGCGGGATTCAACAGCCGATTTACACGAATTTTGAACAAAAGATTGACTTTTTCATTTTGCTTCCTTACTTTTATTCAAATTTCAATCGCGAATGAAAAAATTG
>SSGT01000104.1 GCA_008017065.1 Crocinitomicaceae bacterium
ACATAGTTGTCAAACGTTGGAAAAACATTGATGTGATCCCACGCAATTCCACTCAACAAGGCTGCATCGGGTTTGTACAAATGAAATTTCGGACGACGATCGATGGGCGAACTTAGATACTCGTCACCTTCCAAAATCATGTAAGGTGCTGTTTCCGTAAGTTTTACCATGCAGTCGTAACCGTCTAATTGCGCTCCCACCATGTAATCGGCTTCGATTTCTAACTTGGAAACGACGTGCAATAGCATCGATGTAATCGTTGTTTTTCCGTGACTTCCACCGATCACGATGCGTTTTTTATTCTTACTTTGTTCGTACAAATATTCAGGATACGAGAAAACAGGAATTCCGAGCGACTTGGCTTGGAGCAATTCAGGATTGTCTTCACGCGCATGCATTCCTAAAATTATCGCCGTCAATTCCGAATGAATTTTTTCGGGATACCAACCGATAGACTCCGGTAAAATCCCTTGTTTTTCAAGTCGTGTACGCGAAGGTTCAAAGATTTCGTCGTCAGAACCTGAAACTTCAACTCCTTTTCTGCTCAACGCAATCGCTAAATTGTGCATCGCGCTTCCTCCTATCGCTATAAAATGTACTTTCATTTGAAACAATTTTGTGCTTGGTCAACTATCCGACAAGCGAGGTGTAAAATTACAATTTAAGAATGGTTTTCGCGCGCAAGAAAGGAGAACTTGCTAACACATTACTTGTGAAAACTCTATCTTATTGATCCTGTTGAAACAGAAAATAAACAAGCGTTTGAACGATCAAAATTCCGTCTAAACAGTAGTATTGAATGGCTTTGTCTTTCAATTTTTCAGTAAACTGAATCACGCCAAAAGTAATCAGTGTGACACTAATCGCGGGGATCAAAAATCGTTCAATTCCAAAAATAAGCGGCAACATCCCATAGATCAGGATAGCTATTTTCGAGAATAAGAGCGCTTTTCGCGTACCGAAATGATTTGGAATCGTAGGCATGTCGTCTTCAATCAATCCAAAGACATCAAATGGAATCGTGATGGCAATGAACAGAAATACTTGCATGTACATCAACACTTGAAACTCCATGTATATCGCGGGATTTACGGGGCGATGTATCAAGAAGATTGCAATTGAAGCGACCCAAACCGCTGTAATTACTGGCAATTTCAAAAATGGAATCTCACGCAGTGATGGAATCTTGAAAAATGAAAACTTATAACTCGCTGTTAAAAAACCGAGCACAACGAACATGACTTGCAAACCGATTTCGAACTGAAGAAAACAGATTGATGCAACGAATCCACTGCCAACAACGATGTAAAAACGCATGTTTCGGTTATTCCAAAAATGAGAAATCGATTGATATGGAGTTCGAAAAACATTGTAGGTCAGTAAAGTAGACGTAAATAAAAAGCAATAACTTGCTACTTGAAGTTGTGCGTCAAACTGAAAATCTACCAGCCAAAGTAGCGATACTGCTGCAAAAGCTATAAAAAAATTATAGTCGACAAGCGCACGATCAAGGAGTCGAAACAGTTTCATTGCTTCAAAAATACGAACTATCGTTTGGAAAACAGAGAAAAAGAAAGGGTTGATTTCAACAAAAACGAGTTGTGAATTTTATTTTCATTTACCTTTGCAGTATGCGCATCGATATTCTCACCATACTCCCCGCATTGCTCGAAGGTCCGTTTTCGGCTTCGATCATGCAACGAGCACAAGACAAACAATTGGTTGAAATTCACATTCACAACATCCGTGACTATGCGACCAACAAACACAAAAATGTGGATGATTACCAATATGGCGGTGGTGCAGGAATGGTCATGAGTATCGAACCAATCGCTGCTGTGATCGAAAAATTGAAAGCAGAACGCACCTACGACGAAATCATTTACATGACTCCGGATGGAGAATTACTGGAGCAAACGCATGCCAATCAGTTGTGTTTGAAGGAAAACCTAATGATTTTGTGTGGACATTACAAAGGAGTTGATGAACGTGTCCGCGAACGATACATCACGAAAGAAATATCGATTGGATCCTACGTACTTTCGGGAGGTGAATTAGCGGCTGCTGTTTTGGTAGACAGTGTGGTGCGTTTGTTACCCGGAGTTTTGAACGACGAAACGTCTGCACTCACGGATAGCTTTCAGGACAACCTGCTTTCGCCTCCAGTGTACACACGTCCACCTGAATTTGACGGAATGAAAGTACCCGAAGTATTGCTCTCAGGAGATTTCAACAAAATTGAAAAGTATAGAGAAGAACAAGCAATGGCGCGAACTTTGGCGAGAAGACCTGATTTATTGAAATAAGATGGATGCACTAGAAACATTAAAAAACGGAGGTACATTGTTGTATCCCACCGATACAATTTGGGGAATTGGATGCGATGCAACCAATGACGCTGCGTGTCAAAAAATCATGCAAATCAAAAACCGTCCGGCAGAGAAAAGTTTTGTGATTTTGGTTGACAGCGTTCAGATGATCGAAAAATACATCCCGGATTTTCCCGATGTGTGCTATGATTTGGTCGATTTGGCAGATAAACCGCTGACAATCATTTACTCAGGTGCACGTTCCCTCGCTCCAACCGTGCTTGCATCTGACGGATCGGTTGGAATTCGTGTTACAAAAGATCCCTTGTGTTTGAAATTGATTCGTGCCATGCGCAAACCGTTGGTTTCAACTTCCGCTAATTTATCGGGAGAACCCAATCCAACATGCTTCGCCGATATTCATCCGTCGATCAAAGAAAACGTCGATTTTGTGGTCGAAGAGCGTTTGGAGGAAGTGCGAACCGCCGCGTCGCAAATTATCAAAATCGGTACGGACTACTCGATTCAGGTCATTCGCAAGTAAAAAATCGTTGCACAAATACAGTTATTCACATTTGATTCGTGGTAATTGGATCGATTATTGATTTATCCGTGGAGCGATTCACGTAATTTTACGCAAAATTAGCAAGTCAAATAACATGAAAAAATATTTTTACGCGTTTGGTCTTACGGCCATTCTAATGCAAGCATGTGCGCAAAATGCACCCGTTAAAGAGGCGAAAAAGCCAGTTGTTCAACTTCCAAAAGTCGAAGTCTCTTACCAATTGTCTGATTTTTTGAGCGAAAATAAGCAGTTAGATGCCGATGTTGAAAAAATCTTTCAATCCTTAGATGACACGGCGATCGTTGCGCAGTTATTGATGCCTGCCGTTGGGCGTTTGGGACAAACGGAAGCAACCATCAAAGCACAAATCAACAAGCGTATGATTGGCGGAGTTTTGATGTTGAATGGAACGAAAGCGGAATTCACAAAATGGATCAATGATTTTGAAGCGATGAACGTAACACTCGGAAACGTTCCTTTTTTATACAGTGCAGATGCGGAACCAAGTTTGGTTAACCGTAAAATTGCTGGTTCATCGATCGTGAAGAAGGCAAACGAATTGAAATCCGTTGACGAAGTGCGTGCGTGCGCTGACACGATTGCAAAAGATTTGAACGACATTGGGATCAATTACAACTTTGCGCCCGTCGTGGATATGTCGCCCAACAAAACGGTAGGTTTTAGAAGTTTTGGCGCTGTACCAGCGAACATTATTCCTTGGTCGAATGCATTTATTATGCAGATGCAGCAAAATGGAATTATCGCAACCGCAAAACATTTTCCGGGTCATGGCTTGGTTTCTGGCGACACGCATAAATCATTGCAAGTAATTGATGGTGAATTGAAAGAAATTTCAAACTACCCAACCTTGATTCAGGATGGCGTTTTATCCGTGATGATCGGACATTTAGCGGTAAAGAATAATCCGAAATACGACACAAAAGGTTTGCCTGCAACACTATCGAAAGTGATTGTTACAGACTTGTTGCGTAACGAAATGAAATTCAAAGGATTGGTTGTGACGGATGCAATGAATATGGGGGGCGTTACGGCAGTTCCTCAGTGCGATTTAAAAGCTGTCGAAGCGGGTGTAGATATCGTATTGATGCCCGTTAATACGGAAAAAGCATTTACTGAAATCCTTCAAAAATACCGCAAAGATGCCGCTTTCAAAGCACAAGTGGATGCATCTGCAAAACGTGTTTTGCGCATGAAATTAGCGGTTGGTGCAGTAAAGCCAAATTAAGCAGCATGGATAATTTCAGTTATCAAACGTACATCCGACGGCTCGAAAAATTGAAATTGTTCTACGTGGAAATTCCACTGGAAGCACTGCTTCACTTCCGAAAGGAAGACCAAAAAAATCTGTACAATCAGCGATTGCTGATTTCCATTAACGGCTCCGATCAATGGCATGGTGGCGTTGTTTCGTTGGGAAATCAAACGGGTTATATCGCTGTCAAAAGTCAGCTTTTAAAACAAAATCAATTGCATTTAGACGAATTAGTTTCAGTCGTACTCACCGAAGATACAAGTGAGTACGGCATGGAATTTCCCGTCGAATTGGAAGAATTTCTCAAGCAAGACGACGAAGCCAACGATCGTTTTTTGTCGCTTCCGCTCGGAAAACGACGCTACATCATCTACACAATTTTACAAGTTAAAAGTCCGAACAAACGGTTGGAAAGAACCTTTACACTACTTACAAACTTGAAGCGACTGCCACGCGGACAGGAAGAATTCGCAGGTATTTTGGGGAAATCTCATCCGCAAAAATAGATTCAAAGCAATACCCAACGTATAATCTCGCACCACGCCAATTCGAGGACACGATCAACGTTCTTTCGTTTCAATGAACTACGTTTTATTTGATTTCAAAATAAATGTGTGTGGAACGAAGGAAAATTCGAACTTCATCGTCCAACGAATAAACACGAGTTCATGACAACAACACACTTTTATTACACACATTCACTAAAAAGATTTTTCTTTTTAATTGGTTGTACCACATTTTGGTTCGGTGCAGCAGCACAAGATTTATATGATCTCAATACCATTCAAACCATTCGCATCACGTTTGCGCAAAGCAATTGGGATTACATGCTTGATACCGCTACTGCTGGAAGCGACGGCTACATCATGGCACAAACGGTTGAAATCAATGGTGTTGTATTTGATAGTGTGGGTGTAAAATACAAAGGCAATAGCACCTACAATGCCAATCAAGCGAAGAATCCGTTTCACATCGAATTGGATACCTACAAAGCGCACGATTACGGCGGTTATACCGACTTGAAATTGAGTAACGTTGCGAAAGATCCTTCGTTTGTACGCGAGGTATTGGGATACCAAATTTTACGTCAGTACATGCACGCACCGCTATCCAATTATGCAAATGTGTACGTAAATGGAAATTTGATCGGGTTGTACGTAAGTTCGGAATCTGTTTCCAAAAAGTTTGTTGGAAAGCACTTCTACTCTACTGATAATACCTTCGTTAAATGCAATCCAATTGGTGGTGCCGGTCCGGGAAGTTCAGCAAAACCGAATTTAGTATACTTGGGCACCGACAGTGCGTCGTATTATGCAGCGTATGAAATGAAGAGCGATTACGGATGGAGTGATTTAATTCACCTCGCCGATACTTTGAAAAATTATACTTCATCGGTGGAGGAACTTGTAGATGTGGATCGGGTACTGTGGATGCTTTCGTTTGACAATGCGGTAGTAAATTTAGACAGTTACATCGGTGGTTTTGCACAAAACTATTATCTATACAAAGACGACAACAACCGATTCAATCCCGTCGTTTGGGATTTGAATGAAGCATTTGGTACTTTTAGTCAAACGGGAACAAGTAACCTAACTTCGACGTCGTCCAAACAACAAATGTCGCACCTACTCCATTTAAACGACACACAGTGGCCCTTGGTTCAGGAATTGTTGGCTATTCCTACCTACAAGCGAATGTATGTCGCACATTTGAAAACGATTTTGGCAGAAAATTTCAGCAATGGATCGTACAGCACGTCTGCACAAGCCTTGCAAGCACTGATTGCAACGTCCGTAAACACAGATGTCAACAAATTTTTTACGTATTCGCAGTTTCAATCCAACCTGACTTCGGATGTAAACGCGGGCATGTCGAGTGCGCCCGGTATCACCAATTTGATGAACGCCCGTGCAACGTATTTACTATCGCAAGCTGAGTTTACCGCTGTTGCTCCAAGTATTTCGGCTGTTGAAGTCTCGAATAGCTCACCGCTGTTGAATTCTACGATTTGGATTTCTGCAACTACCAATTTGGCAACATCTGTCTATGTTGGATACCGTTCAACGGCAAGTGATCGATTCATAAAAATAACCATGTATGACGATGGCAATCACAACGATGGCGCCGCTGGAGATTTTGTATTTGGCGCGTCGATCCCAGTCGAAGCTGCAACAATTCAGTATTACGTGTATGCCGAAAATAACAACGCTGGTATTTTCTATCCGCAACGTGCCGAACATGAATTTTTTTCAATTCAAGCAGTAATTCCACAAATTTCTTCTGGTCAAGTTGTTATTAATGAATTCATGGCGGTCAATACGGAAACGCAAGTTGATCCAAACGGTGATTTTGAAGACTGGATCGAATTACACAACAATACAACTCAACCGTTCAGTTTAAAGGGGGTGTATTTGTCTGACAATGCTGTAAATCCGCTACAATGGAAGTTTCCTGACTACGCTACGATTCCTGCGAATGGATATGTCATTGTGTGGGCAGACAACGACACGACGCAAAGTGGGTTTCATGCAAATTTCAAGTTGTCGGCGAATGGTGAAAGCATTGTTTTGTCGTATGTCGACGGCACCGTGTTGGATAGCATTACCTTTATTGACCAACTAGCAGATATTTCCATGCAGCGCTGTCCAAATGGAACGGGTGAATTTGAAATGAACACACCCACATTTAATTATTTCAATTGCATTGCAGGCATTGACGAGCAAAAAACGATGCATCCATACTTCTTGTTTCCGAATCCTTCGGAAGGGAAATTTCAAATTGCTTCCGTTGATCCAATCGAAAACGTGCAAATTAGGAATGTAAACGGACAATTGATTGCGGAAATAGCAGGTCTTCATGAAAAAATAGTTTCCGTCGATATGCCCACGAACGTTCCAGGATTGTATCTTGTGCAGGTAAATGGGAACGTACTGAAATACATTTTGAAGTAGGAGAACATCCGTTTTTGTCGCGGTAATTAACACCATTGTGCATTGAATATTGAACAAGTAGTTGAATTGTATAAAAACCAAGTCTATAACTTGGCACTTCACTATGTTCAAAATACGGAGGATGCTCAAGAAATCACGCAGGATGTTTTTGTTTCTGTGTTTCAAGCTGCTGATTCATTTCGTGGCGACGCACAATTGAGCACGTGGATTTATAGGATCACGGTGAATAGATCATTGGATTTTATTCGCGCACGGA
>SSGT01000110.1 GCA_008017065.1 Crocinitomicaceae bacterium
ACTTGGATTTGCAGCAAGTTCACTTTCTAAAATTGCTACATCAGCCGGAGATTCTACATTTGGATACAGGGTATTTGCTTTCAAATCCCAGTATCGGTATCCATCTCCCTCTTCTTGTGAACCAAGGTAATTGTTGGAAACAGGAATCAAATCGGCAGCTACGATAACCAACAAACCGGCAACCACAAATTCGGATTTCAATTCCGTGTAGAAAAACAGGGCCAATGCTCCAACCGCTAAAATCAAAAACAAAATGGAGCGATTCATGCTGGAATGGAAAATTTCTTTCCGCACTTCTACGACATTTTCATAACGCTTCGACGCGGGACCCACTTGTGCATTCACAAATGCATCTACTTGCGCTGGATTGGTAATATCTACTTGGTATTGCGCTTGTTGATCGGGTGTCAACGCCAAGATTTGCGCACGCATGTTTGCAGGCAAATTTGCCAATTGCTCTTTTTCAGCAGACGACAAATATCCATCGCCTAATCCAACCACTTTGATTCCGACCAAAAATACCAACGTCACCCCCGAAACGATCAAGAAGGTTTTCTTCTTCGCTTTCAATTCTTCACGCTTTCTCCACAATTTGTCGAGAAACAAAACCCCAAGAAGCGGCAAACACAATTCGATCACAACAACGATAATTGTGGGTGCTCGAAACTTGTTGTACCCTGGGATATTTTCCAAAAAGAAATCGGTCAAGCCCATGAAGTTTTTCCCCCACGAAAGCGCCAATGCCAAGATAGAAACCAACAGAAGTGCCCACTTGACGGGAGATTTCAAGAAAAACATTCCTAGAATCGCTAAGAAAAATACGACAATTCCGATGTACGCAGGACCCGAAACAATTGGTTGATCTCCCCAATACGAGGGACTTCCATTCAAGATGTCATTCATTTCTTGCGAAGATAAATCCATTGATTCTACTTGCTCCGCAAAATGCGTGTTTCCAAAAGCTCCAGCAGAGGATCCTTTGACATACGGAGAAATCAAGGTCACCGATTCGCCGATTCCATTGCTGTATTGCGTGACGTAGTCTTTGTCTAATCCTGTCGTCGCGTTGGCCGTGTTTGAGGTACCGTCGGCATTCAATGTGATGTCGTTTGCCCCACGAATCGAATATTTCGCATAATCGGACGTCAACATGATGTTTCCATAGTTGATGAAAACAGAAATCAAATAAGCGGCGAGAATTCCTGCAGTTGCAAATGCAAAATTTTTGATCGTTTTTTTGCGAATAGCGTCAACGAACATCACGACGCCCAATCCAAACAACAAAATACCCAAATAATAAGTTACTTGCAAGTGGTTCATACTGATTTCAATCGTCATAAACAACGCAGAAAGTATAACACCCCATTTGATGTTGCGCTGATACGCCAATAAAAATCCGCCCACAACTGGAGGCATAAATGCAACGGCCAACGCCTTTGAGTTGTGCCCTGCCTGAATGATGATAATGTCGTAACTCGCAAATCCAAAAGCAATCGATCCTAAGAGACCAATCCACGGATTGATGCGCAAACACAGCGTAAGAATATAAAAACCGAGCATACACAACAACGTGATTCCGGCTGGTGGTGGCAACATTTTTAAAAATACATCAACCGACGATTTGATAAAATTCCCTGCATAAATCACCGAAATTTGAATCGCAGGCATTCCTCCAAACATGGAATTTGTCCACAGAATTTCTTCGCCATTTCGCTCGCGATAATCTTGTACCTCGTGCGATGCTCCGCTGAATTGCTCGATATCGTGTTGCTTCAATCCGTAGCCGCTAAATTGTAAACTGAAATAACCGACAGTCAACACGACCATCACCAAAACAGCTACAAAATGGACCCAGTTTTTTGTAAAAAATTGTTTTAAATTCATAGTTTGCATTTATTTTACATTGGTTGTACATCGCAAAACGATGTAACTTCTTATTTATTTTTTTTGAAAATTTGGGATGAAGATAAGCAAAGCAATCATGTGAACGAAACGAAAAGCAAAAAATCCATGAAAATAGAGATTCTCATGGATTTTGAATTTTATTTTTTCACTTCTTCGTAGTCAACATCTTCATACGGACCAGAAGTGGAGTTGTTTTTTGAAACAAGCGTTACTTTGCCTTGGTTCTTCTCAACGTGCTTCTTCAATTTGTTCAAACGATCCAATTCTGCTTTGGATTTTCGTTCTTCGTCCAAATTGCGCTTTGCAATCATCAATTGACCGATAAATCGCAACGCGACAATCACACCGATGATCAACAATACGGTTCGTATCAACCCCATACATTAACGCGATAAGTGCATATTTCGTTCCGCATAAATCTTCGTAAAGAAAGGATCTTTCAACGTTTTAATGAAGCGAATACCTTCTCCGGTAGATTTCATTTCTGGCCCCAATTCCTTTTTAACATCTGGGAATTTCTCATACGAGAAAACCGGGATTTTGATTGCATATCCTTCTTTGCGTGGTTGGAAATTGAAATCTTTCACTTTCGCGTGTCCTAACATCACTTTCGTTGCGTAATTTACATACGGTTCGTCATACGCTTTTGCGATGAATGGAACAGTGCGTGACGCACGAGGATTGGCTTCAATCACATATACTTTGTCGTCTTTGATTGCAAACTGAATGTTAATTAATCCAACTGTTTTCAATGCCAACGCCACTTTTTTGGTGATTTCTTCGATTTGCAACAAAACGAAATCACCTAAGTTGTATGGTGGAAGTACCGCATACGAATCGCCTGAGTGAATCCCAGCAGGTTCAATATGTTGCATGATTCCAATGATGTAAACATCTTCTCCGTCACAAATCGCATCCGCTTCTGCTTCGATTGCACCGCCGATGAAATGGTCTAACAAAATTTGATTCGACCCCATTTCTCCGATGATATCCACCACGTGGTGCTCAAGCTCTTCTTCGTTGATGACGATTTTCATTTTCTGTCCTCCCAATACATAGGAAGGTCTCACCAACAACGGAAAACCTAAATCTTTGGACAGTTCAATCGCTTGTTCTGCGTCTTCTACGATTCCGTATTTCGGAAACAAAATGTTGTTGTCTTCCAACACTTTCGAAAAACGTCCACGATCTTCAGCCAAATCCAATGCTTCGAAGCTAGTTCCGAGGATTTTGATCCCAAAACGCTCCAATTTCTCCGCCAATTTCAATGCGGTTTGTCCACCCAACTGAACGATGACACCTTCTGGTTTTTCGTGTTTAATGATATCGTAAATGTGTTCCCAAAAAACAGGCTCAAAATACAATTTGTCAGCCGTATCGAAATCGGTTGAAACGGTTTCTGGATTACAGTTGATCATGATGGTTTCATAACCACATTCTTTTGCGGCCAACACGCCGTGAACACAACTGTAATCAAACTCAATTCCTTGTCCAATTCGGTTTGGACCAGAACCCAGTACAATTACTTTCTTGCGGTCGGAAACTACACTTTCGTTTTCGTACTCAAACGTGCTGTAGTAATACGGTGTTTTTGCTTCGAATTCGGCTGCACATGTGTCTACCAATTTGTAAACGCGTTGGATTCCCATTTCTGTGCGCTTGTTGTACACTTCGGATTCCAAGCAACGCAACAAATGGGCAACTTGTCGGTCGGCGTATCCTTTTTGTTTGGCTGTAAACAACAACTCTTTCGGGATGTTGTCTAAGTGGTATTTCTCGATTTTGCGCTCTAATTTGATTAGATCTTCGATTTGTTTCAAAAACCAAATATCAATGCGTGTTTTTTCGTGAATCGTTTTGAATGGAATTCCTAATTTGATCGCGTCATACACATGAAACAAACGGTTCCAACTTGCATTTTCTAGCGAATATAAAATCGCTGCTTGATCGGTCAATTCTTTTCCGTCGGCACCCAATCCATTTCGATTGATTTCCAACGATTGACATGCTTTTTGCAAAGCTTCTTGGAACGATCTTCCGATTCCCATTACTTCACCTACAGATTTCATTTGAAGTCCCAAACGGCGATCCGTTCCAGGGAACTTATTGAAATTCCATCGGGGTATTTTAACGATTACATAATCCAGCGTTGGTTCAAACAACGCGGACGTACTTTTCGTAATTTGATTACTTAATTCATCCAAGTGATAACCAATCGCCAACTTGGAAGCGATTTTTGCAATCGGATATCCAGTTGCTTTCGAAGCCAAGGCTGAAGAACGTGAAACACGTGGATTGATTTCAATGGCGATGATGTCTTCTGCATCGTCTGGTGAAACGGCAAACTGCACGTTACAACCTCCCGCAAAATTTCCGATCGAACGCATCATTTTGATCGCCATGTCGCGCATTTTTTGAAATGTCGTATCCGACAACGTCATCGCTGGTGCCACAGTGATCGAATCTCCCGTGTGAATTCCCATCGGATCGAAATTCTCAATCGAACAAATGATTACCACATTGTCGTTGGAATCACGTAATAATTCCAACTCAAATTCTTTCCAACCCAATAAAGCCTTATCAATCATGACTTCGTGAATCGGTGAAAGTTGCAATCCGCGTTCCAACAATCCGTCAAATTCTTTTGGATCATGAACAATCGATGCGCCCGCACCACCTAAGGTGTACGAAGCGCGAATACACAAGGGAAAACCAAATTTTTGAGCAATTTCTTTTCCTTCCAAAAAGGATTTTGCCGTTTGTTGCGGTGCCATCGGAACATCAATTTGTCCCATCAATTCACGGAAAGCCTCGCGATTTTCTGTAATTTCAATCGCTTTGATGTCCACACCAATCATTTCAACACCGTACTCTTCCCAAATTCCCATCTCATCACACTGAATCGCTAAATTCAAAGCGGTTTGACCTCCCATCGTTGGCAATACAGCGTCGATTTTGTGTTTTTTTAGAATTTCAACGATACTTTCGGGCTCCAAAGGCAACAAATAAATGTTATCTGCAACAACCTTATCGGTCATGATGGTTGCTGGATTCGAGTTAATTAACGTAACTTCGATACCTTCTTCTCTCAACGAACGTGCTGCTTGAGAACCTGCATAATCAAATTCCTGTA
>SSGT01000030.1 GCA_008017065.1 Crocinitomicaceae bacterium
GTGGTATAACTGTGAATAGTTGTGATGTATGCACTTTCAATTTCTGCCATTTCCAATAATACTTGAACCAATGGCGCTGCAGAATTGGTAGTACATGATGCGTTGGAAAGAATAATATCCGTCGCTTCAATCAATGAATCGTTGACCCCCAGTACGATTGTTTTTGTATCGTCATTGGCTGGTGCACTCAAAATGACTTTTTGCACAGTCCCACCTAAATGTGCTTGGGCTGTTTCTCGCGTCAAAAACAAGCCGGTAGATTCTAAAACGTAGTTTACTCCGTACTCCGACCACGGAATGTTTGCTGGATTTTTCTCCTGTGTAAACACAATTTTTTTTCCATTTTCAAAAACCAAGGCATTTCCTTCGCGCTTAAAATCTACTTTCAAACCACCGTGAACGCTGTCGTATTTAAACAAATGAGCTAAGGTCTCAATCGGCGCTAAATCATTCACAACCGCAACATCGAGTGACGCTTGTTGCAAACTCAATCGGGTAAAATACCTTCCAATTCTTCCAAAACCGTTTACTCCTATAACTTTAACTTGACTTGTCATAAATAAATGCATTGATACATACCAATTGAACGTTTCAAAAATACAGCTTTTGGATTGATTGGTGGAAGTTCGCCAAGCAAGAAACGTGTTAATTTTTCAGTATAATTCCAGTGACCTGATTTCAAATCTGTTCATCGTTGCGCTGTCTAAGCTCATTTTTACCAATTTCACGAGCGAAGAGGTTCCAATTGCGAATTGCATGGAGGGATCGGTGAGAAAAAAATCGGAGAACAGCAACTGGAAAGTTGAATTCTTAACGCTCCGAACGTAGAACGTAATTTTTAGCTAAAAAACGTCACTCCAACATCGGTGAAGTGAATATAAAACCCTAATTTTGGCACCAAATAATTGAAAACTCAAAATATGGAGACTTTAGAACTCGAAAGAATTGCTTCACAAGTAAGAAGAGATATTTTAAGAATGGTTGCAGCCGTAAATTCTGGACATCCAGGAGGATCGTTAGGTTGCACTGATTTCGCAACTGTCCTTTATTTCGAAGTTATGAAGCACAATCCAGCTTCGTTTTCAATGGACGGTATTGGAGAGGATATTTTTTACCTTTCCAACGGTCATATTTCGCCGATGTGGTACAGTGTCTTGGCACGTGCAGGGTATTTCCCAACTGCTGAATTGGGAACATTTCGGAAATTAGGTACACGCCTGCAAGGACATCCAAGTACTGACAAAAAATTGCCAGGAATCCGTATGGCTTCCGGTTCTTTAGGTCAAGGTTTATCTGTTGCATTGGGAACAGCAGCGAGCAAAAAATTAAACGGCGACGATCGAATTGTATATACGCTACATGGAGACGGAGAATTGCAAGAAGGTCAAATTTGGGAAGCGGCGATGTATGCGGCGGCCAATAAGGTTGACAATGTGATTGCAACGATCGACTACAACGGTCGCCAAATCGACGGAGATGTAGACCAAGTACTTTCGCTCGGAAATTTGCGTGGAAAATGGGAAGCGTTTGGTTGGATCGTATTGGAAATGGACGGACATCGTATCGACGAAATAAAAGCAACGATGGCAGAAGCAAAAGCACTTTCAGGCAACGGAAAACCAGTAGTAATTATTATGAAAACGGAAATGGGACAAGGCGTTGATTTCATGATCGGAAGTCATAAATGGCATGGTGTTGCACCTAACCCTGAACAATTAGCAAACGCACTGAGTCAACTTCCAGAGACCTTAGGCGATTACTAAATCTGCAGCTTGGAACGATTTGTGTATCTTTCCAAAGAAATCGAGTTAACGTGTATCGAATCGTATGAATTTAAAGAAAATCGTATTTGCTTTCTTCCTATTGATTTCCACTTTCGTGGGAAGTCAGGAGAAACTAACGCGTATTCTTTTCATTTTAGATGCCTCCAACAGTATGAACGCCAAATGGGGCGAGCAAACCCGCATCGAAGCAGCGAAAGAGTTGCTTGCAAAAACCGTTGATAGTTTGCGTGGAACACCTAATCTTGAAATCGCTTTGCGGGTGTATGGACATCAGTCGCCCATTACAGCAACGTATCAAGATTGTGCCGATACCAAATTGGAAGTCCCTTTTTCAAAAGACAATTTCGACAACGTCAAATACAAATTAGCGACCATCTTTGCGAAGGGAACGACTCCGATTGCACGTTCGTTAGAGGCCGCAGCGGGAGATTTTCCGGACATGACCGCACGTAACATCATCATTCTGATAACAGATGGTTTGGAAGCATGTGATAACGATCCGTGTGTGATTGCTAAAAAGTTGAAAGATAAAAACATCAATGTCACGCCATTTGTAATCGGATTGGGATTGGATCTCTCCTACTTAGAAAAGTTCAAATGCATTGGGCAATACACCGAAGCAGAAACGCGCTCCGCTTTCAAATATGTGTTAAATAACGTTGTTTCCAAAACATTGGTCAACACCACGGCTCAAATCAACCTCAATGACATCAACGGAAAACCAATCGAAACGGATGTAACGATGTTTTTATACGAGGCTGGGACGAAAAAAATCAAATATACATTTGTACATACCCTCAACCGAAAAGGAAATCCAGATACGTTGGTTATGGATCCTGCATTCAAATACGATTTGTTAGTCAATACCATCCCAAAAGTTGAGAAAAAAGACATCAGTATTCAGCGAAATACGCACAACACGATTGTTGTAAATGCTCCGCAAGGAAACTTAAAAATGCGCCTTTCCAACGCGCAACGTGCTTTCACGATCGAAACACGAGTCATGGAAGCAAACAAAGGACAAACGCTGAATGTGCAACAAATCAATACAACAGACAAATACATTGTTGGAAAATACGACATCGAAATTTTGACCTTGCCACGTACCTTCATGACCGTTGACATTTCGCAAAGTACCACCACGACCATTGATGTAATTGCACCAGGCATGTTGACGTACAAAACAAGTACTCCAATCGCAGCGCAAATTTTCGTATCTATGCCCAACGGGACGTGGGAATGGGTGTGCAACATTGATCCCGTTTTATTGACCGGAAATTGGAATTTACAACCGGGATTATACAAGGTCGTTTACCGTCAAAAGCAACTGCGCTCAACGGCTTACACCTTTGAAAAAGAATTTAGAATTGTATCAAACAAGACAACCACGTTGAACTTATAATAACAGAAAAATGATTGAATTTGAAATTTTCGGAAACAAAGATACCCGCTCTGGATTTGGAGAAGGTTTACAAGAACTAGGAAAGAAAAATCCAAACGTAGTAGGACTCTGTGCCGACCTTACGGGTTCTTTGAAAATGGATGCATTTCAAAAAGAAAATCCAGACCGTTTCTTCCAAATTGGAATTGCAGAAGCAAACATGATTGGCATGGCCGCAGGGATGACCGTTGGTGGGAAGATTCCATTCACTGGAACATTCGCTAATTTTTCGACGGGAAGGGTTTACGATCAAATTCGTCAATCGGTAGCTTATTCCAACAAAAACGTGAAAATCTGTGCCTCTCACGCTGGATTAACCCTTGGGGAAGACGGTGCGACACACCAAATTTTGGAAGACATCGGAATGATGAAAATGTTGCCAAACATGGCTGTAATCGTACCGTGTGATTTCAATCAAACCAAACAAGCAACAATTGCCATTGCAGATCACGAGGGTCCTGTTTACTTGCGCTTTGGAAGACCTGTGATGCCAATTTTCACAAAACCAGATGCTGAATTTGTGATTGGAAAAGCCGATGTGTTGTTGGAAGGAACGGACGTGACAATCATTGCGTGTGGACATTTGGTTTGGAAATCGATTGAAGCTGCAAAAAAACTGGAAGCACAAGGTGTATCTGTAGAATTAATCAACATGCACACCATCAAACCGTTAGACACCGAAGCAATCTTGAAATCCGTTGCAAAAACAAAATGTGTGGTTACTGCTGAAGAACACATGATTGCTGGTGGATTGGGCGAATCTGTTGCACAAGTTTTGACGCGTAACCTACTCGTTCCACAAGAATTTGTCGCTGTTGACGATACCTTTGGAGAAAGTGGTACCCCAATGGAATTGATGACCAAATATGGAATCGATACCGACAATGTGGTAGCGGCTGCACTGAAAGTGATTGCACGTAAAAACGCATAACAAAAATCGAACATAGATTCAGGGGAAGGATTCATCCGTCCCCTTTTTTTTGAACAAATTATGGATCGAAAAAAAACATTTTTAGAGACCCTTGGTCAAACCAATCCTTTTCCATATTTGATTGATGTCGAACGAGCTGAAGGTCTTTACATTTACGACAAATCGGGAAAAGCGTACATGGATATGATTTCGGGTGTAGCGGTGAACAACATCGGAAACCGACACCCGAAAGTAGTTGAAGCGATCAAAAAACAGACGGATAAGTATTTGCACGTGATGGTTTATGGCGAATTTATCCAAGATTCAAACTTGCAATTTGCAGAACGATTAACGTCGCTCCTACCCGATTCATTAAACTGCGTTTATCCAGTCAATTCAGGTACAGAAGCCAACGAAGCCGCGTTGAAATTAGCGAAACGGGTCACGGGAAGATCCGAATTGGTTTCCTTCCGAGGTTCGTATCACGGAAGTACGCACGGCTCGATGAGTGTTTCAGGAAACGAAGTCAAGAAAATTGCATTCCGTCCGTTGCTGCCAGATGTTCGATTCATTCGGCATCAGAATTTTGAGGATCTGAATCAAATCACCACCAAGACGGCAGGAGTGATTCTTGAAACCGTGCAAGGAGATGCAGGCGTTCGAGTCGCATCCGACGCATATTTACAAGCCTTACGCGCACGCTGCACCGAAGTCGGAGCCTTGTTGATATTCGACGAAATCCAATGCGGGATGGGACGCGCAGGAAAAATGTTTGCTTTCGAACACAGCGGTGTCGTTCCTGACGTACTAACATTAGGGAAAGCACTGGGTGGCGGATTGCCGATAGGTGCATTGGTTTCTTCGAAAGAAAACCTGTACGAATTCACATACCGTCCGATGCTAGGACACATCACAACCTTTGGCGGAAATCCAGTGATAACCGCTGCTGCAAATGCCTTTTTAGAAGTTATGCAAACGGAAATCGATTTCGAAGAAGTAGAACGAAAAGGTCAATTATTGGTCGATTTGCTCCAAAACGAGCCAGAAATCAAGGAAATTCGTCGCATCGGAATGATGTTTGCATTTGATATGGTTTCCTTTGAACGGGTTGAATTGGTTGTAAAACGTTGCTTGGAATTGGGATTAATCAGTTTTTGGTTTCTTTCTCACCCCTACAGTTTTCGTCTTTCTCCCCCTTTAAATATCACGACAGCGGAAATTCGAAAAGCAGGCGAAATCATACGACAAGCGATTCGAGAAACACGCAACAAAGTCGAATGATTTCTTTTAAAATTTGGCATCGATCTTAATTTAATTACTTACATTTATGCATATTAACTTTAAAAAAATAGAATGCGATGCCAATTTATCTAATTTTAATTCTTGTTGTTGTAGGAATCATTGCGCTTTCAGTCGTTACGGTACAACAAGGAACCGTTGCGGTAATTACCATTTTCGGTAAATACCAGCGTATTTTAACCCCGGGTTTAAGTCTTCGTATCCCACTGATCGAAAAAGTGTACAAGAAAATTTCAATCCAAAACCGAAGTGCTGAATTGGGATTTCAAGCAGTAACAATTGACCAAGCAAACGTCAATTTTACAGCGATGTTGTTGTACGCAGTAATCAATCAAACGGAAGAATCAATCAAAAACGTAGCTTTTAAATTCGTCGATGACCGCAATTTCATGCAAGCCTTGGTTCGTTCGATTGAAGGTTCTGTTCGTGCATTCGTAGCTACAAAGAAGCAATCTGAAGTGTTAGCATTGCGACGTGATATCGTGGAAGCAGTCAAAGAACAACTAGACGTCATGCTGGAAGAATGGGGTTATCACTTGATTGATTTGCAACTCAACGACATTACATTTGACGAAGAAGTCATGCGCTCAATGGCAAAAGTAGTGGCGAGTAACAACCTCAAAGCTGCTGCTGAAAACGAAGGTCAAGCACTTTTGATTACGCGCACCAAAGCCGCAGAAGCAGAAGGAAATTTCATCAAAATCTCTGCAACTGCAGAAAAAGAAGCGGCACAAATGCGAGGACAAGGAATTGCATTGTTTAGAGAAGAAGTAGCGCGTGGAATGGCAGAAGCAGCCAAACAAATGCAAGAATCGAATTTAGATACTTCTTTGATTTTGTTTAGTATGTGGACTGAAGCGATTAAAAACTTCGCAGAGCAAGGAAAAGGAAACGTCATTTTCTTGGACGGTAGCATTGAAGGGATGGATAA
>SSGT01000054.1 GCA_008017065.1 Crocinitomicaceae bacterium
AACGGCTTGGAAATGAAGATTTACAGAAACGGCGCCCTACAAAACATATCAACAGGCGATGGAAACTGTGGTTCGAGTGTTCCAGGTTATCAGGATCTAGGCGACTTATTTTTAGGCAAAGACTACACAGGGAAAATTGACGATGTTGTATTATTCAACAAAACACTCACACAACAAGAAGTAAACATGCTTTTTAACTTGGAAACGTGTTGTCAACAATGAGCAGTTGTTCCTAATCGCAACGCACCGAAAATTGTCACCAAATCAAACGACTAATGCATATGTAGGATATAAAACGATGCATTTTCCTGTTGCTGTCCGCCAATATTTGTCAACAAAACCACAAAGTATTCCACGTTTTTTTTGTTCTCCCAAGATTTATCCTTAACTTTATTTCAAAGTTGAAATTTATGTTTAGCAACGACGACGAATATTACGAGGGAAATTTCAACGAAGACCTGGAAAGATTTGAACAATCACTTAAGGGAGAACCAGTTGGATTCATAGACAGTGACAAACTAGAAGCAATCATTGATCACTATTTAATTAACGGACAATACACAAAAGCAAATTTATGCGCGGAGCACGGCATGGATCATTTTCCATTCAACACCTTGTTCATTCTTCGGAAAGCGCAAGCAATTTCTGCAACAGGACAACTCAAAGAAGCCTTGAATTTATTGGCGCAAATTGAAAAAATAGAAGTGCCAACCTGTGAATTCATGTTGACAAAAGCATCTATTTTCAGTCAATTACGAGACACGAAACGAGCGATCCGTTATTTTCGCGAAGCGTTGCAACTTTCGGAGCCGGAGGATAAAGACGAAATTTTCTTGGATTTGGCCATGGAATACGAAAACAGCAACGATTACGCGGGCGCCATACTTGTGTTGGAGGAAGCGATCAAATACAATCCAAACAACGAAGTGGCAATTTACGAAATTGCATTTTGTTACGATCAAAGCGGCGAATACCAAAAAGCCATTCAATGCTATTCCGATTTCATTGAAGAAAATCCGTACTCATTCACGGCATGGTACAACTTGGGAAATGCCTATTCGAAGCTCGAAAATTGGGAACAAGCGATTTGGGCCTACGACTATTGTGTGGTAATCAATGAAGATTTTTCTCCAGCCTACTTCAATTTAGGCAATGCATATTTGTCGTTGGATAAGTTCCAACTGTCGATCGAGAATTTCGAAAAATGCATGTCAATCGACGGTGAAGATGGATTGGCGCTTTGCTACATCGGTGAATGCCAAGAGCAACTCGGAAACTACGAACTTGCCAAACATTATTATTACCGCAGTCTCGAATTTGTGGCTGATTTGCCAGAAGCTTGGTTGGGACTAGGAATCGTCAGTGACTTGGAGGGACATACCATCGAAGGAATTCAATTGATTTTGAAAGCCATTGAATTAGACCCCGTGAATGGCGGTTTTTATCACGTATTAGCTGGCGCATACGAAAAAATTGAACGTTGGGAAGATGCAAACGAAGCCTATCTGATGGCACTCGAGTTCGAACCCAACAACGAAGAAGCACTTTGCGACTATATCGAATACTTAATCGATATGGAATCTCTCCTGGACGCAAAGCTCTTTTTAGCAGCATACGATACCCCGGAAAACTTAAAAATAACCGTAAACTTGCTTCAAGCAGTCGTTTTCTGGTTATTAAACAAAGAACAAGAATCAATCGTACTCCTGATTGACTGCATTTTAGAAGATGAAGAAAAATCCACCGAAATTTTTTCATGGTTTCCTGCACTCAAAGACGAAGTGAAAATTGTAAATTTGTTCTCCAATTTATAAAAATATGAATTTCGAATTACCCTTTATACCGGCTCGCCCTGCGAAACCGAGAAATAATGGAATTACTATGGTGATGGATAAAGGTCTTAGTTTGCGTGAAGTGGAAAACTTCATTGAAGCAAACGGACACCTGACCGACATCGTCAAATTTGGTTTTGGAACCTCTTATGTATCTCAGAATTTAGAAGAAAAATTAAAATTATACAGCGAAAACGGAATTCGTCCTTATTTTGGCGGAACACTTTTCGAAGCATTTTACGCGCGTGGAAAATTCGAAGATTACCTTCGGTTGATGGACAAATACAAGCTCGATCTTGCTGAAATTTCAGACGGTTCAATTATTTTAAATCACGACGAGAAATGTGAATTGATTCGACGCATGGCAAAAGATAGAACTGTTCTTTCCGAAGTTGGATCGAAAGATTCTGGGATTCTCATCAGTCCAAATCGTTGGATCAAAATGATGACAACTGAATTAGAAGCAGGTTCATGGAAAGTGATTGCTGAAGGACGTGAAGCGGGAAATGTTGGTGTTTTTCGTCCCAATGGAACTGCTCACACGATGCTGATTAACAAAATCATTGCAAAGGTAAAACCGGATGATATTTTGTGGGAAGCCCCTCAAAAAAATCAACAAGTTTGGTTTATCAAACTATTTGGTGCAAATGTCAATCTTGGAAATATTGGACCACACGAAATGATTCCACTTGAATGCTTACGCCTTGGGTTGCGCGGTGATACATTTTTTGATTTCTTGCCCGCAGATTATGCCGAGCGACTGAAACAAGTCGATAGCGACGACGAAGAGGAAGAAATGTAATTTCCGTTGGACATGTTTCACAAAAAAGTTGAAATAAAAGGACATTCAGCAGCTATTTACGGAGTCGACGGAAATGCCGATTTTGCATACACCGCTTCTGGCGACGGTTTTGTAGCGCGCTGGGATTTGGTGCTCGGGACACAAGATGCATTTGCTGTCAAGGCGGATAAAAGCATGTATTGCTTGAAACTCGTCAATGCACAAACGCAACTCGTTTTTGGTCTCACCGATGGTGCGATTCACGTTGTGGACATTGCGAAAAAACAAGAAGTAAAACACATCATTCAACACAGTTCTGCCCTCTTTTCGATTGTTGAGAACAGCTTTAAAAAGCACATCTATACAACCGACGCCGACGGAAACTTGGCCGTTTGGAACGCTGAGACGTGGAATCTGTTGCTGTTTCTTCCGCTTCAAGTGGGGAAAATTCGCGAAATTTTAGTAGGAATCGACGGTAAATTGATCTTTCTTGCGTGCCAAGACGGTACAATTCGCATTTTTGAAACCACGAATTACAATGAAATTCAATCCTTCCATGCCCACAACGGTGGTACAACTAGTTTGTGTTTGCATAGCATGAAAACGCATTTACTCATCAGCGGAGGAAAAGACGGACATTTGCGTGTTTGGAATTGGAAATCTGAAAAATGTCACCTGGAAATTCCAGCGCACAATTACGGTATTTACCGAATTATCACCCTTGATCGCGGCAACCTATTGGCAACATGCAGTCGCGACCACTCGATCAAAATTTGGGATGCATTTCAGTTCAAGGTACTGCAAAAGATCGAACGCAAACACGGCGGTCACTCGCACGCAGTGAATGATCTTTGGAAAAAAAGTGAAACCGAATTTGTCAGCGTTGGCGACGACAAACGAATCATCCAATGGTCCATGTCGACACCTGTAAACGCGGATTAATCTTCATCGATCAAGTCGTTTCCAATATACTTTAATACAACCGTATTCAATTTATTTCCAGTACGTTCGATTACCGTTGCTTCATAGTCATCGATGCGGATTTTTTCGTTTTGATTTGGTATTTTTCCAAACCGTTGAATCAACACGCCTGCCAAGGTATCGAAACTCTTGTCCTCTTTCAGATCGTACGGTAAATAATGATTGATGTCGTTGATTGGCGCGGTGGCCATCACTTTAAATGTATGCTCATCCAAGGATTCAACAACCGGAATTTCATTGTCGTATTCGTCTTGAATCTCGCCTACCAACTCTTCAATAATATCTTCCATCGTCACGATGCCTTCCATACCGCCAAACTCATTTACAATCACGGCCATGTGAATGTGCTTCTGCTGAAATTCTTTCAACAAACTCCCAATACGCTTGTTTTCCGGAATAATGATTACGGGACGAATCAAATCGCGAATCACAATTTCTTCTTGCTTGCGCATGCGTTTGAGAATATCTTTGATGTAGATTATTCCAATTGTATTATCGATCGTACCTTCGTAGCACGGGATCCGGGAGTATCCTTCTTCCAACAATTTCTCCAGTTCCGTTTCGTTGAAATTATTAATATTCAGGGCCGCAACAAGGTTTCTTGGAATCATAATTTGCTTCGCATTCCGAACGGAAAAATCAAAAGCATTCTTGATGATGTCGTAATCATTGGTTTCGATGCTGCCGCCTTCACTCGATTGTTGGATCAAATACTTCAACTCATCGGAGCTATGAATTTCGGAACCATGTACCGTTTTGATCCCGACCATTTTTAAGATGACAGCAGCAAAACCATTCAATACCCAAATAAACGGGCGGAAAATAATGTAGAAAAAATTCAACGGATACGCAACAAACAGCGTTGTCGATTCCGCCTTTTGAATAGCAATGGACTTGGGTGCTAACTCTCCAAAAACGATGTGCAAAACCGAAATAATGGCAAACGCAACCGGCAATGCAATTTGATGCGCTGTAGCCTCCGCAATGTTCAATCCGAATAAATCCATGAAAGCGATAATGATTTTGGATACGACAGGTTCTCCAACCCATCCCAAACCAAGACTAGCAAGTGTAATCCCCAGCTGTGTAGCTGCTAAATATCCATCTAAATTGTTGACGATTTTTGCTGAAAGCTTTGCTGATCCGCTTCCTTTCAACGCTCTCATTTCGATTTGAGAAGCCCTCACTTTGACAATTGCAAACTCTGCCGCAACAAAAAATCCGTTTAGTAGAACTAAAAAAGTGGTGATAAATATATCAAATGCCATTAATGCTTTTTTTTGTCAAAGATAGGTATATTTAACTGAAATAAAGTTGAAATCCCGAAGGAATCAATGCTTTTGACGGTTGACCAGCGTTAAAAAAACAATTCGCTAAAATCGTGTTAAAACGGATACCCGATCCCAAAGTTAACGTTTGGAATAAATGGTTTGGGCATTTTGCTTTTGTAGCTTGATCCAAAAACGGCTAATCCTTCATCGTAATACGCTTGTCGGGATTGGAAAATCCATCGTGATCCTTCAGGTAAAGCAGGATTCGTAATGGGCAAGCCGAGATCAAAACGAACAATGAAAAAACTAAAATCCAAACGAAGTCCAACTCCCGCTGTTAGCGCCAACTCTTTGTACCATTCCGAAGTGAACTTCCCTCCTGGTCGTTTGATGTCGTCTTTGGTAGTCCAAATATTCGCCGCATCCATGAAAAATGCTCCTTTGAAAAGTTTGGTTATCGCGAATCGAAATTCGGCGGATCCACCCAAACGCAAGTCTCCGATTTGAGTAGCTGTTCGGTTGGTATCCAAGTAATATTTGTAGCTTCCTGGCCCAAGCGATCGCGCCCGCCATCCGCGGTTGTCATTCGCTCCACCGGCAAAGAAACTGTAATCATACGGTAACGACGTCGTTGAATTCCCGTAAGGCAACCCTGCCCCGATCGCAAATCTAAAATTCAATGACTTTGTTCTACCAATCGGATGTCCAATGATAAATTCATTATCGAGTCGCACAAATTGCGAATAAGGAACGCCAAAAATTTGCTTTAAATTCGTTGACGTATCCATTTTGGAACTGACCAAACTGGTAAACAATCCCGCGTGATCGAAGGACGAATTGTAAAAAAAAGTAGTTCTTCGTTTCTTTTCCGATCCTTTGCTGTTGTACTCAAACGTAACCTTAAAATCCTGCCAAATGAATTGATCGCTGTATGCATTCCTCAAAAACAAGTCGTTGGTTTGATTCAATTTTCCTTCAAACGCCGCTGATTTGTTTTCGATCGACACAAACTTGATCACAGAAGCCATCGGAAATCCAAACTGCATCACTTGCGTCTTATTCAAAATGAACTTGTACAAATAATTGAACTGAAACACACCGCGGTCAAAATCCAATCGGTTTTGGTAATTGTAGGCGGTCGACAAAATTGTTCGCGGGCGTTTTCGCTTTGACAACAAGCGCACCGACATTGGGAACAGCCCCGGCAAATCCAATTTGAGCGATGGACCCACTTCGAATGTGTTAAAGCTACGACCTGCGTTTTTAATTTTTGTACCGTCGATCAACTCGTCGAATACCGGTGGCGTAGATTCGAAACCACCAGACAAACTGATTGTCAACCGTTCAGAACCGCGAAATAAATTCTTGTTGTTGTAGTTTACCGACGCTGCAACTCCCAAAAAACCGTTGGAGTTGGTAAAACGCGGCTCAAAACTCGTACTCTGCTTTTCAGCCGGAATGAGGTAATAATGTACGTCGATTAAATTGGTTCCCGGCACTTCAATCAAATCCGGTTTAATTGTTTGAAAAACGCCTAACTGAAGCATTCGCGTGTAGGTTCGCTCTAAATAATACTCCTTATAAATGTTCGTCGCTTCCAAATAGTTTTGCAATTCCACGATTTCTGGTCGAACCGCCATCTCACTGTTGTAATAGAATGTTGCAAAGCGAAGAGGTTGCAAAGTATCTTTCTCTAGATCGATGTTTCGACGTTTCTTCTCTTCCTTCGTCATGTAAATTTGACGGTATTCAAATTTATCTTTTGTATTCAAGAAATTGTTGACATACGGCTGAAGCTTCAACTCATTCATGATGCTCGAAAAGTTGCCCTCGATGTACGTTGTATCTGCGATATGAAAATACACGTTGCGAATGAATGTCGTTTTGTGCGCAACTTGATATTCTTTGTCTTGATCGACTATGATTCGATTTTTAAATACTACCCGCAAGTTGACCTTCATATCGGCTTTCAATGAATCGGCAAAAATCTCGATATGTGAAGGGCTAAAACCAAAAAAACCTTCGTCGCGCATGTATTTTGCCACTTTGTCCTTGTAGTTGGACAACACATCCGAATCCAGCTTTTCACCTTTCAATTCGGAATCCCCTGATTTTTGGTAATAACTCAGGTATGAGCCCAACACCGATTCGTTGGGACATTCAATTTTCACCGAATCGATGATGTACGGTAATCCTGTTTCGATAAAATAATGGCAGTTGATTTTATTTGTTGCAATCGTGTCCAGTTTTCCGTAGGCACGACCGTAGTAATAACCTCGCTTTTTGAGGTAAATCTCGAGTTGTTGCACCGATTTATTAAACAACGAAGTATCCAAAATGACGGGACGTTCACCAACTTTGTACTTAAACCACTCTCTAAAAAATAAGCGTGGTGCGATTGTATCCTTGAGTGGTATTTTCTTTTCGGTGTAAAATGCTTTGTTGGCCGCTTGCGCTTTCAAGATACGTGCTTTGTTGATCCGCGCTTCACGTTCCCGTCGCCGTTTATTAATCAGCAATAATTTGCGATTTTGGCGGAAACGCTTTTCTGCAATCGTCGCCGAGTCGGACTTGATGATGTAAAAAAAAGTTTCCCGGTTATACGCCCACAACTTCACTTTTAATCCGACGTTCTTGCGATTCGGTTGTTGCTTGATGATCGGCGTAATCAAATCTTCGTCTAGCCTATCGCCTTTGATTTCAATCTTATTTTTAGCTAACAAATAGCTCCCCGACGGGACGTGCTTTGTTTGGTTGCAGGAAAGCAAAACAAAAACTAGGCAAAAAGCAATATAATATGTAAGTTTGACAGCGCTCAAATTGAATAATTGAGCCACAAAAATAGTAAAAACAGCGTGTTAAATGATTTCCAAAGCCAATATTAAATCCGTCAAATCGCTGCATCAAAAAAAAATCAGGGATGCGCACAATCAGTTTATTGTTGAAGGCGAAAAAATGGTCCTTGAAGCGATTCGCTGGAAAAGTGATTTTTTAGTGGCACTTTATCATACATCCGATTTTCCGACTGAAGAAATCGATGCAACTAAAATCAATCTAATTGCCATTTCAGACCACGAATTGAAGCAAATCTCGGGTTTACAAACTCCTAACAAAGCGCTTGCTGTTTTTGATAAATGGCCGTTAGAAACCGTAAATATCCCATTTTATATCGCTTTAGATGGTGTGCAAGATCCTGGAAACATGGGAACGATTTTACGCCTTGCGGATTGGTTTGGAGTGGAAGAAATTATTTGTTCTATGAATACCGTGGATTGCTTTAATCCAAAAGTGGTTCAAGCAACGATGGGTGCTATTTTTAGAATTCAAGTGCGTTACGTTGATTTAAAATCGCATCTTTTAGCGTTAAAAATGCCCGTTTACGGAGCTCTGTTGGAAGGCGAAAACATGTACAAATCTTCGCTAAAACCCGAAGGAATTTTAATACTCGGAAATGAAGGCAATGGAATTTCCGAAGAAATTAAACAACTGATCGATTATCCGATTTCCATCCCACGATTTGGAGAAGCGGAATCATTGAACGTTTCTACAGCAGGAGCTATTTTACTCTCAGAATTCTTTCGCGGAACGATTTAGTTGGTTTTAAAATTCGAATTCAACCACGTAAATAATTCCGTGTAAAGATGCACACGAACTTCTTTTCTAGAAAGTACTAAATCGTGTATTCCGTCTTTTACTTCAACCGTTTGAACATTTCCTTGAATCCGTTTTGCATACTTCGAAATGTCTTTCACGCTCAACACACCGTCAGCCGTGTACAATTCATCTGTCCATTTTTTATAATACACTGATTTGTCGGAATGCATCACCAATACTGGTTTTGAAATCGTGACTCCGCGGTGAATTTGCTTCTGTCCGTCGCGAATTGCTTTAATCCAACCATAATTGACTGGCGGAGAAATGTGCGGCTTAAGTGCCAACAAATAATCCCACTCTCCCCGATCTCCTTTGTAAATACTTTGTCCGTACGAAGGATCCAAACCTTGTTTCATTAATTTATTCGGCTTCTTTTTCCCTTGATTCACAATGATCGGAAGTCCAATTTTCTCCAACACGGGATTTAAGTTGAAATCAAAAAATGGACTGTTTAGAAAAATCGCATCAAACATTGGATTTGCTGAATTATGACTCGCATATAGACTCACAATCAATCCGCCTGTTGAGTGACCAACAAGCAAAATTTGTTCAATTCCTTCTTGCTTCATGATGCGAAGCGCTGTATCAATGTCCGTATAATATTCCTCTAAATTTCGAACGTTGTTGAACTTTTGATGCGGCAAGTAAGACCTTCCATATTTTCTCAAATCCAAGGCATAAAAAGCCAATGCACTGGAATCAAACACTTGAGCCATTTCCGATTGAAAAAAATAATCGTTGAAACCGTGAATGTATAAAACACCGCGTTTCGTTGATTGCGTTCGAACCTTTTTCACCAAGGTACATGTCACTTTCCCTTCGTAATCATCGGGTTGATGAATGGTTGTTTGCAAAAAACCAACACCTAAAATATCTTGCTGATAGTGAAGTTGCGAATAACCTACCGATGAAAATAGAACGATCAATCCAATGAAAAAAAACGAACGATAATGCATAGAGAAAATATTAGAACGGATCATAAAAAACATAAAAAACGGTCCGAAAAATAAGACCGTTTTAGTGAATAAATTATTTCAAGGTGGATGGACAAACAAAATTGGTTGTTTGCATTCCTGCTTTTTTAATAGCACCAAATCCACCGGCAACATCAATTAAATTGTGAATTCCTCGACTTTTCAAAATGGAAGCCGCAATCACAGAGCGATAACCGCCCGCGCAATGCACGTAGAACGATTTGTCTGAAGGAAAATCATTCAAGTGATCGTTGATGAAATCTAATGGTGTACTTGTTGCGTTGGGAAGATGTTCAGCTTCAAATTCTCCTGGTTTGCGCACATCAAAAATTGGAGCTTCCGCATCTTTTTCAACGTGATTTTTGAAGGTCTCAGCATCAATCGATTCAATCGTTGCAACTTCTTTTCCTGCTTTTTTCCATGCATCAAAACTTCCTGCTAAATAACCAATTGTGTGGTCAAAACCAACGCGAGAAAGTCGTGTAATAACTTCTTCTTCTCTTCCTTCAGGTGCGACAATTAGAATTTCTTGTTTCACATCTTGGATCAACGCGCCCACCCATGGAGCAAAACCTCCGTCGATTCCGATAAAAATGGAATTTGGAATGTGTCCTTTGACAAATTCTTTTTCATTTCGAACATCTAAAATCAATGCTTCCGATTCATTTGCACGCTGTTCAAATTCAGCAGGTGAAAGTGCAAGCATTCCACGTTGAATAACTTCATCAATACTGTCGTAACCGTTTTTGTTCATCATGACATTTAACGGGAAATACGAAGGAGGAGGCAACAGTCCATCCGTAACTTCCTTCACAAATTCTTCTTTGGTCATGTCAGCTCGAAGCGCGTAATTCGTTTGTTTTTGTTCACCCAACGTTCCAACAGTTTCTTTCGACATATTTTTTCCACAGGCAGAACCTGCGCCGTGCCCCGGATAAACAATCACATCGTCTGGCAACACCATGATTTTGGTTCGTAAACTTTCGAACAACGTTCCTGCTAATTCTTCTTGCGTCATGTGCGCCGCTTTTTGAGCTAAATCCGGTCGACCAACATCTCCTAAAAACAAGGTGTCTCCACTGAAAATGGCGTGTTCTTTCCCATTTTCATCCAACAACAAGTACGTCGTGCTCTCCATGGTGTGACCCGGCGTGTGCAATGCTTTAATTTGTATATCTCCAAGTTGAAACACTTGACCATCCGCAGCAATCAACGC
>SSGT01000058.1 GCA_008017065.1 Crocinitomicaceae bacterium
GGGTGAATGATGCGAATATTTTATAAAAAAATGTTACTTTTTACTTCGTTTTTAATTTTGAATTACATTTGACGCAAATAGTAAAAACAAAATTATGTCTTTCAAACAAATAATTCCTTTTATTGCTGCTTTTTTCTTGTTGATTGCTTGTGGTGGTAAGAACAATCGTCCAATCAAAGAGTCGGTTTCTGCTTTCATGCATGAAAATTCAAACGTGGTTGCTTTTGGTTCGATTGACTACGATGCCATCCTTAACAAAGCAGAATACAAAAAGATTCCCAAGTTTGGAAAAATTTTGGAAAGTGAATTTGCTCGTTTGGGGAATAGTTTGAACACGGAATCGCCAGTTTATGTGGTGATGGAAGGTCCTTTTGATTCCAACGGTAATCCAATGACGACGTATGCTTTTGTGGATGTAAAAAATCAAGATTCATTGGTTGAACGGATTGGCGCAGCAGGAATGTTTGTGGAAGAAGATGGCGATATGAAATTCACTTCCAACGAAGATGTAGCCATCGGGACAAACGGAAATCTTGCGGTTGTTGTCATTCAAGAAAAAGAATACGACGCGAAAGCAGTTTTGTCAGACGTCTTCAAAAAGGTGAGAGGCGATGTTTCGGAAGGAAAGACGAATGAATTATTGAATACCAAAGGTGATTTTGTGATCAATGCACATTTGGAAAACTTATACGGAACTTCCAATACTTCGTTGGAAAATTTGGATGCTTCAAAAAAGGAGTCGATCAAAAAAATGACGCAAGGTTCATTTGTTCAAACAACGATGAACTTTGAAAAAGGACAATTGGCGATTCGAACTAAAAATTTCTTTGCTCCAGAACTTAAAAAGCGCATGTTTTTGAAAAAAGACCCATCAGCAAAAGTAATTTCAAATTTAGGTACCGGAAAAGTGCGTGTCGGAATTGCTGCCAATGTAGATGTTTTAAAAGTAGAGAAATTGATGGATGATTTTGCTCCTGAGCTGAAACGAAATTTCTTAAGCGGTTCATCGGAAGTTGCACTTGCTGCGATGATGTTGGGTGACAATCCGTTGACAAACTTGTTGAGTGGCGTCGCTGGATTAGCGGTTGTTGGAGATCCAAATGTGATGATGGGCTTTATTCCAGATGTAAGTTTCAATGTTGGAATTGGGAAAAAAGGCCGTCCGTTGTTTGAATTGTGGGCAAGTGAAAAAGGAGGCGATCGTTTCAAATATACGATCACAGATACAGATTTGAAAGGTGGTTCGCCAAACGCAGGAGCGGGAAGTACTTCCTTAACAATTCCTGCATGTGGAAAGGATTTCGGGAAATTTGGAATCACAGGATTTGTGGATTTGGAAGGGTTGGACATTGAATCGTTTGGATTGCCTCGTGCTTATAAAGCGGCTAACATAGTGAAAAACATCACCTTCAAAATGGACAACGATGGAGGTGAATTTATAATCAGATCTACAAATCCTTCGCAAAATATTTTGAAACAAGTGATTGATTTGTACGTGAAAGATATTGAGAAAACAATCAGTAATTTAGTTATTTAACGTTCGTTAATTTAGTCAACATGCTTGATCCACAGAATTACAATCCGTTGTCTCCAGAAGAGCAACGAGTTATTTTGAGAAAAGGAACAGAAATGCCTTTTACAGGCGAATATAATACGTGGAAAGCGGTAGGAACATTTGTGTGTCGTCAGTGTGAAGCACCTTTGTACCGATCGGATTCCAAATTTGATTCGGGATGCGGTTGGCCTTCGTTTGATGATGCGATTCCCGGAGCGGTACAACGTGTGTTGGATGCTGATGGTCGTCGTGTGGAAATTATTTGCAATCATTGCAAAGGACATTTAGGACATGTGTTTGAAGGGGAAGGATTTACTCCAAAAAATACGCGGCATTGTGTCAATTCAATTTCCATGAAATTCAAAGCGGCGGATGATCCAAAAGCGGATTAGGGAAACAATTCAAACTTGGGATTGGAAAACAATTCGACAAGTTTCCATTTTGCTAGCTCTTCTTTTAGCGGTATTTCTTGTTGTGTTCAAGTTTCCGGATTGGAAGCGTGAAGTTGTTGCTTCGAAGTTGGATAATCAGACAACGGCCGATATCATTTCCTTTATTCCATTAGAAGAAATGTCGCAAACGGAAATGGGAAACAACCTGATTTTGCATGCAATCGAAATCACATATAGATTTGATTGGAACGGAAAACAATTTGTTCGTACAGAAAAAGTACCCAATACGATCAAAAATCAGCCTTTTATCGGAAAAGTAATGAATCGTTCAATTGAAACCTGTCAAGTACAATTTCAATCAAAAAATCCTGTCGAAAGTCAATTGGTGACAGACTAATTTTCTTCTGTTTCTTGGCAGTCAAACAAGCGCACACATTCTGAATTCGTCATGTCGTGTAAAATGAACTGAGAAGCCAATGCGAGTTGCGTATAATTTTGCGATGAATTTCCGAAAGAAGCCGCTTTGGTTTGCCACATGGCAGTAATTAATTGTTGTCCGCCTTCGGTTGGATTGATTTTATTAACAACCGCACGCACATTCATTGCTCCAGCGTGATACACGTGCAAAACAAAAAGGCGAAACCACAAATCTGATTCGTTGTAAGCGATGTTATGTGCGTTCAATATTTTCTTTGCTTCTGGAATACAAACGCGATTGATCAATCGTGCAGCGCCGTAAGCCGATTTGTCAAAGTCTTTTCGTTCATCTACATTTTTTGTTACGACCAAACCTTGAGCGCGAGCAACACTCGGCATCAACTGAAATGCCCCGTAAGCTCCAACGGAAGATTTTTTCAATTGTCCTGGACTTTCGATCAATAAAATTGCTTGTGCATACCAAGGATCGACTCCTTGATTTTCAAACGCTAAAATCCCACGCGAGAGACTTGGATAGACTTCGTTGAACTTGTAAAAATCGTTTTTCCCAGTTGTCACATAAATGAAATCGTTTGAGTCCAATTTTAACGCCATTTTAACGCTGTCTTTGTATAACTTTTTCTGTGCCTCGCTTTGCTTTTTCCAGTCTTTATTGGACATACGCGCAACGATTTGTCGGTTGGAAGCCACGTTAACCAAACATGAATCTGGCGATAATTTCATAACTTCTTTCCAAAAAGCAGGTTGTGGTAAGGTGTCCCACAATCCCTCAAAAAGGGGCGACGAATTCATCAATATTCCACTTTTAGCGGGATTGATAACTTCTACCAATTCGTGATCCCAACTTGGCAATTGCGCAAAAGATGTCGAAGAAATAAGCAATAAAAAAGTTAAAAAACGCATGGAGATGAATTTTTGTGATTCACTAAGTTAATACAAAATTTTAAGATCATCAACGTTCCGTTTCGAAATCGTTACAACTCGTGTTTTTTTCTGTAATTTTGAATCGTGAAAACACTTCGTTCAATCGTTCAATTTCCATTCATTTTTTTGGTAAGAATTTACCAATGGATCATCAGTCCACTTTTTCCAGCGGTTTGCAGATACGACCCTACGTGTTCCGCTTACATGATCGAAGCGATTCAGGAATGGGGAATTTTTAAAGGAACGTTTTTGGGGATTAAACGCATTTCAAGTTGTCATCCGTGGGGCGGACATGGACATGATCCGGTGCCCAAACGAAATCAGCCGAAAAAAAAAATCAATGCTTAAACGTGAATTCAACTTCCACGTTATCGCCCAATGTTTTTGCAACAGGACATGCTTTTCCTGCAGCGATGACTTTCTTCGCTTCTAGTTCGTCCCACTGATTTCCAGAAAGATCGATGTCGATGACAATTTTTTCAATTCTTCGCGGAGCTGATCCCATGATTTTAGTAACGGTTGCTTCACCGTGCTTCATTTCCAATCCGTGATTGTTGCAGTAAATTCCCATGATGGTAAACATGCACGAAGCATACGCTGTTGCCACTAAATCTGTTGGAGAAAACGCTTCACCTTTTCCATTGTTGTCAATAGGCGCATCGGTGATGATGGTTGATCCAGAAGCTAAATGCTCGCAAGATGTTCTTAAATCGCCTAAATACGTAACTTTCGAAGTTGCCATGTCTGTATCTTTTGGGAAGTAAAGGTATTCAAAAAGCATGAATTCTACGTGTGTTGTGATTCAATTTGATTTCATACTTGGAAGAAAGTGGGAATGGATTAACAATTTTTCCAACTCAAATCCAATGGATTTTTGTGTCGTATGTCCTTTTAAAGCTGTAATTTTGTATTGACTTTTTTATTCGTTCACAGGTTGATTCTGTTGAATTTTCAATCCATCTTTCGAAGATAAATTCATGTTTTTTAAACCGAATGATTGAAAAACTGTTTAGGTATAACAAAGTAGCGTAAATGTATATTTTCGGTTATCGAAAGGTTAATTTCATTTTGATAGCCCATTGAAATAGAAAGTTATGAGTGAAATCATCGATAAAGACAACAATTCAGTTCGCATTAAAAAACCAAAATGGTTGCGCGTAAAATTACCAACGGGTGAAAATTACCGAAAAGTGCGTGCGTTGGTGGACGAACATAAATTACACACGATTTGTGAGAGCGGAAGTTGTCCAAACATGGGAGAATGTTGGGGAGAAGGTACCGCAACATTCATGATTTTGGGGAACATTTGTACACGAAGCTGTGGATTTTGCGCTGTACAAACTGGCCGACCGTTGGAAGTAGATATTTACGAACCAGGAAGGGTGGCGCACAGCGTGAAAACAATGGGTGTGAAACATGCTGTTTTGACTTCTGTAGATCGCGATGATTTGAAAGACGGTGGATCTGAAATTTGGGTTCAAACCGTGCGTGCGATTCGTCACCAATCTCCGCAAACAACGATGGAAACTTTGATTCCAGATTTTGCGGGAAAATGGGAGAATTTGCAAAACATCATCGATGTCGCGCCAGAAATTGTTTCTCACAACTTGGAAACCGTACGTCGATTGACCAAACAAGTCCGTATTCAAGCCAAATACGACCGCAGTTTGGAAGTGCTTTTCCGTTTGAAAAAAGGTGGAATGCGCACTAAATCGGGGGTGATGCTTGGTTTGGGAGAAACGCACGAAGAAGTGTTGGAAACAATGGAAGATTTGCGCAGTGTGAATGTGGATATTTTGACCTTGGGTCAGTATTTACAACCTACTCCCAAACATTTGCCTGTGGTGGAATTTATAACGCCAGAACGATTTGAGGAATACAAACAGCGTGGATTGGAAATGGGATTCAGGTATGTTGAAAGTGGTCCGCTGGTGCGTTCTTCGTATCATGCTGAGAAGCACATTTTTGAATTGTAAACAAGATGTCTGAGCAAGGTAAATTAGATTTTAAGGTTTTCAAACGGCTAATTGTGTTTGTGAAATCGTACAAGAGAATCTTGTGGTTTTCGCTCTTGTGCACGATTGCACTTTCGATTCTTTCGCCTGTTCGTCCGATGGTGATCGGAAACATGGTGAACAAATATATAGTTGCTGATCAAAATAGCAATGCCTTGTTCAATTGGACGATGATTTTGTTGGCGATGCTTGCCATGGAAGGTGTGCTTCAATTTTTGAATTCATATTTTTCAAATTTGTTGGCGCAATCGGTCATTCGTGACATTCGAAAACGACTTTTTGAACACATCAGTGCGTTTCGGATGAAGTATTTTGATAAAACGCCAATTGGAAATTTAGTGACGCGCTTGGTTTCCGACATTGAAGCGATTTCAGAAGTTTTTTCATCTGGATTGATTGACATTTTAGGAGATATTTTGGCATTAGTTGCCGTGTTGGTATTGATGACAGTTACGAATTGGAAACTTTCATTGTTGACCCTGATTCCGATTCCATTGTTGCTGATCGCAACCAAGATTTTTGCCAAAGCGATGCGAAATTCGTTTCAGCAGGAACGTTTGCAAGTGACGCGTCTCAATACGTTTGTGCAAGAGCACATCACGGGAATGTCGATTGTTCAATTGTTTAATCGTGAGCGACAGGAGCAACAGACGTTCGAAGGAATCAATAACGATCACAAGCAAGCGCAAATCAATGCTGTTTGGGCGTTTTCGATTTTCTTTCCCGTTGTAGAAATTCTCTCTTCGCTATCCATCGCCTTGATGTTGGTGTGGGGCGCATTCCAATTTATGGGAGAAAATCAAACGAATGGTGCGCAAATGTATCAAGACATTTTTCAGTTTACGCTGTGGGTGAATATGCTTTTTCGACCGATTCGACAGTTGGCTGATAAATTCAATATTTTGCAGCGAGGTGTGGTGCGAGCGGAACGTGTTTTTGAAGTGCTAGATATGCAGGAAGATGTTCAAACAGCAGGAAAAGAGCAGGCTGTAGATTTTAATCAAGACATTCAATTCAAATCTATTTTCTTCGCATACCAAGATGAAAATTGGGTGTTGAAGGATATTAATTTGACAATTAACAGAGGAACAACAGTCGCTTTTGTAGGTGCAACCGGTGCCGGAAAAACATCGATTGTCAATTTGTTGGGAAGATTTTATGAATACCAACGGGGTGAAGTGTATGTGGGCGATACGGATTTGAAAAACATTGAGTTGAATCATTTGCGAAAAAACATCGCGATTGTATTGCAAGACGTGTTTTTATTTTCGGATACTGTTTTGAACAACATCACGCTCGGTGATCCTGACATCACGCGGGAACAAGTCATCGCTGCTTCGAAGGCGGTTGGCGCACACGAATTTATTTCAAAATTGCCGAATGGATACGATTACGAAGTAGGTGAGCGCGGAGGTGTTTTGTCGGTCGGACAGCGGCAAT
This sequence comes from Crocinitomicaceae bacterium, assembly GCA_008017065.1. GTDB lineage: Bacteria > Bacteroidota > Bacteroidia > Flavobacteriales_D > Crocinitomicaceae > JAQVCM01. The sequence goes on from SSGT01000058.1 coordinate 6,765, forward strand.
TGTTGGCGTTTATTCGCGCGTATGTGTACAATCCCCACATTCTGATTTTGGACGAAGCCACTTCGAGCGTCGACAATGAATCGGAAGAGTTGATTCAGTTAGCGACCGAAAAATTAACCAAAGGAAGGACTTCGATTGTAATTGCGCACCGACTTTCAACGATTCAAAATGCGGATACGATTGTTGTGATGGAAAAGGGCCAAATTGTTGAAAAGGGCAATCATACGCATTTGATTGAAATCGACGGATATTACAAACGTTTGTACGACATTCAATTTGCAGAAAAAAAGTAAACGTGTTAATGAATCGTATTTCTAAAATTTAAAATTGAAACGTATTCCGGGTCAATTTTCTGTTTTCCATCTACGATTTTTTAGCCTATTAAATAGAACATAAAATTGGAAGAGATGACTGGATTAAAAATTGGAGGCGTCCCTGAGCATTTTAATTTGCCTTGGAGATTAGCCATAGAAGAAGGGAAATTCAAAGAAATTGGATTGGATTTGCATTGGAGCGACATGAGTGGCGGAACTGGTCAAATGATTCGCGGATTGGAAACGGGATCGATTGACATCGCCGTTTTATTGACCGAAGGAATCACAAAAGCCGTTTTACAAGGTTTGGATGCACGCATTTTACAAGTGTACGTTACATCTCCGTTGCATTGGGGAATTCACGTGCCATTTCATTCCAACATTCAAACGGTGGATCAATTGGAGGCACAAACGTTTGCCATTTCTAGAGAAGGATCCGGTTCGCAATTGATGGCGTACGTGAAAGCAGATCAAGAAGGATGGGATATTTCTCAGTTAAAATTCAATGTGGTTGGAGATGTTTACGGAGGACTTTGGGCGTTGGAACACAATGAAGCACAAGCCTTTTTGTGGGAAAAATACACCACGTTTCCGTTTTGTGAACAAGGAAAATGTAGGTATATTGATGAAGTGGTAACTCCTTGGCCGTGTTTTGTAATCGCGGTGAGCAATAACGCTTATTCGAAATATAGCGATTTGTTGGATAAGATGTGCAACATTGTCAATCAACGTGCACGTGTGATGAAGAAAGAAGAAAACACCGTAGATTTGATCAGTTGGAGGTATAATTTACGATCGGGTCAAGTCAAGAATTGGTTGATTGAAACCGATTGGAATTACGACGGAATTGAGTATCCGTTGGCGTTTGAAAGAACGGTCAATTATTTGTTGAAATTGAAATTGATCAACGAAGAAGAAGCATCCAACTGGAGATCAAAGTTGTTTTTTAATTAGTTGAAATTTACAGAAAGGTATAAAATACAAAAGGGTCGCAAATCAATGCGACCCTTTTGATTTTGGGGTTTTATGTTTTAGTTTTCGCTTTTTATAAGTTGAAAGCAGTTTTTACTTGATCCACGTAGTCTAATTTTTCCCACGTAAATAATTCAACTTCTACTTTTTTCTCGTTTGGTTTTCCAGCGTTGAAAACTTTCGTCACCACTTCATTTTTTCTTCCCATGTGACCGTAAGCCGCTGTTTCAGAATAAATTGGGTTTCTTAATTTCAAACGTTGTTCGATGAAGTAAGGACGTAAGTCAAAAATTCCTTCCACGATACGAGCGATTTCACCATCTGTCATGTTCACTTTGGATGTACCGTACGTATTGATGTACAAACCACATGGTTTAGCCACACCAATTGCATACGAGACCTGAACCAATACTTCGTCACACAATCCTGCTGCGACTAAGTTTTTAGCGATGTGACGAGTTGCATACGCTGCAGAACGGTCCACTTTACTTGGATCTTTTCCAGAGAAAGCACCACCACCGTGAGCACCTTTTCCTCCGTAAGTATCCACGATGATTTTACGACCTGTTAATCCTGTATCTCCGTGTGGACCACCGATCACGAATTTCCCGGTTGGGTTGATATGATACGTGATTGCGTCTGTAAACAAACCTTGTAATTCCGTTTTCAATTTTGCTTTCACACGTGGGATCACGATGTTGATGATATCTTCTTTTATTTTAGCCAACATTTCTGGTTCAGAAGCGAAATCATCGTGTTGCGTAGAAACAACAATCGAATCAATACGTTGTGGCACGTTGTCATCCGAATATTCGATCGTCACTTGCGATTTTGCATCTGGACGTAAATAACCAATCAATTCAGGTTCGTTATTGCGA
>SSGT01000141.1 GCA_008017065.1 Crocinitomicaceae bacterium
GGACAAGAAAACGGATGGAACACGTTATGTGAAACAAGACGTGACTTACTCAGTTACCTTGGGAACTAAAACAGGATATAAAGAGAATAAGAAAGTGGAGTCATTTACAACAGTAGGTGTAAACTACGATCAAAGTTTCTTTATCGATATGCAAATGGTTCCAGACAAAGTATTCCGTTTGCCGGAGGTTCGTTACCCATTCAATCAATGGTCATTGTTAGTGGATTCTACGATCAACTCAAAAGATTCATTGATGTATGTATACAACTTGTTGAACGAATACCCAACCATGGTATTGGAGTTGAGTTCACACACAGATAGCCGTGGTGATAACGAGTACAACCGCGTATTGGCTGATAATCGTGCGAAAGAATGTTACCGTTTCTTGGTTGACGAAAAAGGAATTGACCCAAGAAGAATCGTTCCTGTTGGTCGTGGTGAAAGCCAACCAAGAGTTGTTTTCAAAAGAGGTGACGAGTGGTTTGAAGTAATGCCAGAAGATAAAACGGGTGTTGAAACAATCACGTTGACGGAAGCCTATATCAACAAGTTTAAAGCAGATAAAGCGTTGTTTGAAAAACTGCACCAGTTTAATCGACGCACGGAGGGACGTGTAATTACGATGGAGTTTGAAGCTGCTACGGCGCCTGAAGCACCTGCGATTTACAGAAAATTCTTACCCTTGAAAAAAGGAAAAAAATAGAAAATTAGAAATACAACAAAAAACGCTATCGTGATCGGTAGCGTTTTTTGTTTTGCGTAAACTCACAACCGAGATTTTAGGGAAAACCAAAGCAATTTATTAATTTTGCACCTTTCAATACAATTTATGTCAGATACTAGATACAATTTGCGCGGCGTTTCTGCAGGAAAAGAAGACGTCCACAATGCAATTAAAAACGTAGACAAGGGGCTATTTCCGCAGGCTTTTTGTAAAATTGTTCCGGATCACCTTACGGGAGACGAATCGTATTGTATCGTGATGCACGCCGATGGTGCAGGTACAAAATCTGCTTTGGCATACATGTATTGGAAAGAAACAGGTGATCTTTCTGTTTGGAAAGGGATCGCACAAGATGCACTCATCATGAATATCGATGATTTGTTATGCGTTGGAGCAACCGACAATATTCTACTCTCTTCTACAATCGGTCGCAATAAAAATTTGGTTCCAGGCGAAGTCATTTCTGCGATTATCAATGGAACAGAGGAATTGTTGAGCGAATTGAGATCACAAGGCATTGGAATTCATTCAACCGGTGGTGAAACCGCAGATGTTGGTGATTTGGTGAGAACATTGATCGTTGATTCTACAGTGGTTTGCCGCATGAAACGCAGCGATGTGATTTCAAATCACACCATTCAACCTGGAGATGTAATCGTTGGTTTGGCGAGTTTTGGGCAAGCAAGTTACGAAACTGAGTACAACGGAGGGATGGGAAGCAACGGATTGACATCAGCGCGTCACGATGTTTTTTCCCATGATTTAGCTGCTAAATTTCCGGAAAGCTACGATCCATCGGTTCCATCAGAATTGGTTTATTCAGGAACGTATCAACTGACGGACGAGGTGAAAGATGCTCCGATCAATGCCGGGAAGTTAGTACTCTCTCCAACGAGAACGTATGCGCCTATTATCAAAAAGATATTGGATAAACACCGCTCCGAAATTCATGGGATGGTACATTGTAGTGGTGGTGCGCAAACGAAAGTACTCCATTTTGTTGACAACGTTCATGTTGTGAAGAATAACTTGTTTGACGTTCCTCCGCTGTTTAAAACGATTCAGGAAGAATCAAAAACTGCGTGGAGTGAGATGTACAAGGTGTTTAATATGGGACATCGAATGGAGATTTATGTTGCTCCGGAATTGGCGCAAGAAATTATTTCCATTTCGGAATCATTTGGTGTGGATGCAAAAATCGTGGGGCACATAGAAAAATTTGAAGGTAAAAAACTGACGATTCAATCCGAATTTGGTGAATTCGTTTATTAAAAAAATATGCAAGACTTACTTAAAAAATTAGAAGCAATTCAGTACCGTTTTGCCGAAGTTGGGACCTTGATTGTCGATCCAGATATCATCTCGGATATGACGCGTTATGTCAAGTTGAATAAAGAGTACAAAGATTTAGAAGAAATTGTTGGCGTTTATAAGAACTACAAAAATGTAATCGAAAATTTAGAAAACGCCAAAGCAATGCTTTCAGGGGAAGATGATCCGGAAATGCGTGAAATGGCGAAGATGGAAATTGACGAACTTGAACATAAGAAACCAGATCTCGAGGAGCAAATTAAAATGCTTTTGATCCCCAAGGATCCAGAAGACGATAAAAATGCAATTATCGAATTACGAGCTGGAACAGGAGGAGATGAAGCATGTATTTTTGTGGAAGATTGTTTTCGCATGTACACGCTCTACTTCAAAGAGATGGGGTGGAATTACGAAATCATCAATTCCAATGAAGGTGGAACAAAAGGGTACAAGGAGATTTCCCTCGAAGTCCAAGGTGCAGGAATCTACGGAATGTTGAAGTTTGAATCGGGTGTTCACCGCGTGCAACGTGTTCCTGAAACGGAGTCACAAGGAAGAGTGCACACGTCAGCGATTACCGTTGCGGTATTGCCGGAGGCGGAAGAAGTAGATTTCGAATTAAACATGACGGATGTAAAGCGAGACACGTTTCGAGCGTCTGGAGCGGGTGGACAGCACGTCAACAAAACAGAATCCGCAATTCGATTGACCCACTTACCAACGGGTTTGGTGGTAGAATGTCAAGATGGTCGATCGCAACACAAGAATTTAGAAAAAGCAATTTCAGTCTTGCGTTCGAGATTATACCAACGCGAATTGGATCGCTTGCACGAAGAACGCGCAGCGCACAGAAAAACCTTGGTATCAACGGGTGACCGCTCTGCGAAAATCAGAACATATAACTATCCGCAGGGGCGAATCACTGATCACCGCATCAACAAAACCATGTATAATTTGAGCATGTTTATGAACGGTGACATTCAGGAAATGATTGATGCACTGAAAATGGCTGAAAACGCTGAACGCATGAAAGGACAGGAAAACTAAAAAAAATACTTTCAAACTGAAAAGCTGTAAAATACACGTTGTTTTACAGCTTTTTTTTGGTTCACCGCCCGAAGAGCAACACACTTTCCATTTATCACATTTTACAGTCACTTAACACATTTTTTTCACGATGTGCAGAATTTTAATTGCAATTTTGTGCCCAAAATAGACTCGAGTTTACCATGAAAAATGTATTCCTTTGCTTGATTTTGTGTGTGATTTCAACCAGCGTGTTTTCACAAAACAAATTTACGATTAGTGGAAATGTCATCGACGATTCCAAAGGAGAAGAAATCATCAGTGCCCGAATTAAAGTAAAAGATCAGCCCCTTGGCGCGAGTTCTAATGAATATGGCTTCTATTCGCTTACCCTTCCCGAAGGAACGTATACGCTCGTGGTAACCGCTTACGGATATGTGACGCAAGAAAAGGTGATTGTGTTGAATCAGAATTTGCAACTGAATTTCAACATGTTGGTTCCCGTTGAGGAACTCGAAGAGGTCAAAGTTTCGGCAGTTCGACAAGATGCAAACGTCAAGGATGCAGTGATGGGAGTGGAGCGTTTGGATCCGAAGGAATTAGGGAAGTTGCCCGTGTTATTGGGAGAGAAGGATATTATCAAAACGATGCAATTGCTTCCTGGCGTAAAAAATGCGGGCGAAGGAAGTTCGGGCTTCTATGTACGCGGGGGTGGTGCAGATCAAAATTTAATTTTATTGGATGAAGCACCGGTCTACAACGCTTCACATTTGCTGGGATTTTTCTCTACGTTTAATTCCGATGCAATCAAGGACGCAACGCTTTATAAAGGGAATCAACCTGCCAATTTTGGGGGACGACTTTCTTCCGTATTGGACATTAAGATGAATGAAGGAAATAACAAGCGATTCAACGTCAGTGGAGGCTTGGGATTGATTTCATCAAAATTGAATGTGGAAGGACCATTGATTAAAGACAAAGCTTCGTTTTTAATTACTGGACGCCGAACGTATGCAGACGTTTTCTTAAAAGCTTCCGAACGTTTTAAAGACAACAAGCTGTATTTCTATGATTTGAACGCGAAGTTGAATTACAGAATTAGCAAGAAAGACAGGCTGTATTTATCAGGCTATTTCGGGAGAGATAAGTTGGGATTTGCCGATGTTTTTGGAATCGATTGGGGGAATGCAACAGCGACCGCGCGTTGGAACAGAATCGTAAACGATAAATTATTTTCAAATACTTCGTTTATTTTTAGTTCCTACGATTACAAAATTTCGATTAAGAGCGGCGATGTCGATTTCAATATTATTTCGAAAATTCAAGACTTCAACCTCAAGCAGGAGTTTCAGTATTTTGTCAATACACGAAATAAAATAAAATTTGGAGCCAACATTATTCACCATACGATTACACCCGGTCAGGTAGAAGCAAATTCGAGTTCAGGGTTTTCGGTTGAAAAAATCAATCCGTTGAAATCAATCGAAAGTGCGGCTTACATCAACAACGATTGGAGCGCTACAGAAAACTTGAACGTGAGTTATGGTGTTCGTTTGACAGGTTTTTCGGTGCTTGGAAATGGATCAGATGCGTACACGTATGATGCCAACGGAGATGTTGCTACCACCACCAACTACCGCAACAATGCGCACGTAAAAACGTATGTGATTGTGGAGCCACGTATTTCGGCGAGTTACAGTTATTCAAAAACAGCTTCGTTTAAAGCAGCGTACGCGCGCAACGCACAAAATATTCATTTACTTTCCAACGCAACTTCCGCATCGCCTACCGATGTATGGCTTTCAACGACGCTGAATACCAAACCAGAAATCGCGGATCAGATTTCAGCGGGTTGGTTCAAAAATTTTAAAGACAATGCCTATGAATTCAACGTTGAGACATATTACAAGTCGATGTTGAATCAAATCGACTACAAAAACGGAGCGAATACGCAAGCCAATGAAAAGTTGGAAGGTGAGTTGTTGTACGGAATTGGCCGTGCATACGGTTTGGAGATGATCTTGAAGAAAAAATCAGGCAAATTTACGGGGTGGGTTGGTTACACACTTTCGCGAACAGAACGAAAGGTGAACGGTATTAACGAGAATAATTGGTACGTCGCTAAGCAAGACCGAACGCATGATGTGTCGGTTGTAGCGATGTACGACATCAACAAGAAAGTAAGTGTTTCTGCCTTGTTCGTCTTTTATACCGGAAATGCAGTTACGTTTCCATCCGGAAAGTATGAAGTAAATGGTGAAACACAGTTTTCCTATACCGAGAGAAACGCGGCGAGAATGCCGAATTATCACCGATTGGACTTGGGATTGACATGGATTCGTAAAAACACCGAAAAGTTTGAAAGCAGCTGGAATTTTTCGATTTACAACGCGTATGCACGTGAAAATGCCTATTCGATTGAGTTTCGACAAAGTGAAACAGATCCCAACAAAACAGAAGCGATCCAAACGACTTTGTTTCGCATAGTGCCGGCAATTACATATAATTTTAAATTCAAATAATTTCAGATCAAATGTTTACAATCATGAAAAAAGCGCGCTTCATTTGGACGATTTTATCCGCATTGCTAATCGTTTCTTGTGAAAAAGTAATTGATGTTGATTTGAACGATGGAAATCAGCAAGTAGTTATAGAAGGTTTTGTAACCAAAGGTGAAACGGTACATACGGTAAAAATCACTAAAACACTTAATTTTGATGAAAGTGTAGCCTTCCCCACGGTGGATAATGCGGTGGTGGTGATTTCCGATAATGCAGGAAATTCTGAAACACTTTCCTTGGTGGCTCCCGGAACCTACAAAACGTCGAATTTATTGGGAGTGGAAGGTAGAACGTACACAATCACCGTCAGTGTGGAAGGGAAAACATATACTGCACAAAGTACGATGCCAACCGAAGTGGTATTGAACGGGTTGGATGTTATCGTAATTCCGTTTGGACTAGACACAATTCGCGCTGTAATCCCAAACCGAATCGACGAAGCGGGCATAGCCAATTACTACCAATACGATTTCTTTGTAAATGGTGAACAAGATAAGGGTGTTTATTTGCAAGACGATCAGTTTTCAGACGGGGTACAAAATCAGCAACCACTTTTTGGAGGTGAATTGCTTCCAAACGATACCGTTCGCGTCATTATGTATTGCATCGACAAGCCTGTTTACAAATATTTATTCTCCATCGATGCCAACACAGGAAGTACGGCGGCACCTGCTAATCCCGATTCTAATTTTGGGAAGTCATGTTTGGGCTATTTTTCAGCACGAACACAAAAAGAGCAATCTGTTGTAATTCCTCAATAAGTTTACGGTCTAAATCTGATGCTTTACGTATCTTTGCGCCACAAGACAACATTATGACACGAGCAGAACTCATCTCCGAAATCAAAGCAAAACAATCTTTTTTATGCGTTGGTTTGGATGTAGATTTGGAAAAGATTCCAGCACATTTGTTAACAACCGAAGATCCTATTTTTGAGTTTAACAAAGCAATTATCGATGCGACGAAAGATTTTTGCGTGGCGTACAAACCAAACATTGCATTTTACGAATGTTTGGGTGTAAAAGGCTGGGAATCGTTGCGTAAGACATTGGAATACATTCCAACGAATTGCTTTACCATTGCCGACGCAAAACGTGGCGATATTGGGAATACATCAACGTATTATGCCAAAACGTTTTTCGAATACTTGAAGTTTGACTCCGTGACGATCGCTCCGTACATGGGAGAAGACAGCGTGACGCCTTTCTTGGAATTCAAAGATAAATGGGCAATCGTATTGGCGTTGACATCCAACAAAGGAGCGCTTGATTTTCAGTTTACACGTGACGAATCGGGTCAGGAACTGTATAAAAAAGTACTTTTGAAAACAGCCTCGTGGGGAAATCCAGGAAATACGATGTTTGTGGTGGGCGCAACCCGTGCCGAAGGAATCGGGGAAGTTCGAAAATTGGTTCCGGATCATTTTTTCTTAGTACCCGGTGTGGGCGCACAAGGCGGAAGTTTGGAGGATGTTGCTCGCTACGGTTGGAACGCAGATTGTGGATTACTCGTTAATTCTTCCCGTCAGATTATTTACGCATCTTCAGGGCTCGATTTTGCCGAGAAAGCAGGAAACGAAGCACAAGCA
>SSGT01000175.1 GCA_008017065.1 Crocinitomicaceae bacterium
ATTACATTCAATCCAACCCCAGTTGCGCGTAGCGTTGATGGATGAGCTGAAAGTAGGTTGCTTTCATGGAGTCACTCGCAAAACTCTTGTCCAATACGGTCAATAATTCAGGCTTGGCATATTTGAAAAGTTCCAACGTGTTGTCGAGAATTTTTTTGTGGATACCCATGGTTTCAGCCGCGGCTAAAAAATCTTCGTATTTCAACTTGTTTTTCTTTCCGTTTAGCGTAAGCGCCAATTCCTCTTTGTCCGCTGGATTGATTAAAGTAGTTGGTACCAAATCATACGCGGGCGAAAGGCAAAATCCCAATCCGGGTTTTTCCAACAGCGAGAAGTTTTTGAGATGCATGTCTGAATTTCCGGTGAGAAAGCTAAACAATACAAGCTCCAAAAAATGGGTAATGTCCAACAACGGTGAATTGGAATATTTCAGAATCAATTTCGCAATTTGTTCGTGACTTCCTTTGTACTTGTCTTCTGTTAGTCGCTCGCTCAATTGACACATATCTTCCATGTGTAACTTCCCATTTTTTGTACGGTCAACGCGTTTGGTAATATAACACAACGTTTCATCTTCAAGTCGAATCAAGCTGTGCGGCACAACGTGCAATCCACAAATGGCGGCCATGTGCATCGTTACGCTTTCCAATTCGGGCAATTCGGGATAAAACTCCGAAGGTGGTTTGAGAATGTAGTCACCATACAAACCAACGATGGTGAGTTTTTTTGTGAGATTTTTTTCTGCTTTGCGGTACAAACTCAACGAAACTTTAGCTTGAACTCCCGTTACGGCTATTTGACTTTGAATAATTTGCGAGGCAAGCAGTTGCAAATCATCGTGTTTGTAATGAAGTTCTGGCGTTTTCAATTGACCGTAAAAACGTTTGTTGCAAGCCTGATGAACGTGGGTGTTTGGTTCACGCAACGGTTCGTAGCAGTGCAAACAGCGATAGCCATAAAAAGTTTCTTTCTCCTGAAGCAAGCCGGGAAAAAGGGTTAATCGTTCGTAATATTTCTTTTTATAGTTCTTCATTTGCGATGATGCTTACGGCGCCAATGCTGTCTTTGCAACAAGCCAATAGCAAGCCCATTCGATCGTTGTGATTGATTTTCCAATTGATTTCAGCAATGTTCAATAGCCATCCTTCAGGAATCAGACCGTCAAAAAAAGCGAAAAGTGTTTTACTTGTATACGTAGAATTCGACAGCGGTAGGGTGATACTGACAGCTTCCGCTTGCGTATTTTCGACGTAGTTTTTGTCGTACGAAAAAAAATACCCTTCTTCCGTTTCGAAGATGATTCCACAAAATACGTTCTTCACAAATACGTTTCCACTCCGATACATGTTATTTCAATAATTCGTCTCTGTTCATTTCTATGGGACCCAATGTTTCTCCAAACAAGCGGAGTACATCGTTCACTTTGTCCATGCGTAAGGTTGTTTTTCCTTGTTCTAAGTCGCGTACAAAGCGCAAGCCAACTCCTGCTTTGAGGGCTAGTTCGGGCTGTGTCAAGCGAAATTGTTTCCGTTTTAACTTGACATGATTGCTTAAATGCGTTCGTTTTTCCTGCATTTTTATACCTTTTACACTACAAAATTACACTTTTATTCAAATTTCACACCATAAAAGGTATAATTTTACAAATTACGTACTCATTTATACCCTTAATAGTATAAAATTAAAGTTGAAATCGAATTGAGAGGATTTATTTCGAAAAATTATAAAAGAAATTGACGCGAATATTCGGAATCCACTGATTTTCTTGTATGTCGTGAATAAACGAAACGGGTTGGTCCATGTGAAAAATGTCTTCTGACCGAGTAGCTTGGCGATAAACCGCACCCACGTTTACGTCGATTCCAAATCTTTCTCCATAGCTGATGCCGAGCGATGGACCGAAATCCAAAAAGCGGGTGTGCGAGCGCAAAATAGTTCCTTCTTTGATGGGATATTTATCTTCCAAATAGGTTTTTTGTTTCCCCCATTTTCCGAGAACAGTGAGGTAGGGTTTTAATTTTTCGCCTTGTATTAATGATGGATAATATCGAGATTCGAATGCTAAATAATTGCGTGGATCGTATTGTGAATACTCGGTGTAATTTCCTGACTTGTCGAAATCGGTTCCAAAATAGACTTCTTCTTCGTACCTCCATCGAAAATGGACAACATCTACAACGAGTGAAAATTGTTCGTATAGTTTAACTTCTGTTCCCGCTGAAAATGAACGAACCCAAACGTCTTCTATAATCACAAAGCCAAGTGCTTTTCCGCGTGCTATGAATTCTACGTTTCGTTTCGAATCTTGTGCAAAAATCAGCGAAGCCTCGCAAAGTAACATACCAACAAGTAGAAATAATTTCATTTCAGTGAATTTAAAAAGTCAAACAAATGTCGAAAACAAAAAAGGGAAAACCAATTGAAATTTTCCCTTTTTTACGCATACTCTTGGATTGTGAATTATCGAACGATGGTAATATATCCTGTTTTTTCTGTGTCACCGAATTTCAAACGGTAGAAGTAAACACCATCTGTTAATACATTTCCTCCTTTGTCTTTTCCTTCAAATGGTACACCAGCAAATTCCTGTTCGTAAACAATATTTCCCCAACGATTCCAAATCTGCAAGGTGTAAGGCAAACACGGATTGAAGAATTGATCCATGTTTAATACATCGTTTGCACCGTCGCCATTGGGTGTAATTACATTTGGAAATTCGCCAGTAGTTGATTCATACGAACCCAAGATGGAAACCAACGTGCTTGCTGTTGGAGAAGGGCAACCGTTTACCTCAATGAATGCCGTGTATGCTCCCTCGTATTCAAATGAAGATTGGAAACTGATGGATTGTGATTGATTACTATAGTTGTTGGGTCCGCTCCAATAATACGTTGCGCCAGCTGTTGAATTCATCCCCAAAACAACGAGATCTCCTGGGCATTGAACGGGACTGTTGTTGGTCAGAATCGGAGCCGCTGGGATTGGATATACAGTGACAGCTTCCGTTTGTGTGTCCGAACAACCATTCGCAGTAGTGACGGTGAGCGTTACATTGTATGTGTTACTTGTTGCATAGGTGTGTGTTGGGTCCTCCAATGTTGATGTATTTGCATCCCCAAACGCCCAATCATTTTGTGTAATTACATCCCCTGAAACGGTGGATTGATTGGTGAAATTCATGGTTGTTCCAACGCACACATTATTGGCTTGGAACGCGGCATTTGGCACCGAATTTACAGTTACGGTAAGGGTATCGGCCGTTGTACAACCATATCGATCCGTAGAAGAAACATCAAAATCACTCGTTTGCGTTGGATTTACGGTTGTACTCTGTGTCTGAGCTCCGGTGTTCCATGCGTATGTGTAAGGAGAAGATCCCAAAATGGTATTGCCTGCATCGAGGTTGACTGTTTCTCCCAAGCAGATTACTTGATCTGCGCCAGCGTTCATTACGGGACAAAGATTGACTTCGATAATTGAACGTGCATTTCCAATTCCACAAGGTAAATCGTTCCAACCACCGTTTGGATAAATCTGAACGCAATCTTCGTCGCCGCCTGTGTTGTTTGGTTCACCAGAAGCCCAGTTCGTGAAAGTGATTGGAGATTGATCGTACCAAGCAAAAGTTCCTTCTGTGGTTTCGTCGTTGTAACCGATCCAGATGACATCTGCAGCGGAGTTTAGTCCTAGATTGACAAGCGAAGAAACGATACAGTCGTTTTCGTCTTGTGATTGAATCGATACCAAATTGGCTCCTAGGTTTTGAGCGAATGCTTGTGCGGCGGATCCTGAAAGCGATTGTTGGTTTAAGAAATAAATACTGCACTCGCTCACGCAACCCACCATTTCAACACATCCAGCTGCTGTAAAAGCAGCGCGAATTGCTTCGATGTCGCAGGTGAAATCGTTTGGAAAATTTGGACAACCATCGAGTTGAACCGAAACATTCACGGTATCCGTGTTGACGCAGTTGTTTCCGTTGGTTCCAGTCACAATGTAGTCTGTAGATTGAGCGAATGGCGTGAAAGCAGTGCCGTTCGTAATACCATTGTTCCATGCATACGCATTCGTAACATCGCCCGAACCAGTAAGTGTGACCGTTTCTTCTGGACAAACCACAACATCGGGACCAGCGGATACAAGTGGTAGATCCATGACATTAACAACGACAGTGTCTGAAGTTGTACAATCATAACGGTCCGTTGTTACAATAGAGTAAATCGTTGTATCGGTCGGTGTGACGGGATTGCTTTGTACGATCGGGCCATTTGACCACGTGTACGTGTAGGGAGCGGATCCAAATAGCGTGTTACTTGCATTTAAGGTTGTTGAATTTCCGATGCAGATGGAGACATCGTTTCCTGCATTGATGACGGGGCATAAGTTTACCTCAATAATCGATTTTGAATTCGAACTTCCACACGACAAATCATTCCATGTACCAGGATTTGCTCCCGTTGGGTAGATTTGAACACAGTCCTCGTTTCCGGATTGATTGGGTTCTCCGGGAGCCCAATTCGTATATACAATCGGTGATTGATCGTACCAAACAAAGGAGCCTTCCGTCACTTCATCTGAAAAACCAATCCAAATTACCCCTGTTTGATTGAGGGTTGAAAGCGAAGATAGAATGCAATCATTTTCGTCTTGCGATTGAATCGAAACGAGGTTGGCGCCGAGATTTTGAGCAAAAGCTTGTGCTTGTGAACCTGTCATTTGCTGCGGATTGAGAAAATAAATGCTACAATCGCTTGAGCAACCGGGCATTTCAATACAACCTGCCGTTACAAATGCTTGTCGAATGGCATCGATGTCGCAATTGTATAAGCTTGGATCCGTGCATCCATACGGATTGGTTCCTGCTTCGCACGGACAGAGATCATCTAAATTAGAGACGCCGTCATTGTCTGTATCCATTCCATCACTTGTTGTAGCATTCGCCACCAAGAGTAAACCATACGGGTTTTGATCTCCTGGATTCGCCGACGGAGAGTTGAATACCAAGACGTCTACATAATTGGTGCCTACCACCCAAGGGCCTTGAAGATTGATGTTTAATTGTCCACCGGGAGCATAACTACCTCCGCTAATTCCTGTACTATTTCCGTTGATGAACACATCGGTGATCGTATTATCTGCGTATCCGATTAAGTCGAGGACGTAGTTGCCAGCGACGGTCACGCTAAATCCGTTGCAATCAGCGGGTAAATTTAAAGTTAAACGGAAGTAGCGGTAACCGCTGTTCGTATTTGTAGCGCAGTTTCCGTCCGATCCAGTGATCCAATTTCCATTATTGACCGGAGCTGGCAAGGTTGCAGGATCTACCCATGCGCCGGGTGCACAACTGTTGTTGATGAGTGTCGAAATATAAGTTAGTCCCATCGGGTTTGGTGGATTGGATGAATACCACGGTGAAGCTAGCCAAAGTGGATCAATGGTGTTCGGAGCACCTTGCCCGGTTGATAGCGTGGCAGGATTTGGAAAGGTTTGACTGAAAACAGTCAAATGACTCAACAAAACCAATCCAACAAATCCAAAAAAAGATACTGTTTTTTTGTGAAATGAGTAGAAAATATCCGTACTCAAACGTAGTGTAGTGTTCTTCATGTTTGTAGTGACTTGACCTATTTGCATTAAAATCAACACAAATCAGGTTCAACAAATATATGTTTTGTAGTGCAGAAATCCAAATTTTTGTAGTTAGATGAATATCGGTATAAAATCAGCGAATATTTTTTGGTTGATACGACTTATTTTTGTAACTTCAATAGACTTTTACTTACCATACTAAACAAAATGAGAGAAGATTACCTACATCAAATTTGGTTGACAAAGCGACTTCCAATGCATCAGTTGACACTCGTTGACGGGCGAAAATTACATGTTTTTCAAACGGGTTGGCACAACCATGAAAGTGGTCCGGATTTTTTCAATGGTTCGATTGAAATCGATGGCATTCGATGGAATGGAAATATTGAGATCCACATCAAATCCTCTGATTGGTACGCCCATAAACACCATATTGACCGTGCTTACGATACGGTCGTGTTGCACGTGGTTTATCAGTTTGATAAACCAGTTTATATTGGGAATGAAGAAATTCCGACCCTCGAATTGAAAACATTTTTAGATCAAACACATTGGTTTTCGTATGAGTCGTTGATCAAAAGTTCGACGTGGATTCCGTGTGAAAATCAGCTTCAAGAGATTGATTCTCTTTATTTCATCAAGGAGATAGAATCGGCGTTGGTCAAGCGTTTGCAGCGGAAATCGACGTTGTTGAGTGCTCGTTTTGAAGCGTTGAATCATGATTTCAACCAATTGCAATATGAAGTCTTAGCGCAAGCGTTTGGAAACAAAGTGAATGCAATCCCGTTTGGGGAACTTGCGCAACGAATGCCATTGAAAGTGCTTTGGAGAGAGGGGAACACGGCAATTCATACCTTGTTGCTTGGAGCGGCTGGGTTTTTAGATTCAACTAGCGATCGGCAGGAGTATCAACAAATGCTGCTCGACTGGAAATTTTGGACAATCAAGTACTCTTTTCAATCCATGGAGCGGAGTAGCTGGAAATTTAAAGGATTGCGTCCAAGTGGATTTCCACCAGTTCGAATTGCACAACTTGCCGGATTTTTAACTATTTTTCAACACGATTTTAAATTGGTTGAGCAACCGATTGCGTTTTGGCGCTCATTTTTTGAATCGACCGATTTTTCGGAAAATAAACTAACACAATCTTTTCAAAACTTGATTCTTATCAATGCCGTCGTCCCGCTTTTATTTTGGTACGGAGATTACCGTTCGGATTCAACTTTTAAGCAAAAAGCCCTTGATTTATTGGATTCACTTGAATCTGAAAAGAATCAACTCATTTCCAATTGGAAAAAGCGAGGTATTGAATCAAAATCAGCAGCTGATTCGCAAGGATTATTGGAATTAAAAAACGAAATTTGTAACCAAAAGAAGTGTTTAAGTTGTCAAATAGGCAACAAGATTCTTGGTAAACAGTGAATTATGAGAACAATTCAAAAAATAATTTTCTTTTTCGAAATGCGTTCCTATGGCGTTTGTACGTGGCTTGCTCGTAAGTTGGGAATTAGTTCTTCCAAAGTACGACTGGGCTTTATTTACGCATCATTTGTCACCTTGGGCTCCCCTTTATTGATTTATTTGCCAATGGCTTGGATTTTAGAGCACAAGCACTTTTTTAAATTTCAAAAAAAACGACGCTCCTCGATTTGGGAGTTGTAGTGAGATAGACTACATTTATTTTTTAGTAAAAAAGCATGAGAATATTAATTACAGGTTCGAATGGACTTTTGGGACAAAAAATTGTAGCATATTGTTTGCAGGAAGGTATTCCATTTTTAGCCACTTCCAAAGGTGAAAATAGAAATCCTGCGTGTCCTGCACATGTGTATATGCCGATGGATATTTGCAACAAGTTGGAAATCAATCGTATTTTTGAGTCATTTTATCCAACGCATGTCATTCATACGGCTGCGATTACGAATGTCGATTACTGTGAAGATCATGTTGAAGAATGTCACGAAGTAAATGTGAACGCAAGCGGATTATTGTTGCAATCGTGTCGTCAATTTGAAGCACATTTTCAATTGCTTTCAACCGATTTCGTGTTTGATGGTGAAAAAGGCTATTACGAAGAAACCGATGAGGTGAATCCGTTGAGTGTTTACGCAAAGTCAAAAGTGGAAGCAGAGCAATTGGTTTTGAATTCAGATTATACCAATTGGTCAATCGTCAGAACAATCATTGTGTACGGTGAAGGGAATAATCTTTCGCGTTCCAACATCGTATTGTGGGCGATTGATTCC
>SSGT01000081.1 GCA_008017065.1 Crocinitomicaceae bacterium
AAGATCTCAGTAGAATGGCTGATGTTGAATTTATGAATTCTTTGATCATTCATTTAATTGATGGAATCGTTACAGATAGTAATCAAAAAACTGATTCTTATTACAAAAAATATGATAAAGAATTCGATATTATGGATCAAGTTGAAGATCGTCTGAATCGAATATTTTTTCTTATAGAGGATATTTTTTATAACAACTTGTTCAATACAAAAATATTTTATCGTAAAAATTATTTTTGGACGCTCTTTGCAGTCATAAATCATCAATTATTTGGAAGTTTGGATGACGAAATAGAAAGAAATCCAGACTTTAATGATGAAGAATTTGATGAAAACATTCATTCTTTCATTTCCAAATTATCTCTATTTGAAGCTGATTTTTTAAATTATGAATTTGGCACTGAGGATGCTATTAGTCAAGAATTAGTTGATTTTGATAAATTCCATAGAACCAGAACAACTAGCAAAGATGAAAGAACTATTAGAATTAACATTCTATCTAATTACTTAGCGTAAAAAAATGGAGAATCAAGAGTTATTAGATGAAATTGATAAATGGAATAATATCTTTTCATCAACATCCACAATTGATCCAACATTATATGAATTAGCATTCTTCAAAGTATTCATCAAATTCGAGAAATTTCTCTCTGACTGTTTTGAAAATTATGCTATTGGACTTGGTAGTAGTTCTGGATATTTACCAAATAGAAGATTAAATTTTGATGATTTAGAACATTTGAACAGAGTAATCAAAAAGGAAAACCGAACATTTGTAAATCATTATGAAGTAATCAAAAATCTATCTGATTGTTTTTTTCACGACAACCCATTCGAAATTATTAAAACAGACCCAACGTTTACAACAATTATTGGTCAAATGAAAATAATTAGGGACTATATTGCCCACGAAAGCAGTGCCGCCAAGACAAAATATATTTCAACAATTTTAAATGACAGACCATTTATTGAACCTCATTCCCATTTATTAAGTATCAAAAGAAGCACTTCAAAATCCTATTATACATACTACATTGATTCAATTAAAACAATAAGTAATTTCATAATCAATTCACCCGTGATAAGTTAAAAGGAAACAAATAATAGCAAATAAGACAAGCTGTAAAAGTTCGCATGTGTTAGCCGCCTGCGGCTGTTTAATAAACCGTTATTAGTAATTATAAAAACGAAAATGAAAACATTCAGTAAGTGGTTGCCTTTTTTGACCTTAACTTCATTGACAAGACCTGTCTTATTTCTTTGCAACGTCTTTTGGTGGATGAATCTGTATCCAGTTTTTGACGCAGCACCAAAAATTGGCGAAAACGCGAATATAATCTTCTCTTCAATTGTTACAGGAAATACATTTTATGCAATCGTTAATCACATTAAAGAAAATAAGGACAAAGAAAATATCAGATCAGTTGTATCCAATAGTATTCATGAAATTAATTATCAAAATGGACTATTATTTTATGAATTTCTGAAGGTTAGTAATTACATCCCAAAAAAAACCAAGCAAACCGAGTAAAAAACAAAAAGAGGAGTAAACCTATGAAATTCTACTCCTCTTTTCGCTAAACTATGCTAAAACTATAAAACCCAAAAACAACCCTATGAAAAATTGCTATTGTGGCACAAAGGTAAATCCAAAGTCAGAATTCTCCAAAAAAATATCCATTAATAAATGTTAAAAAAATTCTAAAAATTTAAGATACCATATTTTTCCTTCTTTCCGAAAATCAACAGTAAAATCAGTTGGCGGTTTTTATAATCGGTTTGAAACAATTTAGGCACCGCAAGTCCCTTCGTATCCGATCGTTCAAAAAAGGTTTTCCGCTCCACTTCTCCCGATTTCAAATCTACCTCTACCCGCGCGACGGTATTGGTTCGCTTGGAATAACTCGTTTGAAAAACCGATTGGTTCCAGTTTCCTTTCGCATCGTAATTTTTTAGGTTGTCGTTGAAAAACAAGACCATTTTATCGTCGGTAATGTAGTGTGCCACCGAACTGTAATAGCCATAATCGTTGGCAGAAGCTTGAAATTTAGGAATCGTTTTCACCCATTCAAACGTACCATTTGGCTGAATTTTATAAGCGATCAAATTGTTGTAATAGTAATAGAACGTAAACGAACCCGCATTGCTACGCGGCTCCGGCGAACTCACTTGCTGAATGTAATATTGCTCCAACAATCCCACAATACTTCCATCCGCTAAGGTTACTGTTTGTCGGATGTCATAGTTATACAATTGCGGCGCAAACTTCCCTTGGTTGTCATTTCGCTGCGCTTTCTGACGCTCTTTTTCCGTCCAGTGTTCGGTTATAAAATCCACGGAAAAAGGCTCGAAACCGGAATCAATGATTTGTTTTTTGTCAAAATCCAAGCGGAAATAGAAAATCCCTTTGATACCAAAACTCGCTTTATCTGGATCTCCGTAGAGTCCTGTAAACGTCATCAATCGGTTGTTGTCGGATGAAAATCCCAAGTCAAAAATTCGTTTCCCATCCAAATCCACGTCAAAGGAATTCAACCCCGATGCCGTGACGTGCAATACGACCGCTTTTTCCAAGGTCGAATTGTCCTTGACGCGGCCATTCTCCGACACGTTAAATACTTTACAAGCGATAAAATAATCGCCTGTATTACTCAGATACCGATTTGAAACTTCGAATGCATTCAACTCATAGGGTGGCTCGTAGTTTCCGGTTGAAAAAACAGCGAGCTGATCGGTAAATACCGTGTAACCAAACTCTTGCTTGTCGTCTTTTAGGTTCGGGACATCGTATTCAACACACATGAATGAGCCATTTTGAGAATAGGTAATATTAAAACTCCCCGATTTACGCCAATTGCGAGGCAACTCGTACTCCGCCATCACTTCCGCAACACCACTCGGCTGACAAAGCGAGTCATACCGCTGCATGTACAAGGTGTGTTTTCCGGCTTGTTTATCCGAAAGGAAAACGATAATTTGACCGTTAATACTGCCAACCGCCTCAAACGTAACAATGTTCTTTCCGACCACGGTTTGAATTTTGCCGGTTTTCGTGAGCACAAAATGTTCATGCTTTCCAAGAAACATCGTACCAAAAAGTCCACCCGTCCAACGTGTGGTAAAAAAATTAGACCCGTCGCGCGGAATGATTCCCGTTGCAGCACCACGAATTGGCGTCAACTCTCCCCATTCAATTGGTTCTTGCGAAAACAATACACTCCCTTGAAGTAAAAGCCATAAAGTGCAAAGTATTCTGACCATGTTCTGTAATTTCTACCTAAAGTAGCAAAAAATTACTTCACAAGTTGAATCCCCGTATAGTTTTGTGGTGTTATTTGTTTCAGCTCCACGCGGAGTGTATCCGAAATCTCCAACGTATCGATGAAATTGTGTACGGTCAACTGAGTCACGGCTTCGTTTTTACGTGTCAATCCTTTCAAGGCTTCGTACGGTTTTGGATAACCCTCGCGACGCAAAATCGTTTGAATTGCTTCCGCCACAACAGCCCAATTTGCTTCCAAATCTTTTTCGAAGGCAGCTTCGTTTAGCAACAATTTCTCCAACCCATTGATGGTTGATTTGAATGCGATCAATGCGTGTGCCAACGGCAAGCCAATCGTACGCAACACCGTCGAATCCGTCAAATCACGTTGCAACCTCGAAACAGGCAATTTTGCCGAAAGGTGTTCCAACAACGCATTTGCGACCCCAATATTTCCCTCCGAATTTTCGAAGTCAATCGGATTCACTTTGTGCGGCATCGCGGATGAACCAACTTCGCCTTCTTTCAGTTTTTGCTTGAAATAATCCATCGAAACATACATCCACATGTCGCGATTCAAGTCTAAAATGATCGTATTGATGCGTTTCAACGCGTCAAAAAGTGCTGCTAAATTATCGTAATGTTCAATTTGTGTCGTTGTTTGACTGCGATCCAAGGCCAACACATCATTCACAAAATGATTGGC
Source organism: Crocinitomicaceae bacterium (assembly GCA_008017065.1). Classification (GTDB taxonomy): domain Bacteria; phylum Bacteroidota; class Bacteroidia; order Flavobacteriales_D; family Crocinitomicaceae; genus JAQVCM01. The sequence continues at coordinate 3,968 of SSGT01000081.1, forward strand.
AAACGTCACCCAATCGTGCGCAGGAAAAGCTACCAAATGTGCATTCATGTTTCCAGTTGCTCCACCAAATTTAGCGGAAAACGGAACTGCAATCGCTTGTGCCAATTGCTTCTCCAATCGCTCTGAAAAAACTTGAATTTCTTTCCCCAAACGTGTAGGTGAAGCAGGCTGCCCGTGTGTTTTCGCCAACATCGGAATGTCTTTCCAAGATACCTTCAACTCATTCAATTTTCCGATCAATTGATTCAATAACGGAAAATACACGTCTTCCAACGCTTCCTTCAACGACAACGGAATACTTGTATTGTTGATGTCTTGAGAAGTCAAACCAAAATGCACAAACTCCAAGTATTTCTCCAACCCAAGCGAAGTCATTTTTTCCTTCAAAAAATATTCAACCGCTTTTACATCGTGGTTCGTAATGCGTTCGGATGCTTTGATCCAATTTGCATCTTCTTCCGAAAAATTCAAGTAACAAGCGCGTAATTCAGCGAACTTTTCGATCGGGAAATCTTTCAAGGGCTCAATCCCCGACTCCACGAGTGTGATCAAATATTCTACCTCTACACGAACGCGGTATTTGATCAATCCAAATTCTGAAAAATAAGCAGCTAATTCTTTTGTTTTTTCTCTGTATCTCCCGTCAACAGGGGAAATAGCAGTCAATGCATTCAAGTTCATATCGCAAATTAAAGTGCAAAGATAGGGAAAGAAATACGATTTATGAACTTCTGACAAGCGGAACACAAAAAACGCATCAAAATCAATAGTTAGCGCATAACGCCGAAAATTAAATTGTGTTTTTAACTTTATTTGACGGATAGAAGGCATCAAAGACGTAATTTTGAACGTTTATAAAAAAGACGACTCGAAAAAGAATGAAGCATGCTGATTGGTGGTTTCGTTTTTTGACGAAGACGAGTGATTTATTCCGTATTTTTAAAAAAAATTACATTTCATGAAGGCGAAAATTTTACTTGCAGAAGACGATACAAGTTTGGGGTTTGTGATTGCAGACCAATTGAAATCAGATGGTTATCACGTGACACTTTGTACCAATGGAATGGATGCTTACCAACGTTTCAACGACGATAAATTTCACTTGTGTATTTTTGATGTGATGATGCCCAAAAAAGACGGTTTCACACTCGCCAAAGACATTCGAAAAATAGACAAAGAAATGCCGATCATTTTCCTGACGGCGAAATCAATGACCGAAGACAAAGTGGCTGGATTTGATGCGGGTGGTGATGATTACCTAACGAAACCATTTAGTTTTGAAGAACTTCAAGTGCGAATCAAAGCTTTGTTGAAACGGATCAACATCCTCGTGGATGAACCAGAAGAAGTGATCATTTCATTGGGAAATTATCAGTTTGACACGGAAAACTACAAACTGTTACACGCCGATTTCGAGAAAACGTTGACAAAAAAAGAAGCACAAATTTTGAAGATTCTATGCAAATTCAAAAATCAAGTCGTTGCGAGAGACATCGTTTTGAACGCAGTTTGGGGACAAGATGACTACTTTGTGGGTCGAAGCCTCGATGTGTTTATCACCAAACTCAGAAAATACTTGAAAGAAGATCCAAACGTGGTGATTTCGAACATTCATGGAATTGGTTTCAAATTGGAAGTAAACAACTAATTCGCAGCATCTCTATTCCATGAATACATACATTCTACATTTAGAAACTTCCACCAAAGTATGTTCAGTAGCGCTCTCCAACAACGGAAAGTTAATTGCCTTGAACGAAATGTGTGAAGCAGGATTTGCTCACGGTGAAAATTTAACCCTGTTGATCGAATCAGTCCTTGCAGAGGCAAACGTTCCCTTGCAATCGCTTGCTGCCGTTTCCGTTTCATCAGGTCCAGGCTCATACACCGGACTGCGTATTGGTGTATCTACCGCCAAAGGAATCTGTTACGCGCTACAAATACCATTAATTGCAGTCGATTCATTGCACGCAATTCAGCAATTGGCGCAACAAAAATACCCCAATCAACGCATCGCTCCGATGATCGACGCACGCAGAATGGAGGTTTTTTGTGCAATTTACGAGCCAGATTCGTCGCTTGTGAAACCTATTGAAGCGAATATAATTGATGAAAATGCGCTTGATTCGTTCGAACCATTCGTAGCCTGTGGAGACGGTGCTGAAAAACTTCGCGAAATTTGGAGTCATCGCCCAATTACGATTGCCTCGGAAATCGTTTCGTCGGCAGCAGGACAGGTGGCCATTGCATTCCAAAAATTAGAACAAAATAAGGTCGAAGATGTTGCTTACTTTGAACCTTTCTACTTGAAAGATTTCGTCGTGAACTCAAAAAAAACAGCATAGTATGGGATTACAAGAACGCATCCGCGAAACAAATCGTCCGTTTTTAATTACCGGTCCTTGCAGCGCTGAAACCGAGGAACAAGTACTTGCTGTGTGTCAACAAATTGCTACAGACGGTAACGCTCACATGCTTCGGGCTGGAATTTGGAAACCACGCACACGACCTGATTCATTTGAAGGTGTTGGTGAAATCGGTTTGCCTTGGTTGGTGCAAGCTGGTAAATTGACCAATCTTCCCGTAACCACCGAAGTGGCAACCCCAAAACACATGGAAAGTGCTTTGAAAGCGGGAGTTGATGTGCTGTGGATCGGTGCCCGAACAACGGTCAATCCCTTTGCTATTCAAGACATTGCAGATGTACTTCGCGGAACGAATGTACCGATCATGATCAAAAATCCGGTCAACCCTGATTTGAGTTTATGGATGGGAGCAATCGAACGTTTTCAGAAAGTTGGGATCACAGATTTAGTAGCGATTCACCGCGGATTCTCGGTCTACAAACATCCCAAGTACCGCAACGTTCCGAGCTGGGAATTACCCATCGGATTGAAAGAGAACATGCCCGAAATTCCAATTATTTGCGACCCAAGTCACATTTCAGGACGACGAGATTTGTTGTTGGAGATTTCCCAAAAGGCGATGGATTTGAACTTTGACGGCTTGATGATTGAAACACATCCGTCACCCGATGAAGCGTGGTCTGACGCCGCACAACAAGTAACACCTGCTGGATTAAACGAGTTGATCTCAAAATTAATTTTGCGTTCGAAAAACGTGGGTGAATCCAACTCGACGGAATTGGACGAATTGCGCATGAAAATTGGCATCCTCGACGATCGGTTGTTTGAAATTCTCTCCGCCCGCATGAAAGTAAGCGAAGAATTAGGAATCTACAAACGTGCCAAAAACATAACCATCCTGCAAGAAGAACATTGGAAGAAATTAATCGCAGCGCGTCTGGAGAAGGCAGATGAAATGTACCTGACACCCAAATTTGTTCGAAGCATCTTGGACGATATTCATCAAGAATCCATTCGTCACCAAACACGCGTCATGAATCCAGACTTATTGAAATGAATAAACGTGTTTCCCCTCACATGAGGCGCGGAGTCATTCAAATTCCGAGTTCAAAAAGCGACTCACAACGTGCGATTTTAGCCGCTGCACTTTGCAGTGGAACGTCTGAACTGCATCCGATTGGAAACAGCGCCGATGAAATGGCCATGCTCAACGCCATCCAACAACTCGGTGCGCAAGTGCACTGGAAAAGTGATACGAAAGCGCTGATCCAAGGTATTACGCGTTTTCCGACCTCGACGCACGTCAACCTCCACGAAAGTGGGCTTGGTTTGCGACTCATCACCTCCGTTTGTGCCGCACACCCCGGAAAACACCGCATCGACGGCGCGGGTTCATTAACACAACGAAGCATGCATTTTTTCGAAGAAACATTGCCCGCATTTGGCGTTCGTGTTCAATCCAACGGCGGTTTTATTCCACTCGAAATCGAAGGAAACATGCATGGTGCCGAACTCGCACTCGATGGCAGCTTGAGTTCGCAATACCTTTCTGGATTGTTGATGGCATTACCCCTGTTGCAAACAGAAAGTAGACTGACGGTGCATGAATTGAAAAGCATTCCGTATGTTCAAATGACATTGAATACCTTGGCACAATTTGGTATCTCTATTCAACACCATCAATTCGAACAATTCGTCGTCGCTGGAAACCAACGGTACATCGCAACAAATTACCTCATCGAAGGCGATTGGAGCGCAGCGAGTTTTTGGCTCGTGGCAGCAGCATTGGGTCAATCGATTGTTGTGGAGGGACTTTCACTGCAAAGTCTGCAAGCCGACAAATCCATCCTGACTGCCTTTGAAAAAGCAAACTGCGCGGTTTTATACACGGAAAATGGAATTTCGATCGATGGACGCAACCGCATCCCTTTTCAATTCGACGCAACACACTGCCCAGATTTATTTCCTGCACTTGTAACCTTTGCGGCATTGTGTGAAGGCCGATCTGATATTCAGGGATTGAAACGACTCAAACACAAAGAAAGTGATCGCGGTGAAGCACTCCAAACGGAGTTTGAAAAACTAGGCGTTCAACTCGTGCTTGATGAAACAACCGACACCATTCACGTGTACGGAAAAAAAACGATCGAAGGAGCAACAGTTGGATCTCACAACGATCACCGCATTGCGATGTGTTTAGCGATCGCTGGCATGTTTGCCGATGCAGCCGTTGAAATTGAAGGCGCAGAAGCCGTAGCGAAAAGTTATCCGCGTTTCTGGGATGACCTTCAATCGTTACAAACCATTTAAACGGTCGATTATTTCATCTTTAATACGTCAAAATATTGAACGATGAATCCATCTCCGGTCGTTGAAACTACTAAATTATTGCTTCCTTTTTCAGATAGAAATACGTTCCCTTTTCCTTCTAAGGGTTTTGGCGTATACGCTTTTCCTTTGTTGTCATAGACATACAAATTGTTTTCGATTCCATCGATCATCGCTACATACGTTTTTCCGTTTTGAAGTGTAATCACGTCAAACGAAGCCAATTCTCTGAATGGAATATCAAATTGAAACATCTTTATACCGCGTTCATTCAACACATGGATCTTGTTGTAACTAGTGAACGCAATGTAGTTGAAATTTTCACCTGAAATGAGTTTTAAATTTTCCGCATCGGGATAATTCGCCAACGTGATTTCGGCGCCTGTATAATCCGATCGTTGCAACTGCCCCCGATTAAACGCATAGTAATTTGGCCCTGAATTTTCCTTGATCGTCACGCGGTTCTGTGCAAGGGCGCCATGTGTTTTCATCACTTTGTGACGAAGTAAATTGACTGTCTGCGTTTTTTCAGATCCGCTAACCACTGCAACGATGTTTCCTTTCTGATTGAATACATCCACTGGATTTTTGCAATCGCCTACATTGATTTTTACCACATCCAACTCTCTTCCTTTATTGTCGAAATGAACCAATTGGTTTTTCACATCCACGATCAGAAAATTTCCGACACCTTTCCAGCGAAAATAAGTGACGCTATTGGTGGCATCATTTTCAAGTTTCACCGGAAAACCATCGTGCGCGCGACCATTCAAATCAATCAAATACAGCGTTGAATTGGTGTTAAACAACAGCTGCTTTTGGCCGTTATCTAACAAATCGACCCATTGAGGTTCGTTGATCAAACGCCCATCCAAGGCTACTTGCCAACGTTTTTTCTTTCCTTGAATCGCGAGTAATTTCCCTGCGCTTGTCCAAACGAATTGTTGGTTTCCACGGCCTAAAAAATGAGTCACTTCTCCATCAATCGATTGAGACCAGCTCAAATCCTCAACTTCTTCAGGCTTTTCTTCCGGAACTTCTTCATCCACCAACCGTGCAAGAACAGTTTTAATCAGAATGTTCTTGTAGGACGATAGCGTATATGCCGTTTTGCCAGAAACGTAACGTTCGGAAACTTTTCGAGGTAATTTCTGGAAAATCTTGAGGCGCATCAACTCGGTCAAAGCAACTGTTTTCCCAAGGGTATGATCGGCTACAATTTGCTGACATACTTCTTTGCTTTCAGAAATAACTACTTTATCGGCAAGTTTCATCACGAAGAAGCCAGCATTGAGGTCTGAAGGGAAACGTGTTGAAAGGCGAATTTGTGTAAAATGACTCACGGCTGAATTGACCGCTGCCTCGCGATTCGACGCAAAATCTTGTAAAATCGCAATTGGATCTTGACCACTGAGGTAATCCGAAATCAAGCAGTTTTCTCCTTGGTACTGAAAGAAAACAAAACCAGATTCCGACCATTGGTAAAGCGGACTTTTGGCTCCTACAATTTGCGAAGCCAAGGCAAACTCTTTTTCGTAAAAATGATAGTTTTTCAATTTATTCGGAAGCACATCCGCAAACAATTCATTATCGTCGATTTTGACGGAATGAATGTCTTTTCCATAACGCGTTTGGTATGAAATCGTACCGTCGGCTTTGAAATACACGTCGGTAGAACGCAAGGGTTGATTCAATTGAATGATACTTGCGGTTGCTTTTTTATCCCAAATCGGCCAATTCAATTCTTCCGACGTCGCCTCAAGTGTATTGAGCGACACAGAAACATAGTTTCGTTTGAAGTTGACACGAAAATTTCCAGCAATCAAATACCCATCCGCAGATTTTTGAACGGCTATGTCTTTCGTTTTCAGATAGGATCGAAGCGATGTCTCGTTCCACAAATTCGGCATTTCGATAAACAGGATGGTTCTTTTTTTGGAAATGTAAAACCGTTCGTTGCGCACCGGATGCGCGAGCAGCTTCTCCAAGAGTGATTTCAGTTGTGGAGTTGGTTCAAATTCAACTTGAGGCAAACTCATTTCTTGCGAACGGTTGATAATCAAAATCTCCCCATCGCGGGAATCAAAAACTGTCTGCGGTGTAATTCGATCTTTGCGGTCGAGTAAATCGTATCCAACGTATCCAATCCAAAGGATACTGAGGCACGCAATTACAATTAAAATCACCCGATTGAACATACTTGAACGTTTAAACAATGAACCCAAAAGTAACCGATTTAACGGTGTAAATCCTCAAAAAAAGGCGAATTAGTTAACAGATGAATGTTTGAAAGCAGTTATTCAAACTGGATTTCCAATTGTTCGGACGGCTTTACCTTGAAAGTCAAGCGATGATAGGGCGAAAATCCGTGTTCGAGTACCGCATTTCGATGTGCAACGGTTGGATACCCCTTATTTTGGAACCAATCGTACATCGGATATTCAACATGCAAGGTTTCCATGAAATCATCGCGGTACGTTTTCGCCAAAATAGATGCAGCCGCTATGGATTTGTATCGGCAGTCGCCTTTCACAAAACACAGGTGAGGTATCGCATGTGGATGAAACCGATTCCCGTCGATCAACAAAAAATCAGGCTTCACTTGCAACGCGTCAACCGCCTCATGCATAGCCAAAATACTGGCGTTCAAAATATTTATTTCATCAATCTTGACATGATCGATGTACGCAACCGACCAGGCAATTGCTTCTTTTTCGATTAACGGACGCAATGCATGCCTTTTTTTCTCCGACAATTGTTTCGAATCGTTCAACCATTCGTGGGAAAAATCAGGTGGTAAAATCACGGAAGCAGCCACAACAGGCCCTGCCAAGCAACCTCTCCCCGCTTCGTCACAACCCGCCTCCAAGCGATTCGGTTCAAAAAAAGATTCTAAAACACTTCTTGCTTTCATTTTTGGCAAAATAATTGTAAATTTCGGAAAAATTAGAGCGCAAACAACTATTGAATGACTTTTTGCGTCTAACGTACATTAAAACAAGGATACGATGAAAAAAATAGTAACGATTTTATTTGCAGCGCTTTTAGGAAGTGCAGTTTATGCGCAAGATGCAACCATCACAGCTAATGTAAAAAGCGCTACAGAATTTCAAGCAGGAAAAAAAGCTGGGAAGTTTGAATTTCAATTGCCTGCAACGGTTACTGCAGAAACAGTAAAGAAATCCGCAAATTATTACACGCAATACTTTACCGTTGATTTCAACGAGAAAACGAGAAAAGCAGTAATCACGATGGTTCAAAACGACGAACAAGCGAGACACGTCATCGTACGGTTTATGATTTCAAGTGGAATCGATTCCATTTCGATGGGAGGCACTGTTTACACCTTGGATGATTTTTGGAAAAAACACATCTTGTAGTAACTCGATAATCAATTTTGAAACCGATTCTTTAAAGGGTCGGTTTTTTTATACACGGACTTTTTTAAAATTGATTTGCCAACAATTCATCAATTTTCTTTACCAATTCTTTTGTCGAAAACGGCTTCGTGATGTACAAATCTGCTCCGAGTTCGTACCCACGCTGAATGTCGTCCGATTTTGTTTTCGCACTCAAAAACACAACCTTCCCGTGTTTCAATTTTTCGCTTTGGCGGATGTATTCGCATAGCTCATACCCAGGTACATCGGGCATCATGATATCCAAAATCGTTAAAGCCGGTGTGTTTTCATTCAACAATTCAAGCGCTTCCGATCCGTTGCGAGCAATCAACACATCGTATCCATTTTTACGCATCAAAAATTCCAACGACATCAGAATGTTGGGATCATCGTCGACCAATAGAATTTTCAAATTGAGTTTGCTCATCTGTTTCATTTCGAAGCACAAAATTAGGCATTTTAGCCGAAGACACTCTCCGGAATAGAAATTCTTTGTAGAAAATTGAACCAAAAAATCCTGCATCGGAAAACAATGCAGGATTCATTTTTGGCGTTTTATGGCACACTTAAATATCCTCTGACTTTTCAGGCAAGGTGTCGTATTCTCCTTTCAATGAATAGAGACCAAACACTACCAATCCCGCAGAAATAGGAATGAAGATAAACAAAATGATTCCCCATTGCAGCGCTGTATTCGTGCGCGCCACACCCTCTGCTGCCAAACCAATCTTTTCAAACGCTTGCATAAACATGAAAATAATTGCCGTTGGAGCCAATAAAATAAAAATAACTCCGAGTAATCTCTTTACTAAAACCATGATCGTATAATTTAAAAATGAAACCAATTAATCTTCCACACTCGCGCCTTTCTTGTTGCTCAAGTAAATCGAACCGATCACCAAACTAAAAGCAGCAATCCCGATCGGATACCACAATCCGGAAAGCGCATCCGAACCTTGAAAACTTGCAATTAGCGTGGCAATGAACGGAACAAGCCCTCCAAAAACTCCATTTCCGATGTGATAAGGCAGCGACATCGATGTGTAACGAATCTTGGTCGGGAAAAGCTCCACTAAAAATGCAGCAATTGGTCCATACACCATCGTTACCAAGATAATTTGAAACCCAACCAACGCAACAAATAACCAGAACGTACCCGTAGCCAAGGTCTTGTCAATTTGTGTCACTTGTACTTCGGGCGCTTTCGCTTGGTCTTTGAAGATCGTTTGCGTAGTTACTTCCTTGTACGTTGCTCCGTCTTGAAGAGTTTTTTCAACCGTTGTCGTAATAAGCGAATCTTGGCCATTGATCGCCAATCCCCTTACTACCGTTGGTACTGATTCCACTTTCAATTCTGTTTTTTGAAACTCAGCATAATTGGTTTTGTCGACAAAGGTTTGATAAATTGGTCGATAAAACAAAACCCCCAACAACATCCCTGTCATCATGATCCATTTTCTACCTACTTTATCACTCCACGAACCAAAAATCACAAAAAACGGTGTCGCAATCACAATCGCAATAAGCAAAATGTAGCGCGAATCATTAAAGTCCAACTTACACGTATTTTCAAGAAACGACTGTGCGTAAAACTGACCTGTGTACCAAATCACGCCCTGTCCCATCGTGGCACCAAACAACGCCAATAAGACCATTTTGAAATTCCCTTTCTTGCTGAAACTCTCTTTCAATGGATTTTTAGACACTTTTCCCTCCGATTTCAATTTTGCAAACTGCGGCGATTCGTGCATTTTCACGCGAATGTAAACTGAAACCACGACTAATAAAATGGAAATCAAAAACGGAATTCTCCATCCCCAACTCGAAAAGGCATCATCGCCAACGATGTTTTTGGTCAACACGATTACACCCAGCGACAAAAACAAGCCCAACGTTGCCGTTGTCTGAATCCAACTTGTGTAAAATCCGCGTCGATTGGCAGGTGCGTGCTCAGCCACATAAGTAGCTGCGCCACCGTATTCGCCTCCGAGTGCAAGTCCTTGTACCAAGCGCAAAATAAGTACGAGAATCGGAGCCGTGTAACCAATGGATTCATAGGAAGGAATCAAACCGATTAAAAACGTCGAACCACCCATCAAGACCAAGGTGAGCAAGAAGGTATATTTTCGACCAATCAAATCTCCCAACCTTCCAAAAACAAGCGCTCCAAAAGGACGAACGATGAAACCAGCTGCGAAAATCGCCAAGGTGTTAATCAAAGCAGAAGCCCCTGCATCCGCCGGAAACAATTGTTTCCCAATAATCAAGGCCAAACTACCAAAGATGTAAAAGTCGTACCATTCGATCAATGTACCCAAAGACGACGCTCCGATCACTTTTACGATACTATTTTTTTGTGTATCTGTACTCATAAGCTAAAAATTTAAACGTTAAAAAAAATTATAGATAAACTTGCATTTGAACCGTGAATTCATTTCTAGTTTCACGTTGATTTACATTTCCCCAGCGTTGCGCTGGATTTTCGTAGACAAAAACAGGACGTGGACGGTAGTTGAAGGTCAATTTTGCAGAATGTCCGGCAAGGTACCAATTCAAGCCAAGATCGGGAATTACGAGTGGATCGTTCAAGCGTTCGTATTTCCCCGCAATTACTGACGCAAATGGCTGAATTCGACCTACTTTTTTCATCTTGGGCAACAAGTAACCCACTTGCGCAAACACGACGTGACCTGTCCCAATCAAGGGCACCGCATTTCCCGAACCATTAAAACTGGCTTGCGAAGCGATCGTACCGTTTGTCGGATTCATGATGCCGACGTTTCGAATGTAATTTTCACCCATGTCGACGTAATTATAAGACGCATAAACCGTGATTGCAGTTTTCTTTTTTGCACCTAACGGCATATCTAAAAAGGCATCCACCGATACATTCAATTGGTCTTGAAATGAAGTATCCACTTTGTTGGTCGTTTTGTTCAGCGACGCGGTCCACATGGCGTCAGACTGTTGGTAAAATCCAACACCAATGTTCACTACTTTTTTGGTCCCCAAGTAAGTCCCCACGTTGAACGGCAAGAGATTGCTTTCGATATCCCCAAATTGGTAATTGAAATAACCCGTAAACGCTTTCTTGGGTTGACCGCCCAATCGGTAAGATGAATTGACCAATCCATTTCGCGATAAAACGGTATCCAAGCTCCCGAGACTGTTGGTTTTATTTAGCGCAAACGGAAAATTGATCGCAACACGGTAATCAATTCGCTTATTCTTCAAAAGCTTCCCTTTAAAATAAACGCCGTACTGACGGGCAAACTGATCGGTTGCGTCCACATTTTGCCACGAAAATATGGGTGAATCCATTCCTAAAAAATTTAACGTCGAAGCACCTGACATGCGACTTGGTCCTTGCCAATAATGCAATCCACCACCGATGGAAGCCACGTCTTTGTAGATTCGGTGTTCTACAAATGCATCGTGCATAAACAACTGAGGTTTTTTTCCATCCGTACCACTTGCACCTTGACCATTTCCACCACCCGACACTTGATTAGCGTTGTTGATCCCAAAATGCGTCACGATCAAAAAATTCGGATTCACCTGCGCATACGCCAAGAAACGCGACCGGCGCAATCCCATGTCCATTTGAGAACGTGAACTTGAACCGTTCACTGTCGACCCCGGATTGTTTTCGTTGGAGCGAATCCAAACTTGGTGCCACGTGATGATGCGAACAAACTTTTTCCCCGTCGTATCCAAGTTGATTTTCAACCCAGCACCGTAGTTGTCGGTACCCTGTGCGAAGTAGCTTTTTGAAAACAAACCCGTTAACGAGAAAAGAACCGCGAGAAATAAATTACCTTTTTTCATGTCGTCGAACAATTGCGAATTATGGTAGCAAAGGTGTCAATCCCCTTGATTCAGCAATTATTGTATATATCAACTTGTTAAAAAGTATATTTTTTCAGCTGTTAGTCCTCTATTTCTTGAACTTCTCCCACTTGATTAGCATGTATTTGTCGCCCAACTCGGTGATAATCATTCCCGAGTCTTTTATTTTCTCACGATCACTTAAGAAAGCAATCATCTCTGCATGCTTGAGTACTTGGTATGTCGGACGATACTCTGTATTTTCAGGCGCTTGAATTTTATACTTACGCACCCAATTCAGCACGGAAACATGACTGACCCCGATCAAGCGCTCAATTTCGCGCAAACTGACACCCTCAATGTAGAGTTGGAGCGCTTTCACAACGTAGTAGGGATCGATTTTCTTTCCGTCCTTGAATACCGTAAAAAAATAATTACATCCTTTGCAATTATAACGCTGTCTTCCTTTGACAACACCACTCTTCACAACATTTTCATGCTGACATTTGGGACATTTCTTTGCTTCCATGGATTAAAAATAGAGAAAAACGTATACCAATTTTACATACATATACCATTTTAGCAAGATAAAATCAATTCAACAATCAAACCACTGCAAAAACGCACATGGAAGCAAGAATACTAACGGCAGCGCAACGTATTGAAAAACTGAATAAAAACAAGCATCACTGTTCAAAAAAAAGCATCTTGAATGTCAAAAACCACCCGACAACGACCTGTGAGCAGTTTCAAAAAAAATGTGAAAATAATTTAACCGAAAATACTTGGTAATCTGTTGGCTTATGTATTACATTTGTCCCGTAAAAAAGCAGAGCCCTTTCAGAAAATTCGCTCCGAATGGGACTGCTTTTTTCTTTTTAATAACAAATTTACGTTGATGAAATCATCGAATAAGGCTTTGCATAAGACTCCGCTCAGTGTTGCAGGAGTTTTGATTACCATTGGAATTGTTTTTGGAGATATCGGTACTTCTCCCCTGTATGTGTTTCAAGCAATTACAGGAGGTGGAAAAAATGTAAATCCAGACATCATCATGGGTGGTTTGTCTTCCGTCATTTGGACTTTGATTTTGCTAGCAACTGTGAAGTACATCTACTTTGCACTGAACGCTGACAACAACGGTGAAGGTGGAATTTTTGCGCTATACGCCTTATTAAAACGCAAAAGAGCAAAGTGGATCATCATACCAGCATTAATTGGTTGTGCCACCTTAATGGCCGATGGTTTTATCACGCCAGCGATTTCCATCTCATCAGCGGTGGAAGGTTTAAACACGATTTATCCAAATTTGCCGACCATACCCATCGTAATCGGGATTATATTTGCGCTGTTTGCTGTGCAACAATTCGGCACGATCTTGATTGGAAAAGCATTTGGACCGATCATGTTTATCTGGTTTATGCTCTTGTTGTACCTCGGTATTATCAACATCGGTGACAATTACTACGTCTTAAACGCCATCAATCCCTACTACGCGTACAACATGGTTGCAAATGTTGACGGCGGTTTTTGGGTACTTGGAGCTGTATTCCTGTGTACAACTGGTGCGGAAGCATTGTACTCCGATCTTGGACACTGCGGTAAACAAAATATCCGAATTAGTTGGGGATTTGTGAGTGTGATCCTGGTTATTCATTACTTCGGTCAAGCAGCCTTGACCCTTTCTCCCGATTTCAAATTGGAGCCTAATCAAACGATTTTTTACGCAATGGTACCTAAAAACATGGTTCCATTCGTAATTGCCCTTGCCACAGTAGCCACAATCATCGCTTCTCAAGCACTGATTACGGGTGTTTTCACGTTGATGAATGAAGCCATGAAACTAAAACTATGGACCAACCTCAAAGTAAAATACCCAACCGATCATCACGGTCAAATCTACATCCCGTCGATCAATTGGTTTCTAA
>SSGT01000072.1 GCA_008017065.1 Crocinitomicaceae bacterium
CCAAAACGAGTGGAGGATTTGCTCCGAGGTAACGGATTAAAATTCGCTTCGTGGCTGCTTCGCGTTTTATTACTTTTGAAAAAAATGAGGTTTATTCAGGAGTTATCTTCAAGTAAAAACATTACCCAAAGCATGATGAAATTCCCTAGTCGCATCAAATTTTTCTTTTTCCTCGGATTGGCTATTTCTGGATGTAATTCAGATACTGAAAAGATCAACAAGTTTGATTTTACAAAGGAAGTTTGGATTTATGATTCGCCATCAATGCCGGATAGTATAAAGAATTTTACGGACAATTTCATCATTTTTGATTCCACTGAAGTTAGCATGAACTATGATAATTTAGGAGAATATACAATTACAAATGACACGCTACGAATTTTCCAAACGTCATATATTGAACAAAGAGGTGGTAAATATCAAAAAAGAATCAGCGATCAGTTTGTTGGATTAATCATAAAAATGGATTCTACCCAAATTCTGATCAAAAGCATACGTGGTTATTTTCCAATCAAATATAAAACGAGCTATGGACAATTTGATAAATCAAAAACTATAAAACTTACAAATCAAAAAAGTAAAAAGAAGAAACAAATCAACTTTAGCTATATCAGCATTGCATCATCTTCATGTTATGGTACATGTCCTATTTTTAATCTTGAGTTATACAAGGACGGATCAATTAAATTTCACTGTTCCAGTTACTGCAAAAAAATTGGGTATTATGAAGGCAAATTAACCTCTGATGATTTAAACAACGTAAAAGATTTTATATCCTATTTGAACTTGAAAAACGATTCAACAATTTTCGATACGCCCGAAGATGCTTCTATTGCCGCTGTTGAACTAAAAGTGAATAATAGAAAATTTCATTTTTATGGTTCTCCAAGAGAGTTTCAGTACAAATTGAACGAGTTGATGCATGAACTATTTTCGATAGTTGAAAAATCTAAACTGAACAAAACCAAAAAAATCTTAACGTTTAAAACAAACTTACCAGAACCGCCAATAGAAAAAACAATTGAATTTATCCCGCCTATAGTTCAAGATTAACAAGCTACTATCACCAAATAAGCAAAAGCACAAAATGATATCGCTCACTAATCACACCTGAAATTACATTTGGAACATTCATTTTATGTACGTAATTTTGTACATAATTAAGTACAATTAAAGCGTAACAACATGCTATCAACATCCATTTCAGACTTTAGAAAAGATATAAAACGTTACTTTGACAAAGTCACTCAGAATTTTGAAACCCTTATCATAAATCGTGGTAAAGACAATGGTGTTGTAATCATGTCTTTAGCGGAGTACAATTCTTTGCGTGCAACACAACATGAACTTTCTTCCAAGGAAAATGAAAAAAGGTTGGATGCAGCAATTGAGAAATTAAATGCTGGAAATTCAAGCAGTAAAAATCTTCTTGAGGAATGAAGTTCATATTTGTAGACGAATCTTGGGAGGATTATTTATACTGGCAAAAGACCTATAAAAAGAAATTGAAGCGCATAAATGAACTTCTAAAGGACATATCGAGAACTCCTTTTCACGGTATTGGAAAACCGGAACCTCTTAAATTCAAATATTCAGGATTTTGGTCACGCAGAATAGATGATGAACATCGGTTAATTTATCAAGTAAAAGGAGATGAAATTTTAATTGCAAAATGCAGATATCACTATGATTAAATGAAACCTTGGTACTACAATTCAAGGAAAAGAAGCAATTTAATTTCAAAAAAAATGGTATATTCGTGTAAATACCTATTTACATGACACAACAAGAACTCGGGATTTTAGGCGAACAACTCGCATTTACGTTCCTCCAACAAAAGAACTATCACATTCTGACAAAGAATTACCGCTTTGGGAAGCTCGAGGCGGACCTCATTTGCATTGCCGACAACAAATTGGTCGTTGTGGAAGTGAAAACGCGTCAAACGGCAGAAATTGGCGAACCTTGGCGAGCTGTTACACGCGCGAAGCAAAAACAAATCATCAAAGTTGCGAATCATTACATCGGCGAAAACAACATTGACTTGGAAACACGATTTGACATCATTTCCATCGTTCACAACGGCTATCGAACCGATATTGAGCACTTGGAAGATGCGTTTTACCCCCTTGCTTGAATTTACTCGTGGGTCACCGCGATGCTTCCGCTGTCGTACACCTTTCGAGAAATTTCAAGTTTTCCAATTTTTAGATAAAATCCGCCTTTTTTGCGCGCAGCTTTGGAAGTCTTGAAATCAATTTCTGTGTTCAATACCGAACTCATTTTTCGCGTCACGGGCTGAATTGGGTTTGCCATTTCAATGGGTTTCGATGCAACAACCTCCGAATTCGGGGTGTAATTTTTGGAAACAAACGAACCCACATGCGCGGAAACAAGATCCTTGAAAATCGGTGGGTGTGCAATCGGTTGTTTTTCCAACGGAGTCAATGCAACAAGTGATCCAGCTGAATTTTCGTTCGTCGATCCTATGGACGAAGACGAAAAATTGGACGAAGACGCATTCGAACTTCCATTGGATTCAAGCGATGCATACTGTATTTCTACTGGGTCGATCGGAGCGTTCTTCAATGGCGGAGTTACGATTGTCGTGTCTTTTGACGTTGGCTTGTTGATTTTTCGCGCTTGTAGCGAAGTAGAAGCAGTTGGATTTCCGAAATCAATCATCCAAATCAACCACGCCAAACTTGCCGCAACGGCAGCGTACTTTGTCCACATTGGAACTATAAAACCGCCCCTTTTGAGTTGCGCTTTGTTGGCAAACACAACCGAAGTATCTGCTTGAAGTCGTGTACGTTGGTACCACGTCAATTCCGATACAAATTGTGGATTGTGTTGAATAAATTGTTCTAATTCTGCTTGTTTATCGGGAGTCAACAGTCCTTCGACGGAAGCAATTAAAAACGTATCTATTGTTTCCAACGAAATGACTTCCGACGTATCTGGAAATTTGAGTGAATTTTTAAAACTCGAATCGAGCGGTTTGACATCAACATCCGCAACAAGCACCAATTCAGGATCTTCGAGTTTCAACGTTGGATGTTCGTCCAAGAAAGCCAATAGCGCATTCGTATCTTGTTCACTCAAATTTCCTTCTAAAAAATCCAAGTAAAAAGATTCGTAATTCTCTTCTGTGATTAATTGATTCATGCTACTAATTCTCTTGCTTTTAAATATCCTTTCAACGCTTGACGCGCTCTGAAAATATACACTTTTACTTGCGATTCGTTCAACTGTGTTATTTCTGCAATTTCTGCGTAATTATAGCCTTCGTAATCGCGCAATAAAACGACGGTTTTTTGAATTTCCGGCAACCGATTCAACGCTTGATCCAACACAGCACTTACGTCAAATTCTAACGACGATGCTGAAGCTAAATTGTTTTCTACCTTCTCGATATCACCACTCCGTTTTTCTTTGTTGATCCAATCGATTAAACAATGGTACGCCGTGGTAAATAAATACGACTTTACTTTTTCTGCTTGAATCTCTTCTCGCTTGATCCACACTTTCATAAACGCTTCCTGAATAATATCTTGCGCAGACATCTCATTCTTAATGTGTTTCATCACAAAACGAAAGACGTTGTCAGCGTACATGTCCACAGCACTATTGTATTCCTTAGCAGTCATTGAGTTTGTTTTCAGAAGTAAGACCTACTTCTTGCCTGAAAGTTACACGAAAAGAAATTTTTTCCCAAATCTTTTTCAAAACACACTTCGTAACTCCTAAAAGTGAAATTAAAGTATCGTTGATGTAAACCTTTTAATACCTGAGTTGTTTAAAAAAGTAGTCTAATTTAATTTTCAACCGTTTACGTCACTTGCAGATTTAAAATTTAAAAACAAAAAAGATGGAGTCGACAGAATGGAAAAAAATTCCTGGATACTCAGATTATAAAATCTCAACTATTGGTGAAATTCGTTCTGTAGAGCGAACGAAAACTTACAAATCGGGCCGAATAATCGAGTTGAAGGCGAAATTAAAAAAACTCAGAAAACACCCTGTCAATGGTTTTTTAATGACTGATTTGATTGACGACAAAGGCAAACGAAACACCGTATATCCACACAAAGCAGTGGCAATGACGTACATAAAAAATACGCATCCACGCAAGCAAAAAATTGTAATTCACATCAACGGTGATATTAGCGACAACCGGGTGGAGAATTTGAAATGGAGTTCGTACAGTGAATCTATTCGCATCGGATTTGAAACGGGCAAACGAGACAATTCAACATTGTGGTTAAAACGCCGTTTGAAATACGGACCAAAAGGAGGCAACAAATCGATGGGAAGACCCGACCCGCTTGATTTTGGGCAGAAAAAACGCATCAAATACTTGCGGGAAGAAAAAGGATTTACGTTACAGCAACTTGCAACGAAATACAATTGCAGTGTTTCACACATTCACAAAACATTGAAATTGTCGTTCTAGGGATTTAATTTTCTTTTAGATACGTAATCCACTCTTCAACCGTCTTCGCGTCTTCAATTTTGAATGGACCTGAAGCCGTTCTTCGCAAGGCGATCATTGTGGCACCTGAATCCAGCGCCAACCCAAAATCACGTGCGATGGATCGAATATACGTCCCTTTGCTGCATTTGATAAAAAAATCGATTTCTGGAAAACGGTTTTGAGTAATCTGAAATTCGATGATCTCCACTTGATTGGGTTTTAGCTCAATCGTTTTTCCTGCACGTGCAATATCATACGCACGCTGTCCATCGACTTGCTTCGCAGAAAACAACGGTGGAACTTGAGCTTGCACGCCGACAAATCCATGACTTACTTTTTCTAAAAGTTCAGCCGTGATGTGCTCGGTCGGAAAAGTTGCGTCAAAGGCCGTTTCCAAATCGTAAGAAGGCGTCGTTTTACCTATCAAAAACGTTCCTGTGTAGCTTTTCTCGTCGCCCGTGAACCCTTCGATCAATTTGGTGTTTTTCCCCGTGCAAATGACCAATAATCCAGTTGCCAGCGGATCAAGCGTTCCGGCGTGGCCCACCTTTATTTTTTTAACACCTAATTTTTGCTTGATATTCCAACGCAATTTATTGACTGCGTCGAATGAAGTCCACTCGTATGGCTTATCAACCAACATGGTGTAACCTGCTTGAAAATCGATCATGTATTGTACGATAGAAGATAAATGATTAAACGACTTTCAGTTGCACTCCAAGCGCCATCAATACCAAAATGGCAGTGCCAACAACAATTCGGTACCAGCCAAACAATTTGAAGCCGTTTCGGTTCAAGAACCCAATAAAACTCTTGATTGCAAGCAAAGCAACAATAAACGCAACTATGTTTCCGATCGCCAAGATTTGAATTTGTTCGGAAGTAAATGAGTTTCCGTCCTTGAAAAAATCATATAACTTCTTTCCAGTCGCAGCCAACATCGTAGGCACAGCTAAAAAGAAAGAGAATTCTGCCGCCACTTGACGGGTTAATTTTTGACTCATACCACCTACAATCGAAGCGCCCGAACGTGAAACACCGGGAATCATAGCGATGCATTGAAACAAGCCGATCTTGAAAGCGGTTACAAAATCGATATTTTCCTCTTTTTTAATCGTCGGTTTGGTAAACCATTTGTCAACAAATAACAAGATAACACCACCAATGACAAGCGAAATCGCAACTGCTAGCGGACTTTCGAGCAACGAATCAATCGTGTCACTGAGCAACAAACCAAAAACCGCTGCAGGAATAAATGCGACAAACAATTTCAAGTAAAAATTTACTGATTGGAAAAAGCGTTTAAAATACAAAACGACCACTGACAAGATCGCACCCAATTGAATGACGATTGTAAACAATTTGACAAAATCTTCAGATGCAATTCCCATCATCGACGATGCGATGATCATGTGACCGGTAGAAGAAACAGGCAAAAACTCCGTTAAGCCCTCAACAATTGCTAAAATAATAGCTTCTAAAATACCCATAAAGTAAAAAAAGGAAACAACACAAAAATGAGTTGTTCAAACAAAATAAAGATTATACGTTGTCGGATTTACGCTTTTTCATAATTGCATAAATCATCACGATGTAGCCCAATACAATCAAAATCGGTGCGATCGTAATTCTTCGTGCACTGAATAGTGCATCTGAATCAAATTTTGTTGGATCATCTGATCCACCTCCAATCATCAAAACGAATCCAATGACATTGATTACCAATCCGATCAAAAGGAATTTGTAATTTTCTTTACCAAAGGCGAACATATTGTTGTTTTTCTTTTCCATAGCGTGTTTATAATTTTGAGTTGCGTTTAGTACAAATCATCTAATTTCATGCGTAAATATTTCCCCAATGCAAACCAGGTTGAGACCCACGTGATGATAACTCCGATAAGTACCAAGGCTACAAAAAGGATTAAGAACGTGTTAAACTCAAAAGTTATTTCAATTGTTTTCAAAATTGTGTCCAGCGCGTAAAACAAAGACATGAGCAAGGCCATACCAATAATTGCGGAAATCAATCCTTGCAAAATTGCTTGTAACAAAAACGGACGACGTATAAAACCTGGCGTTGCACCTACCAATTGCATTGTTTTGATAGTAAATCGTTTGGAGTACAATGCCAAGCGAATCGTGTTGTTGATCATTGCCACAGCAACAATTATCAATAATCCTGCGACCAACAAAATCAGCATCGCAACCTGTTTGAAGCCCAAATTTACATTCTCAACACTCGCTTCATCGTAGTTCACTTCATCGATTTCATCCGGATATGCTTGCAAAAGTTTCTTTTTCAATTGCTTCATTCCTTCTTTGTTGGCATACATCGCTTTTGGCTTGTACCCAATGTTGGGAGGGAATAAATTTTCACCTTCAAAAATCGCTTCGATTTCTTTGGTATCGTTGTTCAAACCGCTGAATTCCTCCATGGCGCGCTCCGGAGAAACGAAATACACCTCATTGAATTCAGGCCATGTTTTCAATTCTTGCTCGATTTGCTTGATATCGGCTTCATTCATTTCTGCCTTGAAAAACAAATCCCCTTGCAAATTTTCTTTGGCTTGCGTTTGAACAGAATCCAACGCAAGAATTCCACCCAACACCATTCCAATCATAAACAAAACCAACGAAATTCCGATTACAGTCGAAACGTAACTTGTTCGTATTCCTCGTTGATTGTATTTTTCTGCACTTGAACTCATCGCCACGAAGTTAGGAATAATTGGTACAACGCAAAAATTAAGCTGAAAAAGTTTTATGCAACCTGCTGTTTGTAAACCTCAGATCAGTTGTGTGATTTCATCTTTTTCAGCGTTTCAAACACGTCGACGTATTCATTGATTCGATTTACCAATGCTTCGATCTCGTGTGGTTTGGCGGTAGGGAAGAGCCGCTTGATTTGTTCCAATGCACTTCGTGCCGCACTTTCAGCAGCTTTCAAATCCTTCGCACCGTTGGCGTCTGCCATCACTTTCAAACATTGATTGACAATGGCAATCGCCATCACTTTTTTGTGTTCTTTTTCGATTGACAAATCCAGAAAACCGGTTGCTTCCGACCATTCAAGTGCTGTTTTTTTCTCGATAACGATGGGCTTATTATTGACCAAATCTTGGTATGTTAAGCGCACAACAACTGGCTTTTGTTCCACCTCTTTCGTTGCATTGATCAAGTCAAATTTCACCAATGCCATTTGATTCAAACCTGGAAACAAGTGGTTCAATTCCAATTCCATTCTTCCCAGCGACACTTTCTCGTTGGTATATCCATACAGTTGTTTGTAGACCAATTGGTTATCAAATAAAACTTCCAGCTTCGCATTTTTTGCCATGGGATATAAAATCGATTCCAATTCGTGTTGAAAAGCGTTCTCAATCCCTTGTGAGTCGCCAGCCAAGTGCATCAAACCGCCACCTGCTGACGCCAATTGAGACAACAACGCAAAATTGTAATCAACGCCCACTCCAATCGCGGAAAGTTCCATTCCTTTTTGGATATACTTTTTTGCTTCTGCAACCAACTCTTCAGGAACGGAAGAATCGTAACCGTCGGTCAACAAAACCAATCGATTGATCATTTTTGGACTCAAATTTTTTGAAATTTCCATAAAACCCAACGATAATGCATCTTTGATATACGTTCCTCCATCCGCTGCAATGGCGTGGATTACATCCAAAATCTTCTTTTTATCACCAACTTTTTGCGCCGGAATTGCTACAGTGGCGGATTGGTTAAACACCACAATCGAAACGATATCATTCGCTTGCAACTGATTGACGAACTTCAACAATGATTTTTTCAATTGTTCAATGCGATCGTCTCCATGCATCGAACCACTTTTGTCGACAACAAAACAGACATTCAACGGAACGTTGCCTTTGCGAACTGATTTCGTCCGCGTTTTGAAACCCACTTCCAACAACGCTTCTTTTGAATTCGCATTGAATTTGTTTCCCCAATTCAAATAAATATCCATATCTCCCGTAGGCTCAGGATACTGCTTATTGATGAAATTTTGGATATCGTACAAAATCAAGTTGGAAACGGTAGGAATAAATGATTCAATGTTTTCGAGCCGCGGATCGGGTTGATAACGAATGGATTTTGATTGGAAACCTATTCCTTTCATTTGCGACAAATCGATTACATCTGCATCCCGTTGAAAATCAAAATCAACCAAATACTTCCCCCGAACGGGAAGCATAAAAGTCACATCGCCACTATCATCTGTCTTCGCTTTGTACACCTTATTCGACTTCAACATCCGCACGTAGACATCTTCTCTCACGCCTTGGTTTTTACCACCGGTTACCTTCAATTTGATTTGAGCGTGAGAAAAACTGGGTTTGGCACTCGTTGGAATGGATTGCAGAATGTATCCGTCCTTGATCGTTTCCGTAAACGTCCTTTTTTGAAAAGTAACCGTTTGTGTAATGGTAGTAGGCCGCGCTCGTGTATCCACAAACTGAATAGATTCTACACCATCAATATCGATATCAAATTCAGTATTCAGTGGCACTTTAAATACTGCTTGACCTGCGGCATTTGTCTTTGTTTTGTACTGCGTTTTGGATTCAAAACACGTCAAAGCAACTTCAATTCCGGGGTAGGTTGTTCCTTTTTCATCTTTCAATTGCAAAATAATCGCGGCATCATTTTCACCGCATTTGGTTGTACCTGGCAAATTTTGATTGATTTCTGCGAATTGAATCGTTCTTCTGTCTGGTCGAATTTTGTTTTCACGCAGGTAAGCAGCGACATCGTATGTCATTCTCCGCGACGCTTCGCCACCATTTCCTGTTTTCACGGATAGGCAATTACGCATGTCGCCAACGGAAACCGTCCATTCTTTCCCATGGTCAAATTTGTAACTTAGAACACCTGAAAGATCTGTTTTTAGTGCAATTCGTTCGTACGTGCTCGTTTCGATAAAGATTACATCCAAATTGGGTTCTGGTTTGCCTTGGTTGTTAAAAACCGATAGCGTATATGCAAATTCCTGTTGTGCGATCGAAAACGACGCGAGCCACAAGAAAACAAAATGTAGTAGCAATTTCATCTGAATAGTTTTGAATTAGCACTATAACAAAATTGGAATCAATTGGTTACAATACACTCCACACAAAAATAAAAAAAGCCGGAATTGCTTCCAGCTTTCAATCTATTTTTTGTTCCAAACGGGACTACAAATCAAACTTAATTCCTTGCGCCAACGGCAAACTGTCGGAATAATTGATCGTATTTGTTTGTCTTCTCATATATACTTTCCAAGCATCAGATCCAGATTCACGTCCGCCACCAGTTTCTTTTTCACCGCCAAAAGCACCGCCAATTTCAGCACCTGAAGTACCGATATTCACGTTAGCGATACCACAATCAGATCCCGACGCCGCTAAAAATGCTTCCGCCTCTTTCAAATTATTGGTCATAATCGCGGAGGATAAACCTTGCGGAACACCGTTTTGGATCGCAATCGCATTCTCAACCGAACCGGTGTATTTCATCAAGTACAAAATCGGAGCGAATGTTTCGTGTTGCACAATCGAATATTCATTTTTTGCTTCTGCAATCGCAGGTTTCACGTAACATCCAGATTCGTATCCTTCGCCGGTCAAAACACCTCCTTCAACAATTAGTTGACCACCTTCTTCAACGACTTTCGCCAACGCATTTTGATACGCTGCCACAGCATCTTTGTCAATCAACGGTCCAACATGGTTGTTTAAATCCAATGGATTACCGATTTTCAATTGTCCGTAAGCTTTTACGATTGCATTCTTTACAACTTCATAAATGTCTTCGTGAATAATCAATCGACGTGTTGAAGTACAACGTTGACCAGCAGTACCAACAGCACCGAAAACAGCACCCGGAACAACAACTTTCAAGTCCGCAGTTGGCGTAATGATAATTGCATTGTTTCCACCCAATTCAAGTAACGAACGACCCAAACGCTCGCCAACTACTTGACCAACGTTTTTACCCATTCGGGTAGATCCTGTTGCAGAAATTAAAGGAATACGTTTGTCTGCCGTCATCAATTTTCCGAGTTCGGGACCACCAATAATCAACGAAGAAACACCTTCAGGAACATTGTTTGCTGCAAATACTTGTTCTGTAATTTTTTGACAAGCGATCGCAGAAAGTGGTGTTTTTTCAGAAGGTTTCCAAATGCAAACGTCTCCACAAACCCATGCCAAAGCAGCATTCCAACTCCACACCGCAACGGGGAAATTGAAAGCGGAGATAATTCCAACCAATCCCAACGGATGGTACTGCTCATACATTCTGTGTCCTGGACGTTCGGAGTGCATCGTCAATCCATACAATTGACGAGAAAGTCCAACTGCAAATTCACAGATGTCAATCATTTCTTGTACTTCACCCAATCCTTCTTGCAACGATTTTCCCATTTCGTATGAAACGAGCTTTCCAAGTGGCTCTTTGTATTCTCTCAGTTTATCACCAAGTTGTCTAACGACATCACCTCGTTTAGGCGCAGGAATCTGTCTCCATACTTTAAATGCTTCTTGCGACTTCAAAATAGCCGCTTCATAATCTGTTTCAGACGCAGCAGATACGGAAGCAATCAATTTTCCATCTACTGGAGAATAGGAATCAATTTTTTCTCCGCGGGTATTGAACCAATAACTTCCTGTGGAAGCACCGCGATTGACGGTTTCAATTCCTAATTGACTTAGTATTTCTTGTATTTCAAGTCCTGTTTGCTCGTTAGCCATAATGCTTGATGTTTATTGTTTAATTCGCCACAAAATTACGGTAAATTTTGAATAATTTACACAAAGTCAATTTGTAGCCTGAAAGTCAACGAAAGCGTAACTTTTTAACTTGTGATCTGCCGGATGGTTAATCCCAATTTAAGTATTCTTCTATGTTTTTACGATCGTGCTTGGTTGGGCGACCTGTGCCGTATTCCCTGTAAGCGCTTTGCGCCATTTGATAGGTTTTGAATTTTTCGAACTCGATTTCTGGAGTAATATCAAGTAGGTAATCGCCGACTAACTTTGCACCGACACGTTTATCGAGCAATTGCACGATTTTGTAGCTGAAAACAGCTGTGTTTTTGTATACATAAATAATATCGCCTTCCTTTGTTTCACGTGAAGGTTTTACTTGCATTTGGTTGATTTTAATCTTTCCTTTCGAGATTAACTCCGATGCTTGCGACCGGGTTTTTGCTATTCGAACCGCCCAAATGTACTTATCTAATCTGCAATTCATGTTGTATTTTTTTGGGTAAAGAGTTGAAAACTAATTCATACGAATGTACCACCAACTCCAAAAGCAGTTGATCCGAAACATCGCTTTGCAATACAACCGTGTTCCAATGCTTTTTGTTCATGTGATATCCGGGTTGCACACCCAAAAATTGCTCTCGCAAGTCAATCGCCTTTTCGGGATCACATTTGAGATTCACACTGGTAAATTCATCGATGTCTAACAACGCAAAAAGTTTACCACCCACTTTAAATGCCAACGTCTTTTCATCAAAAGGGAACCCTTCTGAGGTTCCCTTCATGTTCAGACAAAACGTTCTGAATGTATCTAAATTCATTTTATTCTAATGTAAACCAGGTGCAAAATCGTTGTTTCCGAGGTTTCGCAGCATGATTGTATGTTCTTTCAACGCGCCGTAAAACGTCTTTTGAGAAATATACGGAAGATTGAATTCGCTTGCCGTTTCTTGTACGATCTTCGATAATTTATCGTAGTGAACGTGACAAATATTTGGAAACAAATGGTGTTCGATTTGGAAGTTCAATCCGCCAACATACCACGAAAACAAGCGTGCTTTCGGCGCAAAATTTGCTGTGTTGAACAATTGATTAACTGCCCAATCCGCATCGATATTACCTGATTCGTCCGGAAGCATGTATGTAGAAGTAGTAACGACGTGCG
>SSGT01000073.1 GCA_008017065.1 Crocinitomicaceae bacterium
ATGTAGTATTCGTTCTGATTAGACGGGTGCCACGAAGGAGTGGTGTTTGCGGGAGTTAGTGAAACATTCGCATATCCGGCATTTCCAAAACCAGCATCGTGTACCAAAGAGTCTTGTGCTAAAAGAGGTTTTGTTGCAAGGAGAATAAGTAAAAGTAAAATTCTTTTCATGTTGATAATTTTCAACAAACCTATTTCACTTTCAAAGGATTTCAATGACATGTTTTACCAAACCCCATACTTGTTTTGTGTAAAATAAAAAACCGCATCCATCAACGACGAATGCGGTTCAATTAACCAATACGTATCTTTTTTTTACTGTTTTACAAATCGGCCTGTACTGATTTTTCCATCTTTCACAATATGAACGATGTAGATTCCGTTTGTCAGTTCAGCCACGTTCAATTGCAGTTCCGAATTGTTTTCAATAGCCATCGCTTGTTTTCCCGCTAAATCAAGAATGCGAATATTGGCGTTCAACGTGTTTTCAATCATTATGCTTGCACTAGCCGGATTTGGATAAATTTGAATTTCATCCGTCGCCAGTTCATTTAATCCAACATCACTTACGGTCATCACTCTATATTCTGTGTAGGTGGTATACAATCCTCCGAATCCAATTTTACACATGTACGTTCCACTTGTTGACGGTGTAAACGAGTAGGTAGAAATTCCGGTTGAGGTAAAAACATCACCACTTCCCGCATTCGTGACAGCACACCAATCATACGTTAAATTAGCATCATATGGTTCTCTTGGCGTAAGTGTTGTTGTACCACCAGTCAATTTTTCACACACGGTTGCATCAAACTGATCGCGTTGCGCTAGCGATAAACGATAATTGTAGAAGTAGCAGTAATCAATCATTCCATCGAATGCTAAATCTGGATCATTTGGGTTTGCACCTATGTAAAAATCATTTGTTGGGTTATCGTACACTAAATCGTTAATTCCTTGCGAGACAGTTGTTGCAGAATTGTCATTTCCGCCAACACCATTAAAGGATACATTTAATTTTGATTCGTTCGTTGTTGTATTTTGCTCATAAACCAAGTAAAAAGTAACCCAGCCACCCATAATTGCATTTTCAAGCAACCCAATGGAAGAAAGCGAAGCATTCTGATGACCTCCCATTCCAGTGCCATTTTTGACACTTCCCAAGAGAAGATATCCTCCATTTCCATCCGAAGTGATAAACAGACCTTGTGGACCGTTCATCCAAATGGTGTAAGCTTTTCCATCGTCGGTAATGGTTTGTACATCATCCAAATCTATTTTGATACGAATGACTAATGAAAAATTTTCTGTAGGTTGAAATGCAGCATTCCCTGCGAAGCTACAGTATTGACCATTCTGAAGTTGAAATGCCGAATTTGGAGTAGAAAACCAATTTAAAGTAGAAGTTCCGTCATAGGCACTCGGCACTGTGCCTCCATTGGCATAATTATTCGGACCATCAATGCCCTGAGTGGCAAATACGTAATCCAATGGAATTTGGAAATTCTGTTGTCCAAAAGCTGCCAGTTGAAATAGGCCACATACAAGAAGTAACGTTTTTTTCATGTTTCAATTTTTAAGCAAAAATGAAACAGACTTCTGAGTTCTCATGCGTTTATTTCACGAACCAAGAGTTTGATTTTGTTTGGAGTCTTTTTTTGAAATTATTTCAACCCCAAAGCCTCCATTTTTTCACTTGTCGCCTGGAGTTCCGTTCCATCTTTCAGGTTGATTTTTCCGGTTCCTCGGTTGTAATTCGTAATTTCATTGCAATTGACAATATACGATTTATGAACACGCTGTAAGAACGGAAAAGGCTTTATCATCTCTTCCACAAACTTTAGATTTCGACTCATCATTATTCGCTTCGCATTGCGCAAATGAAACTGGCAATATGACCCTTCGGCCTTGATGTACAGCACATCTTCTGGATCAAGGTATTGAAAATCATCCCGGCTCGGGATTACAATTTTTTTCTTAGATTGATACAAATTCGACTTTAAAATTTCGAGTTGTCGAACTTGCTTTTGCTTCTGAGATCTATAATGTTCAACAGCTTCAACCAATCGATCTGCATTGATTGGTTTTAGCACATAGTCGATGGCAGAGAGTTTGAAGGCTTGAATTGCGTATTCATTATAGGCAGTCACAAAAATGATCGAAAAGTTTACCTCTTCTTCTTTAAAAAAATCCAAAATTTGTAAACCAGAGTTTTCAGGCAATTCAATATCAAGAAAAACCAATTCTGGTTGAATACGTTTAATGGCTTGAACACCTGAATCGAGATCTGCAAAATCACCCAACACTTTTATTTCGGGACAATGGTCAAGCAACAATGCTTTTATGAGCATGCGTGACCTCTTTTCGTCGTCAATAATTATCGCCTTCATTCCTCAAAGTTAATTTCACGTTTCACAACATACGTGTTCGCTTTACGAAACCCGTGTTATAATTTGTCTATTTCTTATTCGCTCGTTACTGGAATACTTAATTGAACCATCGTCCCTACCAATAAGTTGTCCTGATCTCGCAACTCTTGAATTTTGACACCAATTTTACCTTCAGAAAGTCTGTTCAACAATTCAAACCGCTTTTGGTTAGCATCGGTAGCAAAGCTTTGGTGTTTTGGATTTCTGAGCGCATTGATCTTTCGTGATGCTTCCATACCAATTCCGTTATCGATGATCCGAACAAAAAGTACATTATCCAATACAGAAAATTTCAATTGTACATTCTTTGCTCCTTTTTTGTGCAGCAAACCATGTTTGATGGCGTTCTCAACATAAGGCTGAATGAGCATCGACGGTATTTGATACATCTCGTGCGGCAATTCACGGATGTCGATCTCAAATTCAAAATCTTCTTCAAAACGCATCTTTTCCAATTTGAGATATAGACGAAGTGCTTCCAATTCCTCCGATAACACAACAAGCGTTTGGTTACTCATTTCCAATATTTTTCGCGTAAGTTCCGAGAAATCTACTAAATAAGAACTTGCTGCCTCTTTTTCATTGGTATAAATAAACGATTGGATCGTATTCAACGCGTTAAACAAGAAATGGGGATTCATTTGTGCTTTAATCGCAGATAACGAACTTTCATGCAATTGCTTTTCAAGGTTTAACTTCTCCTGTAGAATTTGATTTTTGTGTTCAATCTGATTCAACCTCAATCGAAATAACATGAATCCGAGAATACCAATGAAAATAGCAATCAAACCAATGAACCACCAACGTAGATAGAAAGGAGCCAGTATTTCAAAATTCAGTTCCTTTATTTCACTTCTATTTGAAGGATCTTCTGTTTTTGCATAAAGTTTAACATGGTAACTTCCAGGTGCAAGCTCATTCAATTCCAATTTATTATCTTCGATCGGGATCCATTTCTTTCCATTTACAGAATAAAAGACCTGATGTTTTCCGAGGGCTCGGTAGTTGATTATTGAAAAGTTAAAGCGAAGGTTATTTTCATCAGGTGATAGCTTCAAATTGTCGAGAAACACAATTCTGTCACCGTTCATTAAACACTCATTCAGAAGTATCACCGGCTTCCATTTTGTTTGATGATTCTGAATTGGGATTGGAATAATCTGAAAACCAGTCGTCGAAGAAGCGTAAATTTTATTCGAGATGATTTCAAAATCAATGATATCGACATTGGGATACCCATCACTTCGCATTATTTGCTGCACTATTTTTCCTTCTTCATTCGCAATGACAATTCCTGCGTAGGTCAAGACATAATACGTGTTATCGAAATGCTTTGTTTTATACAAGCGTTCGCCTTGAAGGGACTTGCTCAGTCGAAATAGCTTACGTATTTTACCGTTTGCGAAGAGGAAAATTCCCTGATCTCCAGTGGTTATTATAATGCCTTTTGCTGATTTGGAAATATGAATCACATCGGCATTATTTCCAACATTTCGTTTCTTTGCTTTGTTTTGTGATACGAGCCAAAGTCCGTCGCTTGCGTGCGCTACAATTTGATTTTGATAGAAAACCGCATTCAAAAAACGTCTATTTCCCTCAAAAAGAGTCAATCGTTCATCCGTCACAGTTCGCTGTAGTGATTTCCAATTCAGCCATTTATCAGATTTCTTAATCGGGAAAATCGTCAGGTTGTTGCTTTCACAAAGAATGTAATGTTCTGGGTCTAGCAATGAAATTTGATTGACAGAAACGATCTTCCTTTTAAAAATATCGCTTCCAATTCGGTAATGAAATAGCGCACTGCAATATAGAAAATCATTATTCATTTGATGATAAAACAACGATTTTACTTCGTGGTTTTCAATTTCTTGATGAATCAACTTTAATCGACCTGATCCAACTTCATAGCGATAAATCTTATTTTCCTTTGTACCTAAAAATAAGGTGTTTCCAAAACGTTGTAGTGAACTGACTTCAATTCCTTCTAAGAAAATTTTAGCATCTTGATGTGGTACAAAAATCAAACCGTCTCCAAGCGTTCCTATCCACCAATTCCCTTCCCGATCTTCAATTAACTTCGAACACGAATATTCCGAGAAAATGCGTCTGAATTTCTTCTTTTGAATATCAAATAAGACGACACCATTCGTGGTTAGAATTGCTACCTGTTTGTTGGAAATCAAATACGCATTTTGCACAAACGAATTCGAAATAAAGTTTGTGAAGTCGTACACTCTACCTGATTTCCGCTCAAACAATTTCTTTTCAACTTTGCTGACAAAAAACTCTTCATTGTCTCCAATAAGATAATGATAGTAAACACTTTTCAGTGGAAGTTTTAATTTTTCTTGAATTACTTTTCCTTTTGTATTAATTCGAATAACCGAGGAAATATTGGTAAGACAAAATTCATTTTTTGTAGAATTGATGGAAGATATCCAAACGGACTTAGGAATATGTATGTTGGACACTTTTTTAGAAACAGGGTCATACATAAGTACTTTACCTTCCGAAAGCGTAGCCAATTTAGTGCCGTCAAAATCATGGCTTAAAACAAAATTGCTCAATTTCGATACCTGCGGTTGAAATTGCAGTGTATCACCTTCCGTTTTGAAGAATTGACCATTGAAATTTTGGACCCAAGTTTGGCCGTTGACAAACAAAATGTTGCTTATCGAGGCAGATTTGTTTCCTTCGATCGGAAAATCTTTGAATTTATTTCCATCAAATCGAGTTAATCCAACGTCTGTTGCGAGCCAGATGTAGCCCAGTTTGTCCTGTCTAATATCATAGATTGTGTTGGAAATTAATCCATCGGTTGTTGTAAAATGTTGATGTATGCTTTCTTGACTCTGCAAATTCAAACTGAAGAGGAAAAAACACATGAACAAACAAAATCCACGAACTAACATACGTGTAAAAATACACGATTGAATTGAATTTTCAGAAGTTAGTTTGTAAAAGCATTCCTTTATTTCAGGTAGCTCTGAATTCTGATTAATTAGTTACCCAAAGGACAAGGCATAGATCACTGATTTGGAACGCGCTTTTTGAAAACTGAACGAATTGATTCAAGTCAGGAATATCTATCCGTTTTTCACTTTCTCCCACGTTTCAAACATTTTTTCTTGCGACGGACGGTTTGCTTCTACTTCCCGCAAGGGTTCGACCAACTTCAACGTAGCATGACATTCGGCGGGAAGTGCTTGATACAAAGCCGTTCCTTTTGTTTTCCAAGCAATCATTTCATCCGATACCGACTTGAGTATTTTAGCCGGATTTCCTACTAGCAAACTGCGTTTCGGAACGTGCATTTTTGCAGGAACAAAACTCAATGCTCCGACGATGCATTCATCTTCAATCATTACATCGTCCATAATCACACTGTTCATTCCAATTAAACAATTTTCTCCAATCGTTCCACCGTGGATAATCGCTCCGTGACCGATGTGAGCTCCTTTTTTTAACAATGTAGTCGTTCCGGGAAACATGTGAATGGTACAATTTTCTTGCACGTTACAACCGTCCTCGATGATGATTTGTCCCCAATCGCCTCGAATTGCCGCGCCTGGACCGACGTATACATTTTCACCAATCAGCACATTGCCTGTCACCACCGCATTGGGATGAACAAAACTACTTGCTTTGATTACCGGAATAAAACCATTGAACTCATAAATTGCCATTCTGCTTCCTTTTTGGTTACAAACTTACAAAATAAGCGTAACTTTGGTTGACCAAATGAGCGCTTAAAAATGAGTTATTGTGATTTTTGTTTAACCAAACCCGAGACAGATGTACACAAAGTATATCACGATTTTCACTATGGATTTCCCATCGAATCGGACAATGAATTGTTTGGTCGTTTGATACTCGAAATCAATCAGGCTGGACTTTCTTGGCAAACAATACTCAACAAGCAACGCAACTTCGAAGTAGCATTCGATCATTACGAAATTCATAAAATAGCCAATTACACTTCTGAAAAGACGGAGTCGTTGCTTCAAAATCCGGGCATTATTCGAAACAAATTGAAAGTAAATGCTGTTATCTACAATGCACAGCAACTTCTAGCGTTACAAGAAGAGTTTGGTTCTTTTAAAAATTGGTTGGATTTACATGCTAAAAATTCAAAAGAAGAATGGGTAAAATTGTTCAAAAAGTCGTTTAAATTTGTAGGCGGTGAGATCGTCAACGAATTTTTGATGAGTACGGGTTATCTTCCCGGAGCACATCAAGAAAGTTGCCCGATTTTTGATGAAGTAAAAAAAGCAAATCCCATGTGGATGAGAACGAAAGTTGATTAAGATAAAGTAGATAACATTCAAGAAATTAAACATACACAGATGAAAAAAATAATAAGTGCTTTTGTTTTGATTTTTGCAATCAATGCAGGATACAGTCAGATCTCCATTGGAGCTGGAGCATCGATGTTAAAAGTTTTTGGAGTGCCTGCTCCCTACGCTGGAATGCACGTGTTGGTGGAATACCCTGTCGATGACGAAACGTCGTATTTTGGTCGCGTCAATTTTTTCGGAAAACAAAAAGGGGCTCCTGTAAATACCTATGCAGATGCAATTGATTTTGTAAATACGACTCCTGGTCAGATTCCTGTTTCGTACCAAACAACGTTCAACTATACGACGATTGAATTGGGAAGACGGTACTATTTTGGAAACGGATACGACTACGGATTCGGTGCATACGGAGGAACACAGGCGATGGTCATTTTTAATCAAGCGAAAGTGCAATCATCCGATTTTGACAAAACCAAATACCGAATTACGGGACTAGAACCAAAAGGAGCTGTTTTTTCGATTGCAGCGGGTTTGAGTGGAGGAGTTAAAAATGATTTTACGTGGGGAACATTGTATCTCGACGGCGCTTTTCACTACTTGCTGTTGGGGCAATCAACAAATATCACAGCATCAAATGGATTTAGCGAATTTGGAGGTCAAATTTTATTTTCGTTTACCGTTGGGTACAGAAAAACTCTGTTTTAAGTCGTTCTCTTCCTGAAAAGTTGGTAAAAAATCCTTTTGTTTTCGCGTTGCTGAACTTCGTGTATCACTTCTAAAATCTCAGTAATACTCTGAAAACGTTGCTGCATTGCATTCGACAAATAAGCATCTACCTCGGTTGCTGGCAATAGATTGGGCGGAAGATGAAAACTGTGTTTGAAACACATTTTCGGCAGCACAGCTTTTAATTCGGCCGGGATTTGTTTGTTGATCGGAAGTGGATGCGTGATTTGCAAATTGGTCATTATGCCCGGATTCGGGTGTGAAAGCGGTAATTTTCCTGTGCACAAAAACCAAAGTGTGGTGCCAAGTGCAAACAAATCGGTGGTGTGATTTACCAAGTGTATTTTGTTCAAGATGAGCTCAGGAGCTGAAAAGCCCAGCGCAAAAAGTGTACTTCGATCAACGCTTTTTTTGAGATCAATCGAAATGCCAAAATCGATTAATTTCACGTCGAAATCTTTACCGTTTGCATCAATTATCAAATTGGAAGGTTTTACATCTGCATGAACAATCGCTTTTTCTTGTATTTCTTCAAAGAGAGGAATCAGTTTCTCCAACAATTGAATGCACACACGACTGCGTTGTTTTTTAGGAAGCTGCGCCCAAAATCGATCCAATCCAATCCCTTTTTGAAAATTACGAATCATCCAGATTTCAGTTTCAGTTTCTTCAAACGCGAGTGTATGCGGTAAACAAGGAGAATCAAAATTCAGTCCCGCTTCTTGTCTGATCAACGGAATCAAATGCTGGTTTTGCTTTGTTTTTACACACCGCTTCAGCACACCATCCGTTCCGGTTTTTCGATTTCGAACGTGTTTAACTTCGTTAAATTTTCGATGATTCCGGCTTCCTAAATTTTCAATAATTTCAAAATCTTCCCATCCATCCATAGACAAACGTACTGAATAAAATCAATTTAGCGAGTTGATAATTCACTCCGAATGTGCCGTTCTAACGCATCGCCGCCATTCAAAATTTTGGTACACCACTTTATTTTCAATTCCGTTTGCTCCTCGGAACTCAACTTCCATTTCAAATCACTCGTTTCCAATCGCTGACGCAAGGTATTGAGTACAATCGCAACCGAAACGGAAATGTTGAAACTTTCGGTAAATCCATACATCGGAATTTTTACAAAATCGTCGGCCAATTCCACGACTTCTTCACTAATACCTCTGCGTTCAGTTCCGAAAACCAATGCAATCGGCTGACTTAAATCCAAGTCATAAATCGTGTGTGAATCCGTATGCGGGGTTGTAGCAACAATCTTGTATCCTTTGTTCTTCAATTGCTCCATACACGTTTTTGTGACTGATTCACCAGAATCGTAGGTAAACATATCCACCCATCGACCAGCACCCAACGCAATGTCGCGTTGAATTTTATACGCATTGTCTTTCTCAATCACATGCAATTCTTGCAATCCAAAACAATCGCAGGATCTCAAAACAGCACTTGCATTGTGTTCTTGGTAAATGTTTTCCATCACCACGGTGAGATGCTTGGTTCGTTCCGCCGCAATGCGATCAAACATTTCTTGTTTATTGGGTGTGATGATTTCGTAAAATTTTTGCAACACAAGTTCGTCCATGTTGCAAAGATAAAACTCCACTAGAAACTGGAATTCGAAGTGCGGTAAAATTGAACAAATCTTCCAAATTGATGTTATATTTGTCATTCACACAAGCACAATTACAAACAAATGTCGTTGGAAATCAGAGAACTTAACACCATAGAATCCATGTTGGCTGAAATTTCGGTCATACAACAAT
The DNA here is from genome assembly GCA_008017065.1 of Crocinitomicaceae bacterium. Classification (GTDB taxonomy): domain Bacteria; phylum Bacteroidota; class Bacteroidia; order Flavobacteriales_D; family Crocinitomicaceae; genus JAQVCM01. The sequence goes on from SSGT01000073.1 coordinate 9,222, forward strand.
TGTATCCAAAACTAACGATGGATCATTACAAAGAAATGTTAACAGACATGCTTCCAAACAATTACGGTCAAGTTGCTGTTTTTGAAGAAGGGATTTGTTTGGGAATTAGTGGTTATTGGCTCGGCACAAAATTGTGGTGTGGAAAGTACTTAGAGTTGGACAACGTTGTCGTTCACAGCGATCACCGATCGAAAGGAATTGGAAAAATTTTGTCGGACTACCTACAAGCGAAAGCGGAAGAGATCGGTTGCACGATTCTGGTACTAGATGCGTACACGCACAATTTTGGCGCACATCGTTTTTATTACAACCAAGGATTTGGTCCCAAAGGATTTCACTTCATCAAGCTGTTGAATGAAGCCGGCTTGACTTAATTTAAAGCCGTTACCTCATGTACTACTCCGCGGGCAATTGCGTTGCATCCCTGAACAATCGGCAAGGAAGAACTACTGAAACGGAATGAAATTCTCTTTCCTTCAACTTGAAACGTAGCGTCTAAGTTCTCCACCATCAACTCAACTGGTTTGTCGCTATTTTGAACTTCGATCGACACTCCGCATGCATCTGAGATGTGGATTGTTCCCGTCAAAACTCGATCAACCGTAAAATCAGTTGGATTTTTCATCGTTTCATTCTTGCTCTTTTGAACCGTCCCACACGCTTGAAAAATCAAAACACTTACTAAAAGAATTGCGTACCGCATAACGAGATTATTTTTAATCAAATGTAGCCAAAAAATGTGCCAATAAAACAAAAAAGCCACCTGCAGAGCGATGGCTTTTCTTTTTAGTTTAAGTTAAACAAAACTGGTTTGTTTTTAATTTTTTTCGCGACGACCGAACGACTGTAATTTAAAATAGCGTTCAAAGTCAATTCCGACGGTCCTTGTTTCAACTCCACGACCTTTGGAGCAGATTTTACGGGGTAACTTTTCAACATAGGCACAGAACTTTGAATTTGTTTTTATTCATAACGTTGTTAAAAATAAAATAGTATTTCAGGATTCTGTTTTTTTTGTTTTTTTTTGATCAACACGTTGAAAAAAAACAATAACTACTTGATTTTAATAAAGTTAATATTCAATACACGTTCCATCACTTTGAGTTTTTTGACTTCATCGGGAGAAACAAAACAAATTGAAATTCCACGTTTTCCGGCACGTGCCGTACGACCGCTTCGATGCGTATAATATTCCAATTGATCCGGCAATTGATAATGGATCACGTAGGCCAAATTATCGACATCAATACCGCGCGCGGAGATGTCCGTAGCTACTAAAATTTGCAATTTGTGATTCTTAAACGCACGCATTACTTTATCGCGATCGCGCTGTTCCAAATCTCCGTGCAATGCATCGGCTGCGATGTTGCGCGCAATCAACTGTTTGGTCAGGTTTTGAACCGCAGCTTTGGTTCTACAGAAAATAATTCCGTTCATCTTGGATTGCGTTTTCAAAAACTGAAACACGTACTCTAGTTTCTGTTGTTGACTACTCACAAAATACTGATGTTCAATCAGTTTATTTACAACATCTTTTTTGTCAATTTGAATTTTATGTGCGTCTTCAGACAAGTATTTTTCGACCATTGCCTTCAATTCGTCGGGTAAAGTTGCTGAAAAAAGCCACGTAAAACTTTGCTGATTGGTCATTCTCAGAATTTTGTCCAACTCTTGTTTGAATCCCATGCTGAGCATTTCATCGGCTTCATCGAGCACAACTGTATTCACGAAACTCAAATCAATAGCTTCGCGTTCCAACAAATCGATCAATCGGCCTGGTGTTGCGACCACGATCTGTGTTGGTTTTGCAAGGTTACGAATTTGATTATCAATCTTTTCACCACCATAAACCGCTTCCACAAAAATGCGCTCACTGTATTTCGTGAATTTGAACAACTGCTTTGCAATTTGCTGACACAATTCACGTGTCGGAGCCAAAATAAGCGCTTGAACATTGCTGTCGTTGCTATCCATTTTTTCCAACAACGGTAAGCCAAACGCAGCCGTTTTTCCAGTTCCCGTTTGCGCTTGACCAATAAAGTCGGAACTATTGTTTAATAAAAATGGGATGGCTTTTTTTTGAATTTCAGATGGAGTATTGATGTTGATTTCGCTCAATGCTCGGATGTATTTATCTGAAATTCCTAATTCTTTAAATGTACTCAAGGGAATTTTTATTGCAAAAGTACGCTTTTTGTATCAATAAAGCATCTACCGCTGCGACACAACCACCTGCATGTATTGGCTTGGGCAAAATCTCGATCAACGAATGCCCGATAAAAAGCAAAAAGAAACACGAAAATCAATCGATCCATCCGTTAAAGATTTTTTCAAAAAACAAACGCACTAATTCTGTAACTTCGATTCAAGAAAATAGGTTTTATATTTATTGGTTTTTTGTTTAGTTATTCCTGATTCCGAAAAAAAAAGACTTTTCATAGGGTTTATTATTTTTAGCATAGTTCATTCGGAATCAGGATTTAACCCCCTTTTCGTTTTACCTGAAAACCATCTTTCGTTAACAATTCGATGATTTTATCTCTGAAATTTCCTTGAATCAAAATTTCACCATCTTTGACCGAACCTCCGACACCGCATTTGCTTTTCAACGTTTTGCCCAACTCCTTCAAATCGTCTTCCGAACCAACGAAACCTTCAATTAAAGTGACTTCCTTTCCGGCGCGTTGCTTTTTATCGATCGAAACGTATAATTTTTGCTGATTGTTGGGAATAGAAACCGACTCAAACTCCTCTTCTTCGATTTTAAAATTGGGATTTGTAGAATAAACCAATCCGTTGCTTTTTTTTGACTTTGCCATTAATACTTCTCTATTATTGTTGCTTTCAAATCATCGGTCACCAAGTAATCCGGGTGTTTTTTGAACGCAGACTTGATTCCTTTGGGTGAACGAACTTCAAAGATAATGACTTTTTTTCCGTGTGAATGCATCCAATTCACCTCTTCTTTTCGAATCGCATTATTGCGCATCACTACGCCGTCAAACGGGACCTCATTGACTGTACTCACTGCGTCGCTATAGGCGTCCGTATAATAGTACATCGCAAACGGAAAATCTTGAAAATGCGGATACCATTCTTTTAAATTCAACAGAACAATAACCTCTAAATCACCGTTTATGAGTGCTGGAAATGCAGTCAACTGATCAACTACTTTCTGAACATCAATAATCGCTTCTGCGCAATAATCGTAGTGTCGTAAGTCCAACATAAGCGTCTTGTTTTTCAACCGACTGAAATCAAGTTCAGCAAATCGAAAAAGCCGTTCTTTTTTTAAAGTCTTGTAGCGAACATGGCTCAAAAACAAATCGTTCAATTGCGGAATACATCCCGATTCATTGGTTTCCTGCTCTAAAAAAGGATCGTGGAACAACCAAAAACTTCCGTCTTTTGACAGTTGGACGTCAATTTCTACACCCTCACATCCAGCTTGTCCGAGCGCATAATCTATCGCTTCTCCACTGTTGTCGTGGTAGATCGAACTCGGATTATGCAGTCCAACAGCACCGTGACCAATGATTTTAACATCCGAAAAATTCTCGTTCTTTGTACATCCTACGCACAAAAGCAACCCCCAAAAACACATTTTAAAACGCATACCTTCCACCGAGTTGAATCGAAAAAATCCAGCTACTCGCCGGCGTGTATCGCCCTTCAAACGTATCAAAAAAATACTCTGTCATGCGGCAAAAATGCGTGGATTGAAAACCTTGAAATCTCTTACCAACAACCAGTTGATATCCAGCGCCATAAAACTGATAATATGTTAGTTTTGAAGAAGATGCGTTTACATTTAAACCTCCGTAATGAACCGCAAACGATGGACCAATTCGGAACATTTCTGATTGAACCACCTGATAAGTTCCTTGCAACTGCATTTTTGGAAATATGCGTTGTTGAAAAAAAGTGCGATTGACGCCTACTCCAACGGCGGCACCCAATTCAAAGCGTTTCAGTTGCTTTGTATATCCTGCATTTAAAAAAAAATCTTGCTGATTGTACTCCAAACCAACGTTGAACGTTGCACGATTCGCTTGACCGAAACAAACCGCAGTACCACTTAAGAAAAAAAGGATCCAAACTTTAAGCATCTGGATAAAGATACGTGTAATTGTTTGAAATTTCAACTACAACTTCGGGCACTTTTTACAGTGAACACCCTTCTTTTTGTATTTCTTACAACAGTCTTTCTTCTTATCACAACTGCAATTGACACAGCTGATTACTGTCGGAATCTTCAATACATCTGGTGAAATAAATTGTTGTTGCATCCTTATTTAGAATTATTCCACACAAAGGTAACCAAAGTTTTGTGAAATCTAAAAAGTTAATTCTATTTTTTTCAATTTACTGCGCATTCGCATGTGACATGAATGAAGTGTAGACGTAAACAATACTACAAAATACTCGTAATCAACACTTTAATTTTTAATTCCGAAACTAAAAAACGTAATTTACCGAAATGCCAACTTACTGAAATCTGGAGGGAATTTCTACATTTCGGAATATATCGAAATGCCGATTTAATACAAATCTCATTGCGATGCAAAAAAACGTAATTTACCGAAATGCCAACTTATTGAATTCGGAAGGGAAAATCTACATTTCGGAATATATCGAAATGCCGATTTAATACAAATCTCATTGCGATGCAAAAAAACGTAATTTACCGAAATACCAACTTATTGAATTCGGAAGGGAAAATCTACATTTCGGAATATATCGAAATGCCGATTTAATACAAATCTCGCGGCGATGCAAAAAAAACGCAATTTGCCGAAATACCAACTTATTGAATTCGGAGGAAAAATCTACATTTCGGAATAACTCGAAAATGCCGATTTAATACAAATCTCGCGGCGATACAAAAAAACGTAATTTACCGAAATGCCAACATACTGAAATCTGGAGGGAATTTCTACATTTCGGAATAACTCGAAATGCCGAATTATCACAAATTTAGCGGAGATGCGAAAAAACGTAATTTACCGAAATACCAACTTGTTTGAATCCGGAGGGAAAATCTACATTTCGAAATATCTCGAAATGCCGAATCACCACAAATCTCGCTACGATGCAAAAAAACGTAATTTACCAAAATGCCAACATTTCTAGATTCTAACGCAAAATCCAAAAAAACGCAATTTACCGAAACACCAACTTGTTGAACTCTGAATGGAATTTCCATATTTCGGAATGCGAATCTGTTGAATTTAGGAACAAACACTACGAGTAACAATCACATGGTTTTCAAATTACAAGTCGAAGTTTACAACCACAAAAAAGCCTCTGCAATTATCTCACAGAGGCTTTAATTGAAAAAAAGTTATTTAATGATTTACATCTTCTGGATCTGGTTCGATGATCTTAGGTGCATCTTTGAAGCCTTGAATTCTGTCCATGAAATCTTCTAGTTGCGCTACTGACAATCCCTTACCGATGATTTTTTTGTCTTTATCGAGGATAAAAATTCGAGGAGTTGACATGACATCGTAGGTATCTGAATAATTCAACGCTTCGATTGTCGTATACTTTGGGATAAACTGACGTGCATCTTCTTGTGCCGCTCTAAACAACGTGTTTGTCAAGGCAACATTGATGAACGTTAGTTTGTGGTCTTTGATGAATTTCTTCCATTTTTCAAAGTCTTCGTCGATCGCTTTGGACACTGCGAAAATCTCCACATTACGTGCTTTCAACTTCTCCGCGTATAATTTTTGCAATTTGGGAGTAGACTTTTTACAATGTCCACAATCGGATTCCCAAAAATAAAGAATCGTGTAATCTGCTTTGATACTGTAAAAATCTTTCCAATTCACGTCCGATGTATCGCGCAAACTGATGTTTGGAGGGCGCACGCCTTGTACCAATACTTTGTTGGTGGTGACTTTCTCGCAGAGATCTTTCAATTTATCTTCTGCCATCCAATAAGCGGGAGATTTTCCTTCTGTGTTTTTTGAACAGTAGTAACGTTCTCCCATTTTCACAAACACTTTGTCCATTCCCATGATTTTCGACTTCTCGAACGTGGACGTGATATGAATGACCGCATATTTAAACATTTCTGATTTTTGGTTCAATTTATCGCAAAAGATATATGCATATTTAACAATGGTATCTGGCTGTTGCAACAACATGTTTTGGCTGAAAAAATAGTCTAATTTGTTGTGAAAAACAGACGTATTTACCAAACGATCGTCATTTAAATCAATGTTGTCAAAATAGTGATCTCTAAAATAGTGATACGCAAAATTGGAATCAATCAAAGATCCGTCTGGTCTTCGGGGCGCTTCTGGAATTTTCACATCCATGGACATCTTCACCACTTTGGAAACAAACTTCGCGCTATGCGTGGCAATCAGGTTATTTTGATAAGCGATTACTTTCTTGGAAATACTGTCAATATCTGCCGAAATCAGTTTGTAGTCAGGATCACCTTTTTTAACGGCATCACGTCGCGCGGTCAACTGATTTGCTTTTTGACGCTCCGTGTTGATGAATTTTATGTATTCAAAAAACACCATATTCTCAGCCGATTTTTTCACTTTCATGTTGGTCACAAAATCAGGC
>SSGT01000013.1 GCA_008017065.1 Crocinitomicaceae bacterium
CGACCCCATGCGTGACAGGCATGTATTCTAACCAACTGAACTACCAAACCAATATGTTGAAAACATTTCGAAAAATGTCCTGACAAAAGTCAAGTTTTAATTTCAATATTGTGTGTGCTTCTCGTTTAAAGCGTTGCAAAGGTACACATATATTTCCTTTCTGCAAGTGTTTGAGGGAGTTTTTTTTGATTTTTTTTGTGTGATCTAGGTAATTGCATCATTTTCAATTGTTAATCAAAATTTAAAAATCGGGATGATGCCTTACTTTACATCCACTTTTGGTGTGTTTTGGTTGTTGAACGTGTGAAGATCGAGCAGGAAGTCGGTGTTTTTTTCGATGTGGTTTCCAATCACAATCAAATTGGCTCCAGCTTCCGCAAAGTGTTGGATTGTTTCGATGTTCCGAATTCCACCACCAACGATCACAACGCAGTCGATTGTTGCTTTCAGGTGCGAGACAAAGGCAGCGGGAACGGTTTTTTCTGCTCCGCTTCCAGCATCGAAGTAAACCACTTTCTTGCCTTGAAAGAGGCCCGCGAGTGCCGTGTTTTGTGCGATTGATGGTTGATCGCGTGGAATGGGAGTGGTTTGGCTGACGTACGCTACTGAACTTTTGGTGCCGCCATCCACCAAAATGTACGCTGTTGGAATCACCTCAAACGGGAGTTGAAGTACTTCTTGCGCGCTGTGGATGTGTTGCGAAATTAGAAAATCTGGATTTCTTCCCGAAACCAAACTCAGATAGAGTAGGGCATCGGCTTCTTTCGAAAGTTGATGCGATGCTCCCGGAAAAAGGACAACCGGAATCGTCGAATGTGTTTTTAAGATATTCACTGTTTTTTCGATGTCTAAGCGCGAAACGGTACTTCCGCCAACAAAAAAATAATCGATTTGCGCGAAAGTTGCTTTTTCGATCAACGGAAGAAGCAGTTCGTCAGTGTTTGTTTTTTCTGGGTCCACCAACACGGCTACCTGTCCGACCTTCGAATTAAATTGTTGAAATATGTTTTCCTTAAATTGATACAATGGGCGAAGAATTAAATGTAACAACGTGGTTGTACTTTTCAAATATAGTGAGTTCCGTCGAAAGTCGCGCGGTTGGATTCACGATTTCGCCCTTCCAAGCAGCCGATTTGTTTTTGGAAAGTAACAGTTCTTTTTTGAAATCGATTTCTTTTCGTCCCGCTAATTTATAGAGTGTCTCCTTAGCCGACCAACATGCGGTCATTTCCCATTGGGAGGCAACATCAAATTGGTTTTGTTCGTTTGGATTCAAAAACTTCGCGTGAATACGTTGTGCTTTGTCTCGGATCAGTTCGAGATCAAGTCCTGTTGCATAACGTTGATTGACGGAAATACCCACTAAATTTGAACCATGACTAATCGAGATAAAACCAGCGTCTTCCATGAACGGTGCACCCACTGCATTGTAATGAATGTGCGAAAACCCGAAAATCGAGTGTTTCAACAAACGGGTAGCCACAAATTCTTGTTTGCGCTTCACGTGTTTGAACTGAAAAAAGCGTTCGATTTCAATTGCTGACAAGCGATCCAAGTAAAGATGAGGGTCAAATTCAGCGAACGGCAGCAAATAGATGCGTGTTTCTCCGTTCAAAACTTCTTCAATCTCCATTTTCATACCTACGAAGGTACACTTTTTATCGAAAAAAAAGAGATGCCAAAGTGATACTATATATTAAGGTGTACATTTCGTTTTGTTGGAAGTTTAAAAGGTATTGAACACCCTAAAAAGGTAGACTTGTATATTCTGTTGAAAATTGAAACCATTTATCCTGTTTTTTTTCCATTTGTATTTATACATTTGTTAATGTAAGTTAAGGAAAATTTTAACGAAAAAGATTTTGGCTGGATCATTTACGTTTTATTTGTCTATATTTACGGGCTTTGTTGCTAAAAAAAAGTATAATATTTAAACTGTACTTATGTTACGAAAACTCAATTTGTTATTAGTAGGTGTCTTAATGACAGCTCTTTACGGATTCTCTCAGTCTGGTCTGGGAACGGTTCGTGGGTCTGTTGTGGACGTAAAATCAAAAGAACCAATCTTTGGATGTAGGGTTGTTTTGAAACAAAATGGAACCATTAAAGGAGGTGCGAATACCGATTTTGATGGAAAATTCCAATTAAACTCAATTACACCTGGTGTGTATGACGTTGAGGTGAGAAATGAAGGTGAGGATTACCAACCAAGTGTAACAACTGGTGTAAGGGTTTCAGCCGATCAAATCACCTTCCTTGACGGAATCACGTTGGGTAAAAAAGTAAGTGAGTTGGAAGTAGTAAATGTAGTTGCTTACCGTGTTCCCTTGATCAACAAGGATGGTGGTGCTTCAGGAGCTACTGTTTCTCGTGAGGACATTGCGCGTCTTCCTGTTCGTTCTGCTGCTGGTGTTGCCGGTACAGTTGGAGGGGTAAACGCACAAGAAGGCTCAGGAGAAATCAGTGTGAGAGGTTCCCGTTCTGACGGTACGTACTTTTACATTGATGGTATTAAAGTGCGTGGATCTTCGAATTTGCCGAAGTCTGCAATTGAAGAAGTCTCTGTCATTACAGGGGGTGTACCTGCCAACTACGGTGACGTAACGGGTGGTATTATCTCTGTAACAACAAGAGGTCCTTCGTCTAAATTCTTTGGAAGTTTTGAAGGTGTAACTTCAGGATTCTACTTTAAAGGGAAAGATCCAAACGGTTACGACGGAAAAGTTTTCGGTTTAGACAAATACGGATACAACTTGTTGGAAGGTATGATTTCTGGTCCGCTTTGGATGCAGAAGGATTCTACAGGTAAGAAAGTGAAGCCACGTTTAGGTTTCCTTGTTTCGTTGAACTTTACAGATGAGTTAGACAACCGTCCGCTTGCAAACGGTGGTGGTTACCGAATCAAAAAAGAAGTTCGCGACGAGTTGTTGGCAAATCCATTGCGTCCTACTTCCACGGGAGTTGGAACATTCCACAATTCTGCATTTTTGAGAACAGATGATTTCGAAAAAGTAAAATGGAGAATGAATGCACGTAGAACTGTTATTTCAGCTTCAGGTAAGATTGACGTGAACACGGGGCCAAGTATGAACTTGACTTTTGGTGGATCGTTGAACTACAGTACAGGTAAAAACTATTCGTACGGAGGTTCGTTGTTAAACTTCTCCAATTTCGGAGATTCGAAGTCATTAGACTGGAGGGTTTATGGACGTTTATCTCAGCGTTTCGTTAACAGTACGGAAGGATCAAGTTCTAAAATCAAAAGTGCATTCTATTCGATCATGGTCGATTATTCGAAGTCGAAAGACGATGTGTTTGATGGAAAGCACCAATACAACATTTTCAACTACGGTCACGTAGGTAAGTTTACTACAACGCGTGTTAACTCGTATGAGTTCAACTCTTCAACATTGAGTTTTATTCACAACGGTTTCCGTGATGTAGTTGTAGATTTTACTCCATCTGAAACAAATGCTGCATTGGCTGCAATCACGACACAGTATTACAACATCTATGCTGACAACCCAATAGGGAACTACGAAAACTTGTTTCAAATCCAACAAGGGAATGCCTTGAGAAATGGTGACCAACCGCAATCAGTTTATGGATTATGGGAAAACATTGGAACACCTTACAATTACTTCGGTAAAACTGAAAACGATCAGTTCCGTGTAACAGGTTCTGGTTCTGTAAATATTGGTGACCACTCGTTGTCCTTAGGATTCGAGTTTGAACAACGTTTTGACCGTGGATGGACAGCAGGAACAACAACGAATGGTGCATCTAACGGACCGATTGGAATTTGGACAGTAGCTCGTCAGTTGGCAAACTTCCACATCCGTGAGTTAGATATTTTTGACGCTACAGTTGCTGATTCAGGTAACTTCAAGCAAATTACGTATTCTCGATTAAATGCTGGTTATGCAGCTGAAAACGGTGGTGTTTTTGGAGGGCAAAAGAACGATGATGTTCAATCATTCTTTGATTACAACCTGAGAACTAAATTAGGTATGTCAGGTGCAAGTGAAGATTTTATTGACATCGACAACTACGATCCTTCGATGTTCACATTAGACATGTTTTCACCAGATGAATTATTCAACAACGGTAATACGTTGGTGCAATACTGGGGATTTGACCAAACTGGTAAGAAAGTTAGAGGAGCGACAGACATCAAAAGTTACTTCAATGACTTTGATGAAAACAACAACTACAAACGTTTCATCGGAGCATTCCAACCAATTTATGCTTCTGGTTACTTGATGGATAAGTTTGCATTCAACGACATCGTATTCAACGTAGGAGTCCGTGTCGATGTATTTGATGCAAATCAACCGGTGTTGAAAGACAAATATTTGTTGTACAACGCAAGAACAGCTGCAGAGGCAAGAGCTTTACAGGCATCTGGTCAAGGAGACTGGGCGATCGTTCCAGAATCAATCGGAGATGACTTTGTTGTGTATGTAAATGATGTAAACAGTCCAACGGCAATCAATGGTTTCCGAAACGAAGACAAATGGTACAACGCACAAGGTATTGAGATCGAAGATCCAAAAACAATTCGTGGAGCTGCCGGTATTGCGCCATGGTTGGTGAACCCAGCTCAAAAAACGGTGAGTGATGAGGCTTTTGAAAATTACAAGCCACAAATCAACGTAATGCCAAGGGTTGCTTTCTCATTCCCAATTTCGGATGAAGCATCGTTCTTTGCGCACTATGATATCTTGACAAAACGACCAACTTCAGGGTTCCGTTTTGACCCAATCGATTACCAATTTATTCAAACAAGAACAAGTGTAATTGATAACCCAAACTTGAAACCAGAAACAACAATTGATTACGAGTTAGGTTTCCAACAAGTATTGACAAAAACGTCTTCATTAAAAATTTCAGCGTTCTACCGTGAGCAACGAAATAACGTACAGTTGATCAACGTTTTTGAAGCATATCCAAACTCATACAGAACATACGGTAACCGTGATTTTGGTACTGTAAAAGGGATGACGATTGCTTACGACATGAGAAGAACAGGTAACATCCGTATGACTGCAGCATATACCTTGCAGTTTGCTGAAGGAACTGGTTCGGATGCGACTTCTGCTCAAGGTTTGATTAACGCAGGTTTGCCAAACTTGAGAAACATTTTCCCTTACGACTTTGATCAAAGACATGCATTTGCAATTACCTTTGATTACCGTTATGGTGGAGGTGCTGACTACAATGGTCCAATGATTGGTGACTTCAGAGTATTTGAAAATACAGGTTTGAACATCGTAACAAATATCTACTCTGGTTCTCCATACTCTGCTCAGCAACAAATTACAGATGCTGCATCATTCAACCCACAAGGTTCAGGTTTGACAGGAACACTTAACGGTTCTCGTACACCTTGGTCTTACAGATTGGACATGCAGTTGGATAGAACATTTGATCTTGAATTAGGAGGAAAAGACGACAAAAAGAAAGTTGCTTTCTTGAATGTTTACATCCGTGCAACAAACTTGTTGAACCAATTCAACATCTTGAATGTTTACCGTGCTACAGGAAACTGGGATGATGATGGTTACTTGGCTGCTGCTCAATTCCAACAAGCAATTCAAAACCAATTGGACGAACAATCTTTCAGAGACTACTACACGATGAAAGTTCAAAATGCATTCAACATCAGTGCACCAAGAACAATTCGATTAGGTGTAAAATTTGATTTCTAAACTTAAGGATTTGAAATTATGAAAACAACAATAAAATACGTAGGATTGGTATTGTCGCTGTTTATGGTGGCAAATACCTACGCTTACCACGATTTGAATGCCAAATCAGGTGGTAAGGGTAAGGATAAAGGAGACGACGGTTTTGTTAACAAAGCAAACTGTCCTCCTGCGACTGCAAGATTGATTTTTGAGTTCAACGACGTGCGTGCACAGTTGAACACAAATGGAGTTTTGTTTTACGATCGAGCTGGTCGTGTGGCTGCTTATGAGGTTCCAAAAACAGAATCAGGACCAAAGTTGAAAGCAATCTTTGCTGCCGCTTTGTGGATGGGTGGAACAGACGTGAACGGTCAGTTGAAGTTAGCAGCTGCTAAATTTGGTGACGGAAACGATTTCTGGACAGGTCCATTGACAGTCACTCCAGGGACAGGAAACATGCCAGGTCCGGGTCAACCTGTAGGTGATGATGCCTTCAGAGACTTTGGTGAGGCGAATATTGATCCAGCAGTTTGTATTCAATACAACAAATACTTTACAATTCGTAAAGCAGAAGTTATTGCATATTCAACATGGTGGGAGTCTACTCAACCGGGATACGAAGGGGAAGAAGTAGAAAAACCAAACGCTGAGATTTTGGCTCGTATTTACAATTGGCCAGCTCACGGAGATGTTGATTTAGGACAGGATTATTATTTAGCTCCTTTCTATGACCGTGCTCCTGCACCAGGGCAGCAAGGTGATGGTATCTACCAACCGGTAGAGCAAGGTGATTATCCTTGGTACGATGATATCTTGGGAAGAGATGATATCGCTTGTGGAAGTGATCGTAGAATCTCTTTGTTTGGTGATGAAACACACTGGTGGGTTTTCAATGATAAAGGAAACATCCACACAGAATCTACTGGAGATCCAATCGGGATGGAAATTAGAGCGCAAGCGTTTGCATTTACTACGAATGATGAAGTAAATAAAATGACGTTCTACAACTACGAGATGATTAACCGTGGTACTCAGACATTGTTTAATACATATTTTGCACAATACGTTGATGCAGATTTAGGAGGTGCATTTGATGACTATGTTGGTTGTGATGTATCTCGTGGTTTAGGTTATGCCTTCAACGGTGATAACTTTGACGGAGATTTCGAAGGAAACGCGGGGTATGGAAACAATCCACCTGCAATTGGTGTTGACTTTTTCGAAGGTCCATACCAAGATGCTGATGGTTTAGATAACTACGGTCCGTACAACGATACAGTTAATGGGGTGTTGACACCTGCTGTAATGAACGTTCAAGATGCAATCAACGGTAAAGGAATTGTTTACAAAGGTTTAGGTATCGGTTACAAGGATGGAATTGTTGATAACGAGCGTTTTGGAATGAAACGTTTTTGCTACTACACGAATGGTGCATCTGCACAACAGTCAGATCCAACTACTGCGGCTCAGTTTTACAACTATATGTCAGGTAAATGGAGATTTGGTGACGATGTGATTTTCGGAGGTACTGGTTTCGAAGGTTCGCCAGGAAGTATCTCTGGATTGCATGCTGATTACGTGTTCCCATCGGATTCAGATCCGTTGCATTGGAGTACTGGTGGAACACAAACAAGTTTCCCATGGGCGGAAAACAATACAGATGGAAATGGTGGAAGTAACCCTCCAGGTGACCGTCGTTTCGTTCAGGCTGCAGGTCCATTTACATTGAAGCCAGGTGCGATCAATAACATTACAGTAGGTATCGTTTATGCAAGAAGTACAGAAGGTGACTTGTTTGCATCTGTGAGAGCTTTGAGACGTGCAGATACAAAAGCACAAGCATTGTTTGACAACTGTTTCGAAATCTTGGATCCACCAAATGCTCCAGTATTGAAAATTCAAGAATTGAACAACGAGTTGATTTTGATGTTGGATAACCCAATCCAGTCAAACAACAAGAATGAATCGTATGCTGTAGAAGATAAAATCAACATTATTGATCCAGGAAATGGTACAATCTACGACAAGTTCTACCGTTTTGAAGGATACCAAATCTACCAAATGAAAGATGCGACAACGTCTGTTTCTGATTTGGAAGATATCGACAAAGCGCGTTTGGTTGCGCAGTGCGATATCGTAAATGATGTATCTCGAATTGTTAACTTTGAGTTTGATGAGGAGTTAGGTTTATCGATTCCAAATGAACGAGTAAAAGGTGAAAACAAAGGTATTCGTCACACGTTTCAAGTGAAGGAAGACTTGTTTGCACAGGGTGTTAGAACGCTTGTTAACCACAAGAAATACTATTACATCGCTGTTGCATACGCATTCAATCAATTCAAAAAGTACGATCCAGATGATCCGACTGCATTGGATGGTCAAAAGATCCCTTATATCGCGTCACGTATCAATGCTGATGGTACAGCAATCATCGCGAAAGAAGCTATTCCGCACAACCCAGTGGTAGAAGCTGGTGGAACAGTGCAATCAATTTCGTATGGTTCTTCTCCTCAGATTACGCGCCTTGATGGTATAGGGAATGGTAACAGAGCATTGGAATTTACAGCAAGCTCGTTGACTGAAATTTTGACAACTGGTTACAAACAAGATCCAACATACGAATACGGAGCTGGGCCATTGAATGTGAAAGTAGTAGATCCGTTGAATTTAGTTGGTGGTTACTTCGAATGTGTATTCAAAGATTATGTGAATCCAGGAAATGAGCAACACATCAATTACAAAGGAACAGATACTGCTTCTTGGGTTATTAATCACTACGATAAAAAAGGAGGTGAATTGATTGATTTTGTTACATCTGAACGAACGATTAAGTTCCAAAATGAGCAAATCATTCCGAAATGGGGTATCTCTGTGGAAATTACACAGAATCAATACTACAAAGGAACAGATCCGAATGGTACACAACCTCCACAGTCATTGGAGTATGATCGTTTCACACCACCAATTGAGTCAACAATCAATTTCAAAGATTCATCAAAACGATGGTTGTCTTTTGTAAACGATAATGATTCTTATTTCCCTACAAACTGGATTTTATCTGGTGTATATGCGGCTGTTGGCGCAGATACTGTGACGCAAGATCCAGCTTATTTGACGCCAAAATTGTATAACGATGAGCTTGGAAGGGATCCAAATCAGGCATACGAGAAAATCTTGAGTGGTGGAATTGCACCGCACAGTGTAGTGGGTTACAAAGCGGAATTTAGTCCACTTTACTACCCAACTGGAAATGGAGCGAATTTCTTGAATGCGGGTACGATCAGTCAGATTAGAACACGTAGTAGTATTTCTAGAGCACCAAGTATCACAATCGTGTTGACGGCTGACAAGTCGAAATGGACACGATGTGCGGTAATTGAATTGGGTAGAAATCCTGCGTTGAATGTTGGACAAGCGATTCCTGGTTCACTCCGCAAAAGCGCAAGTGTTGACCAAAATGGAAATGCTATTGCTGGAACTGGAATGGGTTGGTTCCCTGGATATGCGATTGACATGGAATCAGGTATGCGTTTACACATGGCATTTGGAGAAAATTCGTTCTTAGGAAGTGATAACGGTGGTGATATGATCTGGAATCCTTCGTCTCGTTTGGTTGACAATAACGGACGTCCAGTAATTGGAGGTCAACAACCAATCTATGTCTTTGGTTACAACATCAACGGTGAAGGTTGTCCTTACTATGATGGAGTCAACAATTGGGTATATGACAAGTTAGCTACGGCTACGGGTGCGTCATACAGAGAGGCATACATGAGCTTGACTTGGGTAGCGAATACTTTGTTAACAGAAGGACAAGATTTGTTGTCAACAGATGTGACCATGCGAGTTCGAATCAACAAAGAGTACAGCGAATTTACTGCTACAGGTAAAAACGGTGGTAAACCAATGTATTCTTGGTCGATGGATGATATCCGCACAGTAACTGGAAGTAGCGATGTGTTAGCTGAATCATTGTCGTTGATCAACGTCGTTCCGAATCCATACTATGCGTTCTCAACATACGAAACTACGCGTTTGGATACACGTGTTAAAATCACGAACTTGCCAGATCAATGTATTATTAAGATTTACAATGTCAGCGGTAAGTTGATTCGAACTTTCAAGAAAGACAGTCCTGTTACTTCGATCGATTGGGATATGAAGAATAACAAGGGTATTCCAATTGCGAGTGGTGTTTACTTAATCCACGTTGAAGTGGAAGGAGTAGGTGAGACAATCATCAAGTTCTTTGGTGGTGTTCGTCAACCTGACCTTGAAAATATTTAATCTATATTCATTTCAATGTTTAGTAGAATGAGAAATTTTAAGAATATATTAAGAAATACAGCATTCATTGGAGCAGCAGTTTTATCCTGCTCCAGTGTCTTCGCTGGAAATGAAGACCGTGTTGGTTCTGCAGGTGCTTCGCAGTTGTTAGTTAATCCGTGGGCACGTAGCACAGGATCCGCTGATGCTGGTATTTCAAATGTAAACGGGATCGAAGCAACATTCATTAATATTGCGGGGCTTGCATTTACAGAAAAGACACAGTTGAAATTCAACTACACAAACTGGTTAGGAAATTCGGGTATTCGTTTTTCTTCAGCTGGTTTTGCACAACGTCTTTCTGAAACAAGTGTGATTGCGGTTAGCATCCAAGCAATGAATTTTGGTGATATTGACGTAACTACCGTTGAATTACCAGAAGGTGGAATCGGTGTTTTTACGCCGCGTGTGAACATCGTGAATGTTGGGTATGCTAAAAAGTTTACAAGTACGATCTCTGGGGGAATTAACTTTAAAGTTATTTCTGAGAGTATCGCCAACCTACGATCTACCGGTGTAGCAATTGATGCGGGGATTCGTTATGTAACGGGTGAGCAAGATCAAATCAAATTTGGAATTGCATTGAAAAACGTTGGTCCTACCATGCGATACAAAGGGGATGGATTGGCAACACAGATCAATTATGTTTCGACAGGTGGAAAAGCGACATTGGAACAACGTTCGCAAGCATTCGAAATGCCTTCGTTATTGTCGATTGGTGGTTCGTATGATTTCATCTTCACGGAGAATAGTAAATTGACAGCGATGTTAGGTTTTACAGCAAATTCATTTGGAAACGATCAATACCGTTTGGGATTAGATTATGGAATGACCACTTCGAAAGCTGCGTTCAATGTACGTGGAGGTTATGTTTACGAGAAAAACATCTTCAGCATGGAAAACAGAACGAATGCGTTGACTGGTTTGACAGCAGGTTTTTCAGTAGATGCGTTGGTTGGAAAAAATAAATCAGCGTTGGGTATTGAATATGCAATGCGTTTGGCTGGACCATTTGGAGTTATTCACACAATTGGTGCGACGATTAGCTTGAAGTAATAATTATTTTTATATTTTTGTATGAACAAGAGAGTCCAAAAGGCTCTCTTGTTTTTTGTTATAAATTAGAGAGATATGTCACAAATTACGTATTATACTGCAGAAGGATTAAAAAAATTGAAGGATGAATTGCATCAAATGAAGACAGTTCAACGTCCTGCTATTTCGGATCAAATTGCTGAGGCGAGAGACAAGGGAGATTTATCTGAGAATGCGGAATATGATGCTGCGAAGGAAGCACAAGGCTTGTTGGAAATGAAGATCTCGAAATTGGAAGCAATTATCGGCAATGCGCGAATCATCGATGAATCAAACATGGACAATTCGAAAGTGTTTATTCTTTCTCGCGTGAAAATCAAAAACGTGGCCAACGGCATGGAGGTGGAATATACCTTGGTTGCTGAAAATGAGGCGGATTTGAAAGCAAAGAAGATCTCGATAGATTCGCCAATCGGAAAAGGCTTGCTTGGAAAAAAAGTGGGTGATATTGCGGATGTGACAACTCCCAACGGAATTATGCAATTTGAAATTCTTGAAATCAACCGATAGATGGCAACCATTTTTTCTAAAATTATTGCGGGTGAAATTCCCTGTTTCAAAGTAGCCGAAAACGATCAGTTTTTGGCTTTTTTGGATATTCAACCGTTGCGTAAAGGCCATGTGTTGGTGATCCCAAAAACGGAAGTAGATTATATTTTTGACATGGAGAATGAACATTTATCGGAAATGTTGGTGTTTGCAAAACAAGTAGCTCACAAAATAAAAGCGGTGTTTCCATGCAGAAAAGTGGGGGTTACGGTTATTGGTTTGGAAGTTCCTCACGCACACATTCATCTGATTCCGATCAACGGTGTTTCCGATATGAATTTTGCGCAAGAGAAATTGCAACTGTCATCTGACGAGTTGGCAGAAATCGCTCTCCAAATCTCGAACGCCTAAGACGTTATGCTCTCCTTCTCCAAATTTCACCGTATGTATTTGTTGCGCTTTAGATTCAGTTTGTTAGTGTTCCTTCCGTTGTTGGCGATATATGCGTGCGACTTCACAGCTTCTGATGCTCCGCTCACCAAGGTCAAGACAAATCCGAAAATTTTGGATGCGCACAGTTATGCGAATGTGGCGCAAGTGAAAACTACGCACCTGCATTTGGATCTCGAGGTTGATTTTGAGAAGAAATACATTTACGGTGTGGCGCGGCATACGATGTTGAATCAGCAATCGGATACGGCAATTTTTGATATCAAAGGACTCGAGATTCAGAAAGTGACCGTTGGCGAAAAAGGTGCGGAGCAAAACACCGACTTTGTAATCGGAATTGAAGATTCTATCTTGGGAGCTCCGCTGAGTGTAAAGATTGCGAAGAATCAGACGAAAATCAACATTTATTATAAAACGACGGAAGCCTCCGAAGCATTGGATTGGTTGGCGCCTGAAATGACCAAAGGCAAAAAGTTTCCGTACTTATATACACAAGGTCAAGCGATATTAACCCGAACATGGATTCCGTGTCAGGATAGTCCATCGAATCGAATAACGTATTCTGCGGATGTAAAGGTTCCGAAAGAGTTAATGGCGTTGATGAGTGCCAAAAATCCAACTGCCAAAACGAAAGACGGTGTGTATCATTTTGAAATGAATCAGCCCATCCCAGCGTACCTGATTGCGCTTGCAGTTGGAAATTTATCGTATCGAAAAATCGGAAAAAATTGCGGTGTTTATTCGGAACCAGAAATGATTCGACAAGTCGCTTGGGAATTTCAAGATTTGAGAAAGCTCATTGTTGCCGCGGAAGGAATTTATGGAAAATACCAATGGGAACAATACGATGTAATCGTGCTGCCCTATTCTTTTCCGTTTGGTGGGATGGAGAATCCACGTTTGACCTTTGCAAATCCAACGCTACTTGTTGGTGATCGGAGTCTAATTTCAGTAGTTGCGCACGAGTTGGCACATTCTTGGTCTGGAAACTTAGTGACCAATGCAACATGGGACGATTTTTGGTTGAACGAGGGATTTACCGTTTACTTCGAGAACCGCATCATGGAATCGCTCTACGGAAAAGAAGTGGCTGATATTTTAGCGATTATTGAGTTTCAAGAACTTCAAAATGAAGTCGCTGAAATTTCGAAAGGGGATCATCCGGAAGATACATATTTGAAGCTGTCGTTGAACGGCAGAAATCCGGACGACGGAATGACGTCGATTGCGTATGTGAAAGGTGCTTTTTTCTTAAAAACGCTTGAGCAACTTGTAGGAAGGGAGAAATTTGATGTTTTTGTTCAGCACTACTTTCGCGAGTTTCAGTTCAAAACCTTAACGACGGAAACGTTTGAAAAGTTCTTGAATAAAGAGCTTTTGAAACCGAATGGGTTTCAATTCAACACCAAAGAATGGTTGTACAAAAAAGGAATTCCGAAGAATTGTGTAAAGATTGTGTCACCTCGTTTGGAATCGATTAAGCAAATGGCACGCCAATACCTTGCAGGAAAAGATATTTTCAAGGTGAAAGTAAAGGGAAAAAGGCGTCGTGTTCCGTTGCGACGTGACATGTACATTACGCAAGAATGGCAGGCGTTTATTCGTGAAATTCCGGTTAAGTCGGATACGCTAAAGCTTGCGTTGCTCGATAAAAAATTGAATTTCAAAGGTTGGGCGAATGCAGAGATTGCAACGGATTGGTTTGTGCTCGGAATTGAGTCCAACTACAAATCCATTCGACCGAAGATGGAAAAATTTCTGTTGAAAGTAGGACGACGTAAATTTTTGTTGCCGATTTACAATGCATTGTCCAAAAATCCGGACGACTTGCGTTGGGCATTGAAGGTATATGAAAAGGCGCGGCCAAACTACCATGCGGTTTCTCAAAACACCTTGGATCAACTGTTGAATTACAAAACAAAATCAAAATAGGTTTGTTTTAAAGGAATAACGATGGATACCAAATCAATTATCGTTATTTTTGTTTTATTAAAGTAACTCCATGAAGCAGTTTGAAATTCCAGCGTTTTACCGTTCTCCAATCATCACGAAGGTTAAAAATTTGCGTAAGTTGCAAGATCCGCGTAAAAAAGATTTTTCACCAACGCGTCTCGATTTCGGAAAAGTAGAATTTTACATTGCTCGTCATTTTGGTTTTTGCTATGGAGTTGAAAATGCGATCGAGATTGCGTATCGTGCCATACATGAAAATCCAACCAAAAAGATTTACTTGCTGAGTGAGATGATTCATAATCCGGGAGTAAATGAAGATTTACAGAGTTATGGTATTTCTTTCATTCAGGATACACACGGAACGCAATTGATCCCGTGGGAGTCGATCAACCCAGCAGATATCGTAATCATTCCCGCGTTTGGAACTACCTTGGAAACAGAACAACTGCTAACGGCGCGTGGCGTGGATGTGAAAGCGTATAACACAACATGTCCATTTGTAGAAAAAGTTTGGAATCGTTCGGATAAATTGGGAACCGATCAACATACGATCATCATTCACGGAAAAGCGAACCACGAAGAAACGCGCGCTACATTTTCTCACAGCGCAAAGAATGCACCATCCTTGGTATTGAAAGACATGCAGGAAGCTCAATTTTTGAGCGAGGTGATTTTGGGAAAAAAATCGGCGACTGAATTTACTGCTTATTTTGAAGGGAAATTTACACCCAATTTTGATCCGAACACGGATTTGGATAAAATTGGAGTGGTGAATCAAACAACCATGTTGGCAACCGAAACGCAAGAAATTAC
>SSGT01000159.1 GCA_008017065.1 Crocinitomicaceae bacterium
ATCAACTCCTGCGTGATTCTAAAAATAGCTGTTTCTACTTTTTCGGGAAGACGTTCTTCCATACCAACGGTATCAATCTCAAAATCAATCTCCAACGTGTTAAAACTCCGTTGCAACAAATCTTCCAATGCAGGAATTAGCCCCAAATCGCGCAACGTTACGGGCATCATTTCGTATGAAATGTTTCGAATTTCGTGTGCCGTTTGATCCAAGCGGTGATAAAAATTAGCTAGTTGCTCGTTCTGTTCGAGGTCGGTGGCACGTAACTGCAATTTCAATGCGGTCAATTCTTGCACTACTCCATCGTGCAACTCACGTGCAATTCTGCTTCGCTCTTTCTCCTCGCCTTCTACGATGGCGCCCAATCGCTCTTGTTGAACAAACCGCAAGAGTGCATTTTTTCTCTTCTGATTACGTACGTAAATCAACAAAACCACAATGACGATTAATGCGATAAGCACCGCTAAAATCAGCACATACAATTGATTTTTCTTTTTTAATGCATTGGCGTTTGCTGCCGCTAATTTTTGTGCTTCCTTCCACTGCTGCGTCTTGAATCGAGTCTCCAATTCGTTCATTTGCTGCTGATTGACATCGTTGTAAATCGCCACGTACGTTCTCAATTGCTCGCGAGAAATTTCGTATGCTTCGGGATAGCGTTTCAATTCCTCTAACAACGACACATAGGTGCTCAACGTGGAAAAGAGACTGTGTTTATCTGGAAATTTCCGCATCATGACAACCGCTTCTTCGACCTTCTTCAATGCCAATTCCTTTTGGTTATTTTGCCGTAAAAATTCGGTGTAAAAAACCAACGCACCACAAATCAAATTGGTATCTTTCAACAAACGAGATTCTCGTTCAACCATTTCAAAAATCGGTATACACTTCTCTTTTTTGTTCATTCGAACATACAACGTGGCTAAAATACGCGAACTCATCAGCTGGTTTCGTTTGCTAATCATCCCGTTTTTTGTGGACAGTTCGATCGATTTTAGCAGGTATTTTTCCGCTTCATCGAATTGCTTGCGGTCGACTAAAATTCCACCAATATTATTGTAATTGGTCGCTAAAATGTAGTTTAAATGATTGGCTTCTGCGATTCGTATGCTTGATTTAAACGAACTAATTGCATCGTCGACTTTTCGGTTGTAATTCTGCGAAATGCCTAAAAACTTATAGAAAAACGCATGCGAGGAGTCTTTGCCCAACGCACGTGCAAGTTGAATTCCTTCAATCGAATACTTCGATAACAAGTTGTATCGATCTGTTTCCAAACAACGCACCGCTAATTTCTCCAACAAGAGTACACGGGTTTCAGGATTCAATTTTACGTATTTCCGAATCGAATCTACAAATTGAAATCCGCGCTCACTGTCGTAAATTACATCTGCATTCTTGAGTTGCTGAATTACCTTTTGTTGCGCAAAACCGAGTGAATGCATTCCAAAAAACAACAACACAATCGCGCATCGACATCCTGCAAGTAACCTGTTCCGCTGTTGATTCATCGTCATACAATGTTGGAGCGAATGGATACACTGATGAGTTTTCCAATGGTACTGACACCAAATTTTTGCATGATGTTATTTTTATGTGTTTCAACAGTTCTGCGGCTCAAAAACAACTTCTCTGCAATTTCTTTGGGCGACAATCCGTCACATAAATGGCGCAAGATTTCCATTTCGCGTTCAGAAATGACCAATTGTAAATCGTGTTCACTAATTTTAATTTTTCCTTTCCCATCCAATACGTTCGAAACTTCTTTCGAAAAGTAATACTGTTTGCGTTGTGCAGCCTCGATAGCTGCATGCAATTCATCCTTGGTACAATCTTTATTGATGTAACCCAGCGCGCCTGATTGCATGCAACGCTCGATTATTTTCTTCTCATTCAACATCGAAAGCATGATGCAGGGAATTGATGGGAAGGCTTGCCGCATTTCTTCCAAGGTTTTGAAACCATCCCAATGTGGCATTTCAATGTCTAAAAAAACAAGGTCTGGTTTTTGGTATAAACACGATTTAAATAACTCCTCACCATTACCGAAGATTTTAACTTCGCTGACTTGCTCAAATGTTTCTAAAATAGCAGCAAGTCCATTCGCTACAAGGCGATGATCGTCAGCAATATATACGGCGAGAGTTTCTTGGATAGAACTCATTTTTCTTGAATAGTGATTTCATTTCAAAAATACGTAAATTTTAAAAATAGGAGACGAATTGAAAAGAATTCTTGGCAAAAAACAAAATAGCACGATTCGGCTTTTATTTTAACTCAAGCAGGTCGTCACACTTTTCGCGACGGATTGTTTTTAACAAAGGATGACCATGAATTGCCGCCGGCTTTATTGTGCTCACCGATTCCTTTCGAAAAATGATGACACAAGGCAACACCCAATCCGTCTGTCGCATCCAAATACTTGGGCATTTCTTCGAATTTCAACAACGTTTGAAGCATCGCTGCTACTTGTTCTTTCGATGAATTTCCGTTGCCGGTAATCGCTTGCTTGATTCTTCGCGGTGTATATTCTTCAAACGGCACGTTGTTTTTTAAGGCGGCAGCAATCGCAACACCCTGTGCCCGACCTAATTTCATCATCGATTGTACGTTTTTCCCAAAGAAAGGTGCTTCAATCGCCATCTCATCGGGCTTGTATTCACCGATCAATCCATCCAAGCGATCAAAAATACGTTTGAGCTTGTCGGGATGACTCGCAATTTTCGAAAGTTGAATGATTCCAAAGTTTAATAAAGTAAGTTTTTTTCCTTGAATGTGAATAATTCCATATCCCATCACGGTGGTACCGGGGTCAATTCCAAGAATTATTTTATCTTCAACCATTATTTCATACTTTCAAGTGCTCAAAACTAATAAAAATATACGAGTTTTAAAATTTTTGATTAAAATCTTACTGTTTTTTATTGTGTTTTGGTTATTTTTTAATCAAATTAAGCGCATTACGTGGGACGAATGGAACACCGTCAGAATTCAACATTTCCCGCTGTTGTTGCTCGCAATCAGTTTGGTTTTTGTGAATTGGGGTTTAGAATATTTGAAATGGAATTTAACGTTGAAAACAGCCCAGATTTCAAGCAATCGGACTCAAAAAACAAAAGCATTTTTAGCCGGAATTCTGACCGGATTACTGACACCCAACTTGTTAGGTAATTTCATTGGTCGTTTGTTCTACTTCCAGCGCAGGGATCGTTCTGCGATCATTTTACTTACGCTTTTTTCCAACGGAGCGCAATTCTTAGCGAGTATTTTATTTGGGGTGATTGCCATTGGATGGGTTGGACTATCGGAAAAGATCGGAAATTCACTCTCCACACCGTACGGCTACCTCAGTATCTTCGCACTAATTATCGTTCTTCTGACTTATTTCTTCTTTGAGCGCCTTCCTTTCATTCGCAAGCGCAAACAATTTCAAAAACTAGACGTCCTTTTTAAAAACGATACGTTGTTCCGATTCAAATTATTAGTAATCAGCTCACTTCGCCACTTTGTGTTTTCGCTTCAATATATATTAGTGTTGACAAGTGTTGGCATTTCCGTCGATTTCACATGGATGGGTTGGATTTGGCAGGTGTTTTTCTGGGCAACGCTCATTCCGTCGTTGTGGATGGGCAAGTTGTTTGTTCGGGAGTCGATTGCCTTGCTCATTTTAGCACCACTTACAACCAACAGTGCACTTGTATTAATTTCTTCCATATCTTTATGGATACTAAATCAGGCAATTCCAGCACTCGTAGGAATTCCTTTTTTGGGTAAAAAAAAGAACGTATGATTTGGATTTACATCCTTCTTTTTTCGCTTTTCTCGGTTGCCTGCTTGTTTGGCTTTTGGATCCGCTATCAATGGAATAAAAATTATTTAACCAAACGCAATGTGTATCCAATCGAAGAAATATCGGTAATTGTCCCGTTTCGAAATGAAGCAAAAAATTTACCGAAACTTATCGAGTCGTTGCATCGCTTGGAACGTTTCCCGCGGGAAATCATTTGGGTAAATGACCATTCCGAAGACGATTTTGAACACATTCTGAAATCATTAAAAGTTCCATTCAAATCCACCGTCATTCATTTACAACCAGAAGACGAGGGAAAAAAAACCGCCATTCGCGTCGGGATTTCGGAAGCCCAAGGCAAGTACATCTTGACGTGGGATGCCGACATTGAAGTACGCGCGAATTATTTCGAAGAACTGGAGCAAACGCCGATCGCTTCACTGTTGATTTTACCCGTTTCGATGGTCGGAAAAAGCATCAGTCAATACTTTTTTGAATTGGACTATCAATACCTCAACGCCTTGAATGTCTCGGTTTCCGGTCATACACAACCAATTGTTGCAAGCGGTGCCAATTTACTCTTTGACAAGCTGATTTTCGAACGCAATGATAGCTTTGACGAACATGCCGATTTAGCAAGCGGTGACGACGTATTTTTACTCAACGACTTTAAATCGAACCGA
The DNA here is from genome assembly GCA_008017065.1 of Crocinitomicaceae bacterium. Lineage (GTDB taxonomy): Bacteria > Bacteroidota > Bacteroidia > Flavobacteriales_D > Crocinitomicaceae > JAQVCM01. The sequence goes on from SSGT01000159.1 coordinate 4,474, forward strand.
GAAAAAATTGAACTCGCGCTTTCGCCCAACTTGGTCGTAAAAACCGAAACACCCAAAACGTGGGACGCTTTTTTCCAACAACGACTGCGTTGGATTGGCAAATCGAAACGCGTTGGCGACAGATTAGCAACCGTTTTAGGTGGGATTGGCATGATTTATCACGTTGGCTTTTGGCTGATGTTTTTTACCGATGCAACTTGGAATCAGTTGTTGGGACTGACCATCCTAAAAATCGTCCTTGATGCTGTGCTGGTTTTACCCTATTTATGGATCATTCGGCGGCCTTGGGTCGGAATTTTTCTTCCGTTTTTCTCGCTAATCTATCCGATTTACATGCTCATGATTTCGGTAATGACTTTGTTTTATGAACCTGAATGGAAAGGTCGCTCAAATTAAAAACCATGCTCTACAAAATTCCCTATTCATTTGCCGTAACGTTTCAACTTGTACTGTTGACACTTGTTTTCGCCTTTCACTTGCTCGTGCTCAGCGGATGGATCCCCTACGCGCTCGTTTGGGGAGGAAAATTATCCTCTCATTCCGAAATGCTCGCGTTTGAAGGGATTTCGATTGCCGTAAACGCCTTGCTTTTTATATCCATCGTTGCGCACAAACGCAGTCCGTCAAAACACGTAGTTTTTAAAATCGCGCGTGTCATTGTATTCCTTTTTTCAGGCTTGTTTGTGCTTAATACCGTCGGGAATTTGTTCGCTGAAATGCAACTCGAAACCATCCTCTTTACGCCAATAACATTTGTGAGTGCACTTTTTTGTTTGCGAATTGCGTTGGAAAAGAAACAGGTTGAAAAATAATTTTATATTTGCTACAGAAAGTTAGCCCCATTGAAAATAAACGAGAAATCTTGCCCAAACTGTGAAACGATAAACCTTTTTCCATTTGAAGAAGCGGAAAGTTGTACCGTTTGCTCTTCGTGTAGAACGGTCTATAATTCCAACGGAGATCTCCTCAAAAAAGAGTATTTAGAAGCACAAACCGACTTGTTTTTGTTGCCACTTGGCACGAAATTCCGAGAGGAAAACGAAACCTACACGGTAACTGGTTACGTGATCAAAAAAGAGCAATTTGATGCTCAAGCAATTTGGGTTGAATACTTTTTAACCCATGAGTCACTTCCAAACCTGTATTTGAGTTACTACAACGGACATTGGACCTTACTGCGGTTTTTACCCGATTTACAATGGGAAAAAGGGAGTATCCACAACCGATACAATATCGCTTACAAGGGCATTTCCTACGAATTGTATCACTATTACAACATCCAAATCTTGGATGCACAAGGTAGTTTCAATTTTCCATTTTACGAAGACGACAACAACATGGTTCGCGAATTTATCAATTGGAACGAAGTGTTTATTTGGGAAGAAAACAAACGGGATAAATTTATCAACTTCTACATCGGACGTTATATCTTCTCTTCGGAACTTGCAAAACAAATTGAACCCAAAATCAAACTTCCCAAACGTGTCGGTTACGCGTCCTATCAACCGTTCTATTTTCCATTCGATATCAAATCATTTCGATTGATGAGTATCCTCTTGATTGGAGTGATGGTTTTGTGCATGTTTTCATGGCAAGCCTTTTTCTCTCCAAAATACATCAAGGAAGGACAATTTGAACTTAACTCAGCCGAAAATACAGCCGTGACATCTTCCCCGTTTGAAGTGAAATACGACAACAGTGTATTGCATGTCAAAGCAAGCGTTTTCGGTTTATCCAACGACTGGGTGTATGCAGATTTAGCGTTGATTAACACAAAAACGGGGGAAGAACGCTACTTCAGTATGGAGGCAGAATACTATTATGGCTACGAAGGCGGTGAATCATGGTCAGAGGGAAGCAACACGGAAAGCGGAAACTTACAATACGTAGATGCTGGAACATACGTACTGGAGGCCACTCCAACGCAAGCCCTGGGATCGAACGAAAAAACAATTCGCTTTGAACTAGTGTCTCAAAAAGGCAGTTGGTCGATTTTTTGGACCTTAACCCTTTTCATCGTTGTAATAAACCTGTTTTTTGCGCTTCTCCAAGATTATTTCAACCACAAAAAACAAGGAGAAGATTACGATACATTTTCAAGTAACGAATAAACACATGCGCGGATTCAAAACAACATTTTTCAAAACGAAATTCAACGTCTATTTTTTTGCAGGTGTTCTGTCGCTTTTCGTGCTGCTGAACTACATTGGTATCTCGTTTTTCAACGATATTGACACACAAGACGTAAAACGCAATCGAGGTGTGAGATCACATTATTTTTATCATCATAAATAAACTATCTATGAACGAATTATTTCACATGAAGTACATTGTTGCTTCCATTCTCTACTCCTTTATCGGAGTCGCAATTCTGGTTATTTCCTTCTGGATCATCGAGAAAATCTCACCCGAAAATTTATGGAAAGAGTTGGTTCAAAATAAAAACACAGCCATCGCGATTGTTGCTGCTGCGTTTATGATTTCGATCGCTATCATTATTGCCTCTGCGATTCACTAAGCGCTGATGAGAATTCTTTTTTTAGTTTCAGTTGCAGTCATTGCGACCTGTGGACTTATTTATGAACTCATTGCAGGTACGCTTGCGAGTTATCTGTTGGGCGATTCGATCACTCAATTTTCCACAATCATTGGCGTCTACCTTTTTTCGATGGGTATTGGATCTTATTTTTCTAAATTTGTCCAGAAACGAATTCTCGAGACGTTTATCGTCGTTGAAATCCTCGTAGGACTGTTGGGTGGATTCAGTAGCACATTACTGTATTCGCTTTTCAATCATCTTGAATCATTTCAATTCTTTATTTATGCGTTAATTGGCACGATCGGAATTTTAGTCGGACTCGAAATCCCGCTAATGATGCGGATTTTAAAAGACGAATTTGACTTCAAAGATTTAGTTTCCCATATTTTTTCGTTCGATTACGCCGGCGCATTGCTCGCTTCGCTGGCTTTTCCGTTGTTTTTTGTACCGCAAATGGGATTGATCAAAACCTCGTTGTTTTTCGGGATTTTGAACGTTTTGATCGCCTTGCTACTCATCTTCAATCGAAAAGTAAAAATACAACGCACACGGACGTTTCAGTTGATTGGTACTACCAGTTTCATCGTTCTCTTAGTCGCTTTTGTGCTGGGCGACAAAATTCTTCGGTACACGGAAGACATGGCGTATGACGAAAAGGTTATTTATTCTAAATCAACTCCCTATCAGCGCATCACGCTGACATCCGACAAGAATGGAACCAAGTTGTTCTTGAACGGCAATTTGCAATTTTATTCCGCCGACGAATACCGCTACCACGAAGCCTTGGTGCATCCAGTGATGAGTTTGGTCGCCAATCCAAAAAAAGTACTGATCTTAGGAGGTGGCGATGGCTTTGCTGTGCGGGAATTGATAAAATACAAGACGATTGAATCGATTCAATTGGTCGATTTAGATCCAGAAATGACGCGGCTATTCAAACGAAATCCGCAATTAAGTGCCCTGAATGATTCTGCGCTATTTCACCCAAAACTGCGGATCACCAACCAAGATGCTTTTATCTGGCTGAAAACAAATAAGCACGTATACGATGTTATTTTGATCGATTTGCCCGATCCTTCCAACTTTTCGTTGGGGAAATTATATACCGATCAATTCTACAAAGCGGTAGGCGAACATCTGACCAAAAACGGAGCGCTTGTGGTACAATCAACTTCTCCATTTGTGGCGCCTAAATCCTATTGGTGTATTGCAAACACACTGCAAATAACGGGATTAAAAATACTTCCCTACCACACCTTCATTCCGTCGTTTGGAGATTGGGGATATTTGCTCGCATCCAAACAAGCGACACGACAACCCGATTTCTCAAAAATGCCATCCAATTTGCGCTTTTTCTCGCCGGATGCTTTTGAATCCATGTGCTATTTTCCCAAGGACGTTGCATACCGCACCACCGAAATCAATCGCTTAAACAACCAAGCATTGGTCCATTATTTTGAAACAGAATGGAATCAATTTCAATAACATGAATCGACGATCATTCGTAAAACGATTGGCGCTCGGTAGCTTGGCGCTCGGGCAACTCAACTTGATACAAGCCTGTAAAGCCCCATCGACGCAGTGGAAATTCAAACGCAGTGGAATTCCGATGTCCGTCGCACATTCCTTGCGCTCCCGTTCAACGCTGCCAACACCGTCAGCCGTTGTCGAGCACGACTGCATTATTATCGGTGCTGGAATCAGTGGATTAAGTGTCGGTTATCATCTTGCAAAAACGGGCGCAACAAACTTTTTAGTTCTGGAGATGGAAGAACAAATCGGTGGTAATGCGCAATTTGGAGAAACCAACACCGGAAAATTTCCGCAGGGAGCGCACTACTTACCGGTTCAAAATTTGGAGAATCAACCGCTGCTTGACTTTCTGCATGCAATTGGATCGATCTCCCATTTTTCGCTCGACGGCATTCCATACTATAACGAAGCCAATTTATGTCACGAGCCGGAAGAACGCCTTTTCATCAACGGAAAATGGCATGAGGGCATCGTGGAAGCACTCCTTCAAGTGTACCCGAATGAAAAGCCAATTTGGGATCGTTTTTTTCGAAGAATGCAGTATTTTCAAGCTTACAAAGGCGCGGATGGAAAAGACGTTTTTTACATTCCGGAACGTTTCGCTAGTTTATCGCATGATTTGGTTCACCTCGACCAACTTTCGTTTCAAGCGTATCTGACGGAAAACGACTTTCGGTGTACCTCCTTGGATTGGTATCTGAATTACTGCTGTCGCGACGATTACGGTCAAAACACCGCAAACATCTCCGCATTTGCTGGAATTCACTATTTCGCCGCACGAAAGGCAAAAAGCAAAAATTGTAGCAACGACGCTATGTTGACGTGGCCCGAAGGAAACGCATTCTTAGCCAATCAACTCGCCTCGGCATTTCCAACACAAATTCAATGTACCACCTTGGTGCTCCGCGTTCAAAAATCAGGCGATAAACGGTACGAACTCCTTGCGTATAATTGGAAGAAAAAGACATACACCGCATACATCACTCGGAGATTGGTAATTTGCACGCCACGTCACGTTCGCGCACGCTTATTGGCCGATACAGACAACCGAAATTGGCTTGTACCAACACACCAACCTTGGTGGGTAGCAACCGTGGAATTGAAACCTTTTTCGGATTTCAGCGGTGCCTTTTTGTCGTGGGACAATGTGATCTTTGCGCATCAAACCTTGGGATATATTCACAATTTGAATCAGCAAATTGCACAGCCCAACGGTAATACGCTGTTGACATTCTACAAACCACTCGATTCGACAAGTGCGTCTGAGATACGAAAAGCATACGAACATCAAACAGATTCCGAACTCGAAGCCGAAATTGTTTCAGAATTAAAATCGATCTATCCCGAAATAGAAAAGTACATTTGCTACCTCGAAGTGCGCTTGTGGGGACACGGAATGGTTTCACCAGGAATCAATTACGTGACCAATCCTATGCGAAAAGAACAACAAAAATCAGTGGATGGAGCACTGTACTTTGCACATACCGACGATGCCGGTTTTTCGCTGTTCGAGGAAGCTTTTGACTTGGGATATCAACTCGCAAACCAACTCCTAAACACCAACGGATATGTGGATTCACTCTAAAAAAATAGATCGCTATTTTATCCTCTTCCCGCATTGGATTGGACTGATTCTATTGGTACTATTTCCCTCCTATTTTTTGAATGCACAACAAACATCAACACTGGATTGGCTCGTGCTGATTTTGTGCATTGATGTTGCACACGTTTACTCTACGTTGTTTCGCACGTATTTTCATCCAGAAGCGCGTCACCTGAATGGCAAATTACTAATCTTGATTCCATTGCTCTGCTTTTTTGCTGCAGTACTTGCCATGGAAATATCGACCACTGTTTTCTGGAGTTTACTTGCATACTTAGCTGTTTTTCACTTTATCCGACAACAATATGGATTCGTCAACATGTATCAGCGACTCCAAAAAGCTCCTGCGTGGGTTGTAAAAACCGATACTTGGTTTGTCTATCTTTTTACCGGAATCCCCATCTTAATTTGGCACGTTGAAGGACCAAAAAATTTCGTTTGGTTCACCGAGCATGATTTTTTGTTTTTCCCCCATGCAACCGTTGCCATCGGTTTGAAAACACTCTTGGCTGTGCTCTTTTTACTGCTTGGAATTTCATTTTTTGTCCAATGGAAAAATGCCTATTTTAACCGCCCTAAAAACCTAATAATCCTTGCAACTGCTCTCAACTGGTCGATTGGCATTGTATACCTCAACGGTGATTTGGCGTTTACGATGCTAAATGTGATTGCCCATGGAATTCCATACATGACACTCATTTGGATTCAGGGAAACAAAAGTCATACGAATTCCAAACTACTGCGTTGGGTATTCTCCAACCAAGGTGCAATTGCTATTCTTCTGGTTTGCATATTCTTCGGATTAATTGAAGAAGGCATCTGGGATCGCCTGTTCTGGCAAGAACATGCTACATTATTTGGTTTTCTCGACTTCATGCAACCGGTTGAATCCGCTTGGTTGAAAAACATTGTGATTCCGCTACTTGCCCTACCACAAATTACGCACTACGTCATCGACGGTTTTATTTGGCGAAAGAGAGACAGCGACGCACGATGGAAAGAACCACAATCAAAGGCGAAAAAGGAGTAACTGAATGCATCAAATGAATTGGGCACAGAACTGCTATCCGAATTTAAAGCTAAAACCTTTTTTGAAAACGTCGAGAAATGTTTACTTGAAGGCAATTCTTACTAATTTTGCGCTACATTTTTTTTGTAAAAAGAGTAGAAAAACTAGATAGTTGAAAACAAAACAACGGTATGAAAACCAAAGAAGAAATTATTTTCGCCAGTTTTATGAGCTTTATCACGACATTTTTTGTCACCTTGGTGATTGTGTCGATCAATGTCGGATTTAATAAAAACTTTCTTCCGATTTGGTTGCGCACCTGGGGAATAGCGTTCTTCTTAGTCGGACTTTCTATTCTTTATTTCGCCCCCGTATTGCGCAAAATCATTCAAAAAAGGTTAAAATAGGCGCAAAAAAAAAAACGAATCTACTTCCAAGAAAATAGATTCGTTTATCGTGTTGAATTGTATATTTTTTAATTATTCTCTTTCTCGTTCTTCACGAATTCTTTTCGGAATCCATCAAAAATGCGGTACTCACGGAAACTGCATTCCAAATCACCGTTGTACATTTTAATTTTCCGGCTTGGTTTCAAACCGATTGACTTAAATCCTTCTTCGTTGGAGGAAAGCACATAACAATTCCAGCCCTTCAATTCATTTTTAAACCAGTCACCCAATTCTGCATACATCTCTTCGATTTCTTCGCCCATTCGTTCACCATAAGGCGGATTGCAAATCAACGTTCCATTGTCGGTTGATTTTTTCACTTCTTGAAACGCTGCTGTTGAAACGCTCACAAATCGACCGATCGGCAAGCCTCTCAAATTTCTTTTAGCCATCAGCATCATGTCGGAATCAATATCCGACCCTAGAATTTCGAAATCGAATCCTTTACACGTTCGTGGTGCAGCCGATTGAATTCCTGCCCACAGGTCAGCATCAAATCCTTTGAAATTTTTGAACGCGTAATGTTCCCGATCGATGTTGGATGGAATTCCACTGGCCAATAAAGCCGCCTCAATCAATAAAGTACCCGAACCACAAAACGGATCCATGAACGTTGATTTTCGATCCCAACCCGACATACGAATCAAGGCAGCAGCAGCCACTTCGTTCAATGGCGCTTGACCAATTTCAGTGCGGTATCCACGTTGAAACAAGGGCGCACCGCTGGTATTCAGGGAAATTGTAGCTTGGTTTTCTTTGATATACAAATCAAACACCACTTGCGGCGTCTTGATGTTGACATTTGGTCGTTCGCCTGTTTTATCACGAAACGTATCCACAATTGCATCTTTGACAAGTAAAAACGGAAATTGTGTGTGCGAAAAAAGCTTCGATTGAATGGCACCACGCACTGCAAACGTTTTATCGATCGAAAAGTACGACGTCCAATCAATCTTCATGCACTGCTTGTACAAATCTTGTTCGTCACGAATCTTGAATTTTTTCACTTCCACCAACACCGACATGGCGCAACGCAGGTTGAGATTCAAGAAATAAACATCCGCCCAGGTTCCTTGCAATTGAACTGCACGATTCAGGACCGAAACTTCATCAAATCCCAATTCGTTCAATTCCTCTTTCAACACTTCTTCGACACCAAAAATCGTTTTGATGGTAATTGTTAACTTTTCCATTTTACTTTAATTTATCTCCGATGAGACTTTAATTTTCTTTTGACAACAAAGGCATTTTCCATCCAAACATGACACTCAGAAAGCGGATCAGAATGATAATCAAAACACCCAAAATCAGTGTAAATTCGTTGTTCCATCCTACCAAAAAGAACCCCAAATAACACAAGCCGCCCACAATTCCAGCGGTAGCATAAATTTCTTTTCGAAAGATTAGTGGGATTTCGTTACACAAAACATCGCGAATCACACCGCCAAAGGTAGCAGATATTAGTCCAAGAAATAAACTTGTGACTGGAATTTGTTGAAACTCCAATCCCTTTTGAATTCCGAGAATCGTGAAAAGTCCCAACCCAATTGTGTCGAAGATGAAAAAAGTACGTTTCAAGTGAATCAATTGCTGTTTAAATATAATACCGATAACCGCGCCAGATAAGGCTGTAAAAATCAATGAAGAAGACTCCATCCAACGCACTTCGGTGTTCAACAATAAATCGCGTATCGTTCCGCCACCCAACGCTGTAAAAAATGCGATGACCATCCCTCCGAAGTAATCCAAGCGCTTTTCCGAAGCTGTCAACAGCCCACTGATGGCAAAAACAAATATACCGAGGTACTCAAAAATTGAGAGCAATATTGTCATTTTCTGAAAAAAAATGCGTTACTTTTGTACAAAAATACACAATTTGAAAACAACGAGCGGTTTGAAACCTTTATTCCTTCTGGTATGCTTGCTCACTACTACACATTTCTCTTGGGGACAACGTGTTGGAGTGGTATTAAGCGGAGGTGGAGCAACTGGTTTCGCGCACATTGGTGTATTGAAAGCGCTGGAAGAAAAGGGAATTCCAATCGACTACATCACAGGCACTTCTGCCGGCGCATTGGTGGGATCGATGTACGCGTGTGGGTACAGTCCAGCTGAAATTGAAGCGTATGTATTGAGTGATCGTTTTCAATTAATGGCCTCCGGGAAATTGGAGCGCAGTCAAGAATTCTACTTTCAAAAAGACGATGAAGATGCCAGTTTGATTGAACTTTCGTTTTCGAAAGACAGTATCTTGAAAAAGTCGTTGCCCACCAATTTTATCCGCCCAACACTCTTGGATTTTGAAATGATGTTTGTTTTGGGCACCACCGGCGCATCTAATAGTGAAAATTTTGACAACCTTTTTGTACCCTTTCGATGCGTTGCTGCTGATATTGTGAACAAACGAAGCGTCGTTTTTAGCAAAGGGAAACTCAATCAAGCTGTTCGTGCATCAATGACCTATCCTTTTTTCATCAATCCAATTCGAGTGGATGGAAATCTATTGTTTGACGGAGGTTTGTACAACAACTTTCCTTCGGATGTGATGTATCACGATTTTAATCCCGATTACATCATTGGAAGCAATGTTTCCGGCAATGCAAAACCGCCCTCTGAAGACGATTTGATTAGTCAAATTACCAACATGCTTGTTTCGCACAGTAATTTTGATCTTCCGTGCGAAAATGGAGTGATTATCACACCCGAAACAACGGTTAGCACTTTTGAATTTGAAGATGTGCAAGATGCTATCAACGACGGTTATAACTCCACAATTAGGTACCTCGATTCGATCCTTGTGCACATCGAACACCGCGTTTCTCCGGAGGAATTGGCGCGAAAACGAGCGCTCTTTAAAGCCAATGTACGTCCACTGCAAATCAGCTCGATCAATACCTACGGTATGAGCGCAAACGACGTGAGTTTCGTGAGAAAATCTATTTTAAAAAATAGTAAAAACCAAATTATTGAACCCGAACTACTTTACAAACGTTATTTCAGAACGGCAGCAATTCCGCAAGTAGCCTATCTATATCCCACCTTGATTTTGAAAGGCGATTCTACCTACCACATGGACCTGCAAGTGCGCAAAACGAAAGAGTTTAAATTGGAAGTTGGCGGACACTTTTCGTCCCGTTCGGTGAATGCGGGATACATTGGTTTGAACTATTACCATCTGAAGCGCATGGCAATTCGCGTCAAAGCAGAATCGTATTTTGGTAAGTTTTATGCTTCGGTAAAAACCCAGGTTGACCTGCAATTGCCGATGTACTATCCGATTTCAATAACTCCATATTTTGTCCAAAACCGTTTCGATTACTACCGAAGTTCGTCCACCTTTTTTGAGGATATCAAACCGTCTTTTTTGATCGAAAACGAGGTATATGTTGGTGCTAAAATCAAACATCCATTGACCAACAACAGCCGTAGTACGTTCGACATTCGAAAATTTGAGATACGCGAAGAATATTATCAAACTAACAACTTTCTGAGTACCGATACCGCCGATGTCACTACTTTCCGTGGAGAAACGATCAGTTGGCAACTCGAAATCAATTCATTAAATCGCAAACAGTTTGCCTCTGAAGGACACTATTTTGGATTCAAATCGCGGTTGGTACAAGGACTTGAACGCAGCGTTTCTGGATCAACAAGTGTAACGGATTACGAGATTACAAAGAATCATCAATGGGTTAACTTGGAAGCTGAATTTCAAAGTTTTTTCGTAAACACACCGCATTTTCACTTCGGAATTCATGCCAAATCTGTCATGAACAGTCAGTCCTTGTTTAGCAATTACAAAGCGTCCATTTTAAGCGCATCGGCCTTCACCCCATTTCCAGATGCTAGTACCTTCTTTTTTGAAGAATATCGCGCTCCACAACATGCTGGACTTGGTGCCAACATTATCTTCACCGTCAAACGCAATTGGGATTTACGCGTGGATGCATATTTCTACCAACCATTCAAACAAATTCGCCAAAATCCTGACGGAACGGTTTATTACGCTAGCTTTTTGAAAGGAGAAACCTACCTTGCTTCTGCATCGGCAATTTACCATAGTCCATTTGGACCTGTTCGCTTGACTGTGAACTATTTTCCAGAACAAAAGACGCCGCTCTATTTTCAAATGAGTTATGGCTTTGTGTTGTTCAACGAACGCGCAATCCGATAAACACGTGGCAGTTTTACAGATCGAAAGCACGTAAAAACCCAAAAATACAGTGATTCTCATTGCCTGTTTGAAATAGAAAAAATTCAAAAGTAATTTCCTATTTTTGCGCAAAACAAATTGAAAATGGAAAAAATCATCTGTGGTATTCAACAAATGGGAATCGGTGTGCCCAATGTTCAAGAAATTTGGAAGTGGTACCGAAAATTCTTTGGAGTCGATATCAAAGTATTTGAAGATGCTGCCGAAGCACCTTTGATGACAAAATATACGGGAGGCGTTGTACAAAACAGAACTGCAACCTTAGCCTTGAGTATGGATGGTGGTGGCGGATTTGAAATCTGGCAATACAAATCTCGAAATACTGAAAAAGCAACATTTGACATTCAATTGGGTGATTACGGATTATATATGTGCCGCATCAAATCACGCGATGTGAAAGCAAGTTTTGACTTTTTCAAAAAAGAAGGTGCAACCTTGAAAAGCGGTCTGGAAAAAACTCCCGAAGGAAAATGGCATTTCGTTGTCGAAGATCCAAACGGAAACTTGTTTGACATCGTAGAAGGATTAGGTTGGTTTACAGAAACGGGCGCTCCAAGTAAAACAGGTGGTGTTGCAGGTGCAATGGTCTGTGTGAGCAACATTGAAAATTCAATGAAACTATACAGCGACGTGTTGGGTTATTCACAGGTTGTGTATGACGAAACGTCCGCTTTTAGTGCCTTCAAAAATCTACCGTCGGGAGACAAAAAAGTTCGTCGCGTATTGCTTCGTCATCCTGCGCCACGCAAGGGACCGTTCGCTGAATTACTTGGACCAACGGAAATTGAATTAGTACAAGCTGTTGAACGCACCGATTGCCGCAACATGTTTGAAAACCGCTTTTGGGGAGATTGGGGATTCATTCATTTGTGCTTTGATGTGCAAGGAATTGAAGCCTTGAAAACCGATTGTGAAAAAGCAGGTTTCCCATTTACCGTCGACTCAGGAGAAACATTCGACATGGGTGAAGCGGGAGGACGCTTTAGTTATGTGGAGGATCCGGACGGAACGTGGATTGAATTTGTAGAAACGCACAAAGTTCCAATTTTGAAAAAATTGGGATGGTATATCAATTTAAAAAACAGAGATCCACGGAAGCATTTACCAAAATGGATGCTAAAATCCATGAAATTTAAC
>SSGT01000188.1 GCA_008017065.1 Crocinitomicaceae bacterium
CGAATCAATCAGCGAACGTATTTATCCATCGCAGGGATGGAAGCAATTGCGTTGAAAGCAGGCTTGTACAGCATCAAAGCCGAAGCTGAACTCGGCACTGTTGCCTTGAATTACAACCGAACTGAATCCGACGTTTCGTTGTTAACCGCTGCTGAAATCAGTGCTGGTTTCGCGGATCAAGGAATTGAAAACACGCAATTTTCAACCATTGACGAAGGACAAAGTTTAACCCGAATCGATTTAGAAAAACCAAAGGAATATTGGCGAATTTTCGTTGTACTAGCACTCCTTTTCTTGCTGACAGAAATGGCTTTGCTTAAATTCCTAAAATGATGATTTGGTGGGAAAGCAGACCGTCGGAAGAAAATTAGCCAGGCAGAAAAAATAATTAAAAAAAGAATAAATAGATTCGTATGAAATTTTTGATAAAAGCAGCCCTCATTGCAGATTCAACCTCTTCATTCTTCAACAAACGAATGGATTTGCTTATTGAAAATGGCACAATTGCTCGTATCGAGGAAACGATTGTCGATTCAGAAGCAAAAACGATTGAGGGAAGCGATCTAACCGTTTCTCAAGGTTGGGTTGACCTAAAGGCACATTTCTGCGATCCGGGAGAGGAACACAAAGAAACCATCGAATCGGGGTTACAAGCAGCTGCATTTGGTGGATTTACACATGTTGGAATGCTTCCATCTACAAATCCAGTGGTAGACGGTAAAACAACCATCGAATACATCCAACGAAAAGCTGAAAATCAAGTCACTTCGATTCATCCGATCGGAGCAGTTACCGAAAAAATGAAAGGCGAAAGTCTTGCTGAGATGTACGATATGTACCAAACGGGTGTACACTTTTTTACAGATGATTTACACCCCGTCAGTGCTGGAATTATGTATCGCGCTTTGTTGTATGCTAGCAATTTTGGCGGCAAAATCATGGCATTTTCACGCGACATTTCACTTGCTGGAAATGGACAAGTAAACGAAGGGGAAGCGTCCACAAAAACCGGATTGAAAGCAGAAGCAACGATTGCGGAGATCATTCAATTGGAGCGCAATTTGAGATTGGCAGCATACACGGGTGGCAATCTACATTTAACCGGAATCTCGTGCGCTGAATCCGTTCGATTGATTCGAGAAGCAAAGAAAAATGGACTCGCTGTGACGGCAGATGTGCATGTAGAACAATTGCTATTCAATGAAACAGCCGTCCTCGATTTTGACGTCAACTTTAAGTTGATGCCTGTATTACGCAGAGAATCAGACCGAATTGCACTTTGGGAAGGAATAAAAGACGGAACAATCGATTGCATTGTTTCCAACCACCGTCCGTTTGACAAAGAAGAAAAAGACGTAGAGTTTGATCATGCGTCCTTCGGAAATATCACGCTACAATCCTTTTTTGGATCGTTGACTACAGCCGCTGAATTCGACTTGCAAACGATTGTCGATATTTTAGCGCTTCGCAATCGCAGCGTTTTTGGTATTGAATCAAATTCGATCGAAATTGGAAACAAAGCAGATCTAACGTTGTTTTCACCGAGTGAAAAATGGACCTTTGATGCACGCAACGTGATCTCTTCTACCGCAAATTCACCGTTTATTGGCAAAGAATTAACCGGAAATGTTTTAGGAATTATAAATAACGGTAAATTAGCAATCAAAGAAGAAGGATTCGATGGCAAAAAAGGCTAATTTCTTAAAACAGTTCTGGCAAGAAAAAAAAATGGTTGGGGCGATGAGTCCCAGTTCTAAATACCTGGCTAACTTGATGTTAAAAAACATCGACTTTAAAAAAGCGCGGGTATTGATCGAACTTGGTCCCGGAACGGGTGTTTTTACAAAGCGAATTTTGGAACTAATGCCAACAGACGCTAAATTGCTGGTCTTTGAGCTAAACGATACTTTTTTTAAAAATCTGTCGGAAGAAATTCACGACAATCGCATGATTCTGATTCACGACAGTGCCGAACACATCCAAAAATACCTGAATGAAAACGGTTTGATTCACGCAGATTACATCATTTCATCACTTCCGTTAGCGAACTTTCCAAACAAACTGAAAACCGCTATTCTTGACGCTTCCTACGAAGCAATGGTAAATAACGGAAAATACGTTCAGTTTCAATATTCGCTTAACTCCCGAAAAAATTTGGAAGATCGATTTGAATCCGTGCATATTTCATTCACACCGCTTAATTTTCCGCCTGCATTTGTGTACACTTGTTTAAAAAATAAATAACAGTACTTTTGTTTCGCTATTTCATTGTCCACAAGCCTGTTGGGTATTTGTCTCAATTCTCCGGTGAGCCGAAAGATTTGACGTTGATGCAGCTGGTGGAGCAAAACCAACTTAAGGATTTCCCGAGCGACATTTATCCTGTTGGAAGGCTCGACAAAGACAGCGAAGGACTACTGTTACTTACCAACGATAATAAACTAAAAAACAGTTTATTAGATCCAAAAAATGAGCATTTCAAAACGTATTGGGTACAAGTTGAAGGCGCGATCACTACAACCGATATACAACGATTGATCGTCGGTGGAATTGAGATCAAACACAACGGAAAAGTACATCGGTGTTTGCCTGCCAAAGCGAAGTTATTGACGGAAGTTCAGATTGAGGAACGAAATCCGCCAATTCGCTACCGCGCAAACATCCCAACTTCATGGATCGAAATTCAGTTGCGCGAAGGTAAAAACCGTCAAATTCGAAAAATGACTGCGGCCATCGGGTTTCCAACTTTGCGCTTGATTCGCGTTGGAATCCTCAACCTTTCGATCAACAACGTCTCGGTTGGAACGATACGAGAAATCAGCCGGAAAGAAATTTAAAAACGGCAGCAAAACCACCGTTTTTTTTCTAAAAATCTGGTTATCTCAAGATCAATTTTTGCGTGAATTTACCCGAAGCATTGGTGATTTCAGCAAAATAAACACCTTTTTGAAATTCAACCAAATTCAATTGCTGATACTCAACTGCAGGAAAGAATGCAACGACTTTTCCAGAGAAATCAATAATTCGCACGTCAGAAGCTATCGGGAAATCAAGGGTCAATAATCCAGCTGTTGGATTGGGATACACCTTGTAGTTGGCCGTAATTTCTGGTAATCCGACTGTTTTTTGATGAATTACGCCTACTCCATCCAAATCAAATCCACCCGACGCAAATGCTGTTGGATATGGATCGTTGATCGGATTTCCAAAACGATCCAAACTCGCCAACGTGGGATCGATCGTGCCCACAACATCGATGATTCGAACGTGTGTAATTGCATCGACATCAAGCAATGCATCGACAGGTAAATCGCTTAAATCAAATGGTGTTCCGTAGCCTTGTTCATATTTCCCCGCCAAATTGTGGATGAAACGGCAATCCATCGTACCGTAGGTTGCGATTTGCACAGCGAATTGATTCTCGGAATGGGCTGGAAATCGGAAGAAATGTTCACCATCCGAACTCACCTCTACAAATGCCAATTCTAAGAAATCTGGCAAAAAACTATTTTCAAACACAGCGAAATCAGGTCCATCTCCATTAAAAATTGGCCGTTGGAAAGTCAACGTAGCCACGCCACCATCTCCCAAACTGACAATTGTAGCACTACTTCCCTGTGCTTGGTACAGCGCCTCAGACGGAGCTCCGTAACTGACTTTGTTGGATCCCGAAATCATAAAATTTGTGTCGGCAATATCCAAAAAACCACGTTTCAAGTCGATACCGGTGGCCCAAGCAACAAAGACTGAGCTGTCCTTGTGGATCGCAGTTGTACCTGCCTGATTTGCGGGCGGTGCATACGATTGCGAAAAACCAATCGTTGCAGAAAACAATGAAATAAGTAATGTTATTCTATTCATAATAAATAATTGAATTCGGAATTAATCCGACATGGTATTTTTGTTTAAAAATTCCGGCTTTTGAAAATTCCAAAATATAACCGGTTGTTGTGTACCCATTTGCATCCATCACGACGAGCAATTCTTGAGCAGGATCGTACTGCATACCAGCGAATGTTTGTACAACTGATAAATCCAGAAAATCTGTATCCTCGATCTGTTCCGTCTGAGGATTGAAACGCGCAACTTGTGTCTGTTGATTCGAAGGATTCGTGTACGAAATCAGCAACGAATTTTCCATTTTTTCAATTCCACTCGCCTCAAACGCATACGAAGTAACCGCGAATGTAACTGCATCGATTCGCTTCAAACGCGAGGGAATCGAACCGTAATTTCCGCGCGCAATCACGAAAATATTTCCGTTGTTATCCGCAGCAATACTTCCCGGATTTTTCCCTACCACAACTTTTGCCGTTTCTGAAAGCGCGTTTAAATCAATTACGGAGACGGTCGAATCCATTGTTGGTGCATTCAAACCACCTGAATTGGAAACAAACAAGCGCTGACCAGCGATCGTCATCGACTCTGGATTCAATCCAACAGGAATTCGCTTCGTAATTGACAACGTTGCGGTATCAATGACATCAACAAAACCGTCGAAGCATGAAACCAACGCTTTGTTTCCACTAAACACAATGTTTCTCGGCTGTTTGGAATTGGATCCATTCAGCATCGAAATTTGCTGAATTGGTTCACCCGTCGTCGCATTCAACACCTCAATCGTACTCGACACATTCACAACGATGTAAATTTTACCGCCATACCGCTGCATGTCATTTCCAGTATCGCCAAGTAATCGATTTGCTTTTTGTGTGAAAAACTCATTGTTTGTCGTATTTGTTGTGCGATCCACCCAACTCAAACTCGCGTTGTTTAACTGAAACAAACCTTCGTTTAGAACCAAGATTCCATGTTTCAGTACAGCAGGTGAATCCATCGTTTCTGGTGGATTTTTCTTACATGATGTAACCACGACTAGCGCAACAAACAAAAGTATGTAAATGTATTTAGTGTAACGCATAACTCAAAGAAATTAAGAAATTGGTTCCCGGCATCACGTAGTATCGAACGAATGCATACTGGGAATTAAAGCTGTTTTTTACCGTAAATTGACAACGCAACTGCTGTCCGTTGTTGAATGCAACCGTTTGAAAGATACCAATATCAAGCACTGCGAAGGATTCAATCAAGTTGTTTGGAATGTTTTCGTTCAACGCGTATCGTTTTGAAGTAAACAAACCCGACAATTGAATCCCCGTTTTTTTGTATTTCAACGTGAAATCCAAGTTGGACGTGTGCTTGGGCAAGTACGGCAACTGATGACCAAAGGTAGCTGCATCTCGATTTGAGATATCAACAGCCGATTGAAATGTATAAGTGAACCGACTCGAAACCGTCCAGTTTTTCGGCAATTCATAATCGTACACGAATTGTACATCGCCTCCAACAACGCGAACTAGCCCTACATTTTGAATCGACCAGATGAATAAATTTTTGGTTGGGATCGCAACAATTTTGTTTTCAACGATATTAAAATACGAATCCAGTCTGATTTTTAGTATGTTCCTTTTGAAACTGAACACATAGCTTGTACCTAGGTTGAGTTGATTGGCAATTTCTGGCTTGAGCGACTTGTTTCCCAATTGATTGTAATACAATTCATTGAAACTCGGCATTCGGAACGAACGTTTGACCCAAACGTCAGGTAATCCAATCCAACGAAGAAACGATCTCGCTTGGACGAGTACATAAGGTGTTAGTGCAAAACGCACATGCGACTTCGTGTTTACAGCCTGTTGATCAACAACCGTGTGACCACCCAATTGCAGCACGGTGAGCATTCTTTTCCCACGTAACTCGCTACCAAAAACCGCTTTCAAATGATTGCGAATCGGTTGATCAAAATTTGTCGTTGAACTGTGCAACACACTGAAATTATGCTCGATTCCACCGAAATAAAACCATTTTTTAGGTACCGATACAGGCGAAGTCAATCCAGACGAATCCACGTTTTTTTGTTGCGTTTGAAAACTAACTCCTAGCTGAGCAGATGTATTGTAGAATCGCTGATCCAAAAATCCAGCACTGTTTAAAAACGATGAATCGACGTACTGTAACGCTTCATACCGTGATGTCAAATAGGTTCGAATTCCAACGCGCGGACGAATGTTTTTGACATCGATATTGACTTGATGCATTTGATTTTTCAAGCGTTGTGAAGCGGTAGGATTGTACAAGATAACAGCACCAGGAAGTCCTTTATCCGAAAGATTTGTCAGGTAATTCAATTTTACGATACCGCTTTTACCCCAACGCTTTCCTGCCGAAAATCCTGAAAAAACTTCTGCAAGATCATTATTCAACCGTTTTCCTTGATACACTGTCGAGCCATTCATGAACTCAAACGGGTAGTTTCCGTTGGCGGTTCGGTACTTTCCAAATACGCTAAAAAAATACCGTTGACGATTCATTTTCAACGCGAGATAGGTATCTATTTGACCAAACGATCCTGCCTTTACGGAACTTCTAACCTGCAACCAATCTACAGAGAATTGATTTTCAAACGTTTGAATCGACAGCGTACTTCCTTGTAAAAATGCAGAAACGGGCAACAGTTGACCACCTGCACCACCCACTGAAAGTTGAATTGATTCAATATTTTCCGCTTGGATGTTGCTCAAATCGAGTTGCCCTGTTTGCGTGTTTTGCATTTCAAATCCGTCGATGTAAATCCCGGTGTGTGTACCACCAATTCCGCGCACAGCGATTGTTTTCATTCCACCCAATCCGCCGTAGCTTTTCAACGAAACACCCGCAAATTTTTGAAGCAGCTGTCCCGCATCCTCGGCTTGCAATTGCTGGATTTGTAATTTGGTGAGTTGTTGAATTCTTGGATTTACAACATAAATTGTTTTGCGTTCGACAACTTCTACGGCCTCCAACTCACCATACAATTCCTGCGCACCCGCTGGAAAAGCGAGCAGCGAAACAAAACTGAATATCAACGTTCGGAACTGCATAACGGAGCAAAAAAACTCGAAACAACGAATCATTTCGAGTTGAATTCTTTATTTTAGGATGATTTGCGTAGATGATTGTCCATCCGTTGTCAACGTTACTTGATAACAACTTGGCTTAAAATCTGAAAAATCCACTTTCGTAAAACCGTTATGTCTTGCTTCAAAAACAACACGTCCGGTCAAATCGGTGATCACTAAATTTCCTATTTTTCCTTGAATTGTCAATTCATTTTGAACGGGATTTGGAAAAACATGAAACGCAGTTGGATTCAATTCGTTTAACGCAACCAAGCTATATAACGGTGTAGAAGGTGTACTTGGAGGAAGTGCTGGTTCGAAATCGGTGTACGAACATGCAAACCAGTCGCCGTCATTCAATGCGACATTGATTCCATCATTCATTGCCCATCCACCGTTGTTGGTAGCACTCCATGTCCCCCAATAGAAACCATTTTCTCCACCAATTCCTTCGTTCTCCAAAAACAAGATGTCGTTTAGATAACCCGAAGCCAAAACAATATCTAAATTGGGAACGCTTGCTTTCAACGCCAATAACGCCTGTTGTGCAGTTGCAGATCCGCTAAACGCGTAACCAAACGCAAACGATTCAGGTTCGGCTCCGTTGTTAAAATCGATCACAATCACCGCAGAATCACTTCCTGCACCAACCCATGTTTGAACATCGCTTAATGAGACAGCCGTTGGATCGTTGGCAGCAATCGGTTTGTAAGGTCTACGCGGAGGCCATGATGCATACGAACAACCGAACCAATCTCCCGGATTCACCGTCGTGGAAATTCCTGCGTTCATGGTCCAATCGGACAAATTCGCACCGCTAAAAGTTCCCCAATAATTTGGTTGACCGCCAATTCCTGCGTTGCTATTGAACGTAATATCATTCAAAAAAGTGGTTGCATTGACCGCAAGCGCAGGGTGTGCTGCATCAACCAACGCCAGCATTTGAGCTCCTGTTGTCGTCCCAGAGAATTTAACTCCAAATGCATACGAAACAGCTTCTCCATAACTCGACGAAACAAAATCCAACACCAAAACAGCAGAGTCAGCACCCGATCCAACCCAAAACTCGACGTCTTTCTTCAACAACCATTGCGAACTATACGCCGCTTGTGGAACGGCAGGAGCCTGCACCGTGGGATTGTCAAAACCATACGAAAGTCCGTACCAACTTCCTGGCACTAATACCTCTGTGATACCACTGTTCATCGTCAGATTCTCAAAACTTGTTCCCGACCACGTACTCCAATAATCTGGATTGGCACCTAAACCTTGGTGGTTATTGAAGTGGACATCGTTTAAAAAACCGCTACTTAAGTTAAATGAAAATTGTGGTTCTGCTGCTGCGATAGCCCCCAACATCGCATTGAATGTCTGATTTTGAGAAGCATTGAACAGATACCCCCATGCGGATGAAGAATCTTCTGTTCCATCTTTGAAGTCAACCACCAAAACGGTTGAATCAGTTCCAGAACCGACCCAAAATTTGACATCGTTTCTGCTAAATTGCGCGTAAAAATTGGTGATAAAAAGCCCTAATACGAGGGTTAGTAAATAATTTTTTTTCATTCTCTGAGTTTTAAATGAATTAATAAAATATAAAACCAGAAGAAAACAGAGACAGCTAGGCTGCCCTAAATACAGAGAGATACCGTAAAGTAAATCCAACTTTATTCTGAAGTCTTCATTCAAAGATGATTGGCAGATATTCTGACTTGTTCCAACTCTATTTCGCCTTCCCATCCTTGGCCTTCGGACAGTGACATTTTGCAATAGATTTTACAGAACTTACAGCTGCAGATACAGTTCTCGATTCGCACGAGATTCCCTTTTAATCCAAAAAGTTGGTACCAAAAATCCACCGCAAAGCTAGTAAAATAAAATGGATAATTTACATCAATTCAAAATAGGCGAAGGATTCGTTACAAAATGTAACGCCATAAAATGGTTCTAAAAACTAAACATTCGACTGTTGAAAATAAAAATTAAAAGAGAAACTTCGACATTCGGAAAAAATATATCTTTGCATTAAATACGAACGTTTAAAAAAAAAAACGTAATAGTTGGAAAATTAATAAAATGTTCTTACTATTGGTATAAAAAAATGTGTAAATC
>SSGT01000166.1 GCA_008017065.1 Crocinitomicaceae bacterium
ATGTCAACCCTACGTTGAAAGGAAAGAAATTGCCTTTGATTGGTTCGATCATGGAGAAATTGAATGAAATTGAAGCTGCTGATTTTGTCATTTTCACCAACATGGACATCGCACTCATGCCTTATTTTTACGATACCGTTGTTGGATACCTCGAACAAGGTTACGATGCGCTGGTGATCAACCGACGCAGAATCTCGAGCAAGTATCAATCGGTAGCTGAATTGCCGTTGATGTATGCGGACATGGGCAAATCCCATCCCGGTTTTGACTGCTTTGTCGTAAAAGCAAGTTTGTTGGATCGTTTTGTTTGGGGCGAAATCTGTGTCGGAATTTCATTTCTCGAAGCGACGTTCGTTCACAATATATTCGCGTATGCCTCGAAGCCGCTTTACATTCCCGACGCGCATTTAACGTTTCACCTGGGGATGGATGTGTTGGTGCCACGAAAAAAAAATCCATACTACTGGCACAACAGGAATGAATTTTTCACGAAAATTCAACCCGAGTTGCAAGCACATTTTGACTTGAAAAAATTTCCGTATGGAAGTTTACCCTTTCCGCAGCGAACACTGAAATGGATTCTCAATCCGAGTATTTTTACTCGAAATTACATCCGACTGGAAGGCAAAAATTGGAGACAACAAATCAAATACCGCTTGGATGAACTTCGCTGGCGAATTTTACAAAAGTAATCCCTACTGATCACCAATCCAACTTGTTACCAATCACGATAGAAAATTGACAAGTCGCTGTCTGCTTTTCATGTACGTAGTCCGTTCCAACTGCCAACATTCAAATTTCGCATCCATGGCTTCCTTTTTCTGAAAACCAATCAACTGGTTGTATCCGATGGCTTCTCTATTCTCTTTGTGAACTTTGGCCGTTACAACTTCCAATTGTAGTTCATCAAATGCAAAATCCAACACCAAAACGGAAGCTCCCAAGGCAATTCCAGTTCCCATAAACTGCTTTTCGCCGATGAATAAACCCGCTTCTGCTGATTTCGAATCCAGATTTATCCGTTTCAAATCGATCAGTCCACACGGTGTATCGGCTACGTAAATCACAAAATAATGACAACATTCCAACGACCGAAACCAAGCAATCTGGTCTTCCTTCGATATTTCTCCCTGAAATTCCATGAAGTGAGCAATCGCTTGTGAATTGCGCCACTGACGAACCAACTCTACGTTTTCTTCAGCAAGTGGAACAAGCGAAATCCCAAACCCGTTCATGCTGAGTTACGTTCTGAAACAACGACTTGATTGAGATTCTGCTGTGAAATCCAAATCTTTCGAATGTATTCACCAATGATTCCGAGTGACAAAAGCAACATTCCCGTCGAGAAAAAAATCGAAACGATTAAGGAAGTAAAACCCAATTGCACGTCGTTGAATAGTTTCTGGTAAATAAAGTAGCATCCCAACACGAAAAAAATCAGCGACATCAAAAATCCGAAACGAACAATTGCTTTCAACGGAAAAGACGAATGAAAAATTACTATTCCGAGCGCCAAGTTCACTAACTTCCAACTTGAATAGGAAGATGTTCCAGCAATTCTAGGCGAATGTACCACTTCCAAAGTAGTCACTTTTCGGGCATGCTGAAGCAAAAAAACATCCACAAAAATAATGGGAGATACGGCATGTCTGAATGATTGAGCAACCGAACTCCTCATCACCTTGAACGATGTCACAAAACTAAAATCCATCGTCTTACTTTTGGTGATTTTTTTCAGTAATGCGCTCGACAGGTTGCGTGCCAATCCATGTTTTTTTTCTTTGTAGACACCGTAGACCAAATCCGCTTTTTCAGCAATAAGTTGCTCCAAAAGTCGGTTAATATCTGCTGGATCGTGTTGTAAATCATCATCCATGATGGCCACGAATGGCGCGTTAGAAAGCGACAGTCCCACCGCTGTTGCCGTATGTTGTCCGTAGTTTCGTGCCAATCGAACCGCTTCAAACGGGAATTGAATTTGTGTTTTTAACGCCTGCAACAATTCAAACGTTCCATCTTCACTACCATCGTCAACAAATACAACCCGACAATCCAGTGAATTCTCAAGCGACCACGTATTTAAACGCAGAATTAACGCTTCCAAGGTATTTTTGGACTTGTAAATTGGAATGACGATGTCTATTTTTAGTCGCTCTTCCATCTGCTAAAATTCAATAGGTCCGTCGCAACTCAGCGGATTGAAATGAACGAGTGCAGATCCGATCGAAAAACCAACGCCAAAGCCGGATAGCAAAAGCCATCCTGAATTCATCGAATCTCGTTTCCAATCGGTTGCGATCGTCATTGGAATACTTGCGGAGGCGGTATTTCCATAATCGTACAACGAATAAGGGACTTTTTCTGCTGGTACATTTAATTTCTTTCGGATGGATTCATTGATCAATTTGTTGGCTTGATGAAAAACAAACAAATCGACCGTTTCAGGTGAGATTCCAGCAAATTGAAACAAATCGGTGATATTTTGAGGAACCGAACGTACCGAATAATTGAAGACGTCGATTCCATTCAAACGCATGAAATTTTCATTTTTGAAAGTCGTTTGCATTTCGATTGCATGTTGACCACTTCCATCAGTTTCGAGGTTAAAAAAACTAGCGTTCGATGCCTCGTCAACACTATTTTCGATCGCAACAGCCGCTACGCCATCCGAAAAAATCGGGCGCACACTTTTATCGTTTGGTTCAATCAAATGGGTGGATAAATCACCACAACACAAAATCGCCTTTCCGTTCTTTTTTCCCAATCCAGAAAGCAATGCATACACCGTATTTAGCCCATAAACAAATCCTGAACAACCCGAGTTGATATCAAAACACAGCGTTTGCTTTCCCATGTTTAAATTGCCATGAATTCGACAAGACACAGCGGGAATAACCATTTCAGGAGACTGTGTAACACAGATAAAAACGTCAATTTCCGACGCATTCCAGCTGATTTTATGGAGCAAAGTTTCCACCGCCTTCTCAAAATAATGTTGAACTGAATGCTGCCGAGGAGCGATTTTACGAAACCGAATTCCTGTGTGTGCAACAAGCGCGTGGCGCTCCTCTGGAGCAAGCAACTCCAACTCCAAATTATCTTCGGTGTGGTGCGGAACGACATTTACAACGCCCCTGATTTCAGGTCCTACAAATTTACTGAGCGCCATGGATTTCGTTTTGAACCAATTGATGGAGGTCGGCAACCGTAGTACACCTTGCCAAATCACTTGCCGAAATAAAAATACCCGTTTCATCGTTGATGCGAGAGATGAGAATCAAAGCATTGAGCGAACTCCAGGTGCGCAGTGATTTGAATTGAATATCAGGCGCAACTTCGCCTGGATTCAACAACAGCTCATCCTCCAAAAAGAGCATAAAATCAGTAAGTAATACTAAATTGGCCATACTACAAATATACCATTCTGAATGTAAAAATCAAAAATAGTTTACTGTTTGGACAATCCTACCTGAAAATCGCGTATTTTAGGGTCAAAAACAGTGGTTCAACGCATCAATATCGGTCAACATACCGTTTGGATTAAACAACTTGCTGCTGACAAAGTAGACGCAACCTTGTACCGCGAAGAATTGCTTTCCTTTGTTCAAAAAAAAGTTGACTTATCGATCACCCAAATCTCCCACGACAGGCGAGGGAAACCTTACCTACCTGAATTACCAAACTATTCAATATCTATTTCACATACAGGGAGTTGGATTGCATTTGGAATTTCGAAATATGGCGATATTGGAATTGATCTTGAGCTTGAAAATCCAAAAATAAAATCAGCTTCATCCCTTTTTTTGAATGCTTACGAACAATCAATTTTCCCCCACGCTACTGTTCCGGATTTACATTTAATTTGGGGGGCGAAAGAAGCGGTGTATAAATGCTTCGGTGGCACAATCGAATCGCTCCAAAAAGACATCACGATAACATCGATAAATCAAGATCAGAAACAGATTCACGTAACCGCATACGATCAACCTGTTTGTTGCAATTACCGTATCATTTCGGAAAAATACTATTTGGTAGTATGTGCAACAGCAGCGCCGACCCAATGACCGGTTGCGAATGCAGCTTGTAACAGATATCCGCCAGTTGGCGCGTCCCAATTCAACATTTCACCGCACAGGAAGATTTTCGGATATTTTTTGAGGCTAAAATCGGAATGAAGTTCTCGCCAATCAACCCCTCCAGCCGTGGAAATTGCTTCCTCCATCGAGCGTAGGGAATCTATTTTCAACGAAAAGGCTTTCACGTGAGCGGCTAAAAGCATCGGGTTCGTAAAATCTGATTTCGTCAATTGCGATTTCAACAGCCAACGTGTCGCTTTTGATAGTTTCAGATTTTTCAGCGCTTGAGAAGGATTAGGAGCAGATTTGATCACTTCAACAACCCGTTCCAATGGCAATTGCGGTTTAAAGTCGATCACCAATGGATCCAACGGATTATCCCGAAACGCACGATTCAAGTAGTAAATCGGCGCACCCTCGAATCCGTAGGTTGTCAATGTGATTTCGCCCTTTTTTTCCATCACCCCCATCGTTGCAACCACATTTTTAAACACTTCACCCGCCACATGCGACGGATCACTGGTGAACGAAACGTTCATCCCCGCGTTGCTCGCAACAAACGGTTCAACATCTATTTCTTTAGTTTCAAAAAGCTCAACCCAACTGCCGTCAGATCCCGTTTTGGTCCACGACCCACCACCGAGTGCCATGACCAAAAAATCAAAATCAACCCACTGAATGCCCTGCTTTGTTGAAAAACAAACTTGAGTTTCAGTAAAATCGATGCACTTGTGCTCCATGTAAAACACAGCACCGTTGGATTTCAACCAATTCATCCACGCATTCAGCACCTCGATTGGTTTGATTCCTTTCGCTGGAAAAATTTTACCGGTCGATCCCACATAAGTTGGAATTCCGATCTGCTCAAAAAACAAAACCAGTTGTTGGTTGTCAAATCGTTCGACACACTTTTTAATTTCAGTGTGTGTATATTTTTCTACAAAATCAGCAGTGGGCTGCGCATTTGAAAGATTGAATCCACCATGGCCTGCGACCAGAAATTTGCGCGCAGCCGCTTTTTTATGTTCGTAAAACGAAACCGAAAAACCCTCCAACACGAGCTTACTTCCTGCCATCAAAGCTGCAGGTCCGGTACCAACGATACGCACTTGCTTCGTGTAGACAGTACAATCAGTTTCGCTATTTCCGTTCAAACCATCTCTTTTTATCGCCCGACTTCTTGTTCCTATCCCGATCGACATCCCAATCGCGTTTGTTAATCAACACAAAACGAACTGCAATGAAAAACGTGTTCGTTTCCTTGAATGAGGTGGAAGGAGTCAGCAGATGTACACCTGTTTGCAGATGAAATTGGGAGAGTTTAAAACCAACTACTGGAGCAACTCCATAGCGCGTTTCCGAAAAATTAGTGCGCAAAACTAAGTTTCCACCATACGTCAAGTTCAATCGTCCAAACTTCACCCAATAACCGACATCGTAACCAAGTACGTTTTGAGTAAAGTTATAGTTAAAACCCATGTGAATTCCATGCGTAACAGGCTTGACGAGCTTTAATTTTTTGAATTGCATTTCCGCACCCGCTTCACCAACCCAGTACTTTCCACGTTGAACACCGATGTATGGACCTGATTTTCGGACACTGATTTCCATCCACTTGTCCTTTTTTAAAAGCGGAAATTTAGAGCCCGAATAAAAAGTGGTTTGCTGCGCTGTGCAAAGTACTGACCAACAAAGAACAATCCAAGTCAGAAATCTATTTTTATTCATCTTTCTTTTCATATTTTTGGTACACTTCCAACAATTCTTTTCCATCTTCCGCATCAATCCCCAAACTATCGGCTATTTCTTTGGCACGAATAATTTGATCTACCGTCAATTGCGTACTGTCGGAATACAACGCATTTTTAACAAAAAGGGTACTTTCTTTCAATGCAGGAATGGTGGTAGTGGAGACTTTCAAAACGGGTTCGTAGAGCATCGACTTTTTTTTCATTGACGGCGGAAGAAATTCTCCCTTTTCGTCATACGATTCCACCAAAACGAGAAAAACACTAACAAAATACGTCATTTTCAAAACTGCAAAAACGATTCCAAACACTTTGTTGATTGGCGTTAAATTCGTTATCTTCACGAATTGCTCGATCATTTTTCCGGCGAAAAAAACCATCGCTCCAATTCCTAAAAAAGTAATTGTGAACGCGATAACAGGCAAATATTCCGACTGCCAATCAAAGCTAGTTTTGAGCCAATTGGCAGTGAAATCAGAAAAATGAATTCCCGCATAAATTCCTACCAACAAGGCAAGAAGGGTAAATACTTCGATGATGATTCCGTGCTGAAAACCCTTCCAACCTGCATAACCAAGTGGAATAAGAATAAGAATGTCGACAATACTCATACGGTAAAGATACAGATATCCTCCAAACTTGAAATCATGCTTCGATTGGAGATTGTTCTTTTTTTTGCTTGATCAAAAAAAAGAACCAAAAAAAAATCAAGGCTATGCCTCATCGCTAAAAAAATCTCCTGCCGACTAAACAAAAACAAACTCGCGACAAAATCAATTTGA
>SSGT01000092.1 GCA_008017065.1 Crocinitomicaceae bacterium
TCGAAAATCCACATGTCGTGATTGCCCGTAAATACGTGAACCGGAATTCCTTTGTCTGTTAAATCAGCGATTTTGCCTTGTAGGCGCACAAATCCTTTTGGAATGGCGTGTTTGTATTCGAACCAAAAATCGAAAATATCGCCAACAAGAAAAATTTCTAATGCGGTAGGCTCAATGTGGTTCAACCAAGCAACAATTTTCTTTTCGCGCTCCAAACTTTTTTCATACGTGGGAACGCCCAAATGAAAATCAGATGCGAAATAAACTTTTTTTGCTGGTTGGTCCGACATACAGATTAGTGCCCGAAAATGCGTTTTAATTCAGCTTCTAACTCAGCTCCACGAAGATTCGTGCGAATGATTTTTCCTTCTTTGTCGATCAATACAGTAAATGGAATTCCTTTCACGCCGTATTGTGCCGCAACTTTACTTTGCCATTGTTGTAAGTCGCTCACGTGATTTGGCCAAACCAATTTATCTTTTTCAATTGCTGCCAACCACGCCGCTTTGTCGCGATCCAAGGAAACTGACATTACAGTGAAACCGTCTTTTTTGTATTGCTCATACAATCGTGTCACATTTGGATTTTCTTTGCGACAAGGTCCACACCAAGACGCCCAGAAATCCAACAAAACAACTTGACCGCGTAGGTCAGAAAGTTTCATTGTTGTTTTTCCGTCGGTTTTCAATTCGGTGAAATCAGGAGCTTCTTTTCCTGGAGCCAATAAGTTTGCGGCTTCTTTCGCTGCTTTCTTTTGTAAATACGCTTTGTTCAATTCCTTGATCGAAGGTGAATCGCCAAACGATGCAACCAATTGGTTCACGATTGATTCGTAAGTCGCGAAATCGTTCTCTGCATCGATTGTAGAAATTACAGGCAATAGGGCAGGAGAATTTTGGTTTTGAGCAATGAACGTTTGCATGTTGCTTTGGAAGGTATAATATTCCGTTGACATCGAATTGCTGATTTCTTGCTGTCTTGACGGATTTTGATTGATCAAATTAACCGCTGAATCGCGTTTTGCATTCCAAACAGTCAATGTTTTGATGAAATCATTCATGTGAGCACTTTCTTCTGAACCAACAATGTTGCAAAAAGCGAAAATGTTTGCTCCGTCACCGTACAATTTAATGTCCGCTTTGTCGCGTAAAATCAAATTGATGTGCGTTGAACCAACACGAAGTACATAATAATCGGCATCGTGTACCATTCCTGTCATTTTGAAATCACCTTTTTTACTCAAAGGCGCTTTCAAGTAATCGATGTAATTTGTTCCACCGTAATATTGAGAAAGGGAGACAGAATCAACAGATGCGTTGAAGATATTTCCTGAAATTGTAACGGTAATCGGCTTTTGAGCGAAGACACTCAAGCTTGAAATAACTGTTAGTAACGTAAGTAATTTGCGCATAGTTTTATTATTTTGAGAGCACCTCTTTCAATTTTTGTTCCAAACTTTCACCTCTAAGTCCAGTTCCGATAATTTTTCCATTTTTATCGATCAAAACCGTGTGTGGAATTCCGTCAAAACCGTATTGTTGAACCACTGGAGATTTCCATCCACGAAGGTCACTCACGTGATTTGGCCAAGACAATCCATCTGATTTGATGGCCGCTTTCCAAGCATTCGGATCTTCATCCAAGGAAACGGAATAAACAGTGAATCCTTTGTCTTTGTATTGATTGTATAATCGGACAACATTTGGGTTTTCTTTGCGACAAGGTCCGCACCACGACGCCCAGAAGTCAATCAACACCACTTTTCCTTTTAAACTTGAAAGTTTAATTGCTTTTCCGTTGATTCCTTGCATAACAATTTCAGGAGCAACATCTGGAGAAGATTTGGTTGGAGTGGTATTTAAAAATTCATTGTAAGCGCTTTCAATTTGGAACACTTGGTTTTCCATCGTAGCCGCAATTGGTGAATCTTTGAAACGTTTTTTATAAGCCTGAGCAACAACTTGTAATACTTCAAGGTTTGCTGGATCCCAACCTTCGAAACCTGTGGTTGGAGTAGCAGAGGTAGAAAGCACAATGTTGAATGGATTGTCAGGGTCTTTGAACATCGCTTCACGTGCGAAATCATCTACTGGCTTTTTCAATTCCAAGAAACGTTTCATTACTTCTTGTTCCGTTGCTTTTCCTTGCATTGCATTCAATTCAGGTTGTGCAGCCGAAAAAATAGCAAATTTCTCAATGTATTGATTTAAAACGGTTGACCATTCCGTGCCAGAAGCATTCGGAGCAACATTAAACAATTCAAAACTTGTGTTGATTTTCAAATGATCTTTTTCAACCAAGGTCAAGGGAATCACTTTGTCATTCGATTCACCCAAACGCAATTGGTAAATTCCCATTCCCGGGATATTTCCTTTGATTTTGAATGAACCATTTGGAGAAATCGTCGTTTTAGCCACTTCGATCGATCCTTGCTGACTCAACGCTTCCACATACAAGGTGGTGTTTCCTGCATCGGTAATTGTTCCAGAAACTGTAAAATTATCTACTAACTTTTCAGGTGTTTCCGTCTCTTCGCTTGATTCGCAAGCAAATAACAAAGGGAAAACTAAAAACAACACTAAGTATTTCATTATGCCTCTAATGTTTTACGCATTAATTCATTTGCAGCTTTTGGATCGGCTTTTCCTTTTGAAACTTTCATTAATTGTCCCATAAAGAAACCAACCAATTGTTTTTCGCCGTTTCTATAACGTTCAACCTCGCTTGGGTGTTGCTTGATCACTTCGTTAATAAATCCTAAAATCGCGTCTTCGTTGGAATCCTGAATCAAATTCATTTCTTCCGCTAAAGCCAAAGGAGAAGTTGAAGGATTTTTAACGAAAGCTGGGAATATTTTTTGTGAAGCAACTGAAGTAGAAATTTTTCCTTCTTCAATCAAGGCAATCAAACTAGCAATTTGCTCTGGTTTCAATGGGAATTCATCGATTTCAACACCAAATTCATTCAAATAGGATTTGATATCTCCCATCATCCAGTTGGCAGCTTGCTTGTAATTCTTTGTATGCGCCACAATTCCTTCGTAATACAAAGCAATTCCTTTGTTATCCGTTAAATTGTAGGCATCGTATTCCGACAAGCCAAGTTCTTTTGTGTATTTCAAGAACAATTCACGTGGTAAAGCTGGCATTTCTGCTTTAATCGCCGCAATTTGTGCATCGTCCATCACCAAGGGTTGTAAATCTGGTTCAGGGAAATAACGGTAATCGTTGGCAGCTTCTTTTGAACGCATTGAAATCGTTAAGTTTTTCAAGGCATCAAATGAACGCGTTTCTTGTGTCAATTCTTCACCATTCTCAAGTGCTTCAATTTGTCGTGTAATCTCAAATTCAATCGCTCGTTGTACGTTACGAATCGAGTTCATGTTTTTCACTTCGACTTTCGTTCCAAATTCTGGAGCACCTTTCAAACGCACAGAAATATTGGCATCACAACGCAATGAACCTTCTTCCATGTTACCGTCACAAATATCAAGGTAACGCACCAATTTGCGCACTTCTGTCAAATAGCTGTATGCTTCTTGCGATGAACGAATATCTGGTTCAGAAACGATTTCCAACAAAGGAACGCCAGCACGATTCAAATCGACAAGTGTGTCAAAAACATCCACATCGTGAATACTTTTTCCAGCATCTTCTTCCATGTGAATACGCGTCAAACCAATGTATTTGTCGGAACCATCTTCCAATTGAATGTGAATTGAACCACCTGTACAAATTGGCGTTTTATCCTGCGTAATCTGATACCCTTTCGGAAGATCGGGATAGAAGTAGTTTTTACGCGCAAAATATTGTTCTGGAGCAATATCACAACCGCATGCCAATCCAAGTTTGATTGCATATTCGATTGTTTTCTTGTTCATTTTCGGCAATGTTCCCGGATGACCAAGCGTAATAACACTCACATTGGTATTCGGATGAGCACCGTACTCATTGATATCGTTTGAATACGCTTTCGATTTAGTGAGCATTTGCGCATGCACTTCTAAACCAATAACCGCTTCGTATTTGTTTCTAATTGCTTCTTCCATAGTATTAAATACGAGAAATTAATTCACGCATAATCAATGTCATTTTAGGCTCTTGACGACTTGCTACTTCAATAACGTCTTGAACAGATACTTTTTGAATTTTTCCAGGCACACCTAAGTCCGTGATAATTGAAATAGCGAAACACGGAATTTCCATGTGACGAGCAACGATTACCTCAGGAACAGTTGACATTCCAACTGCATCAGCACCAATTGCACGAACATAACCATATTCAGCAGGTGTTTCCAAGGTTGGTCCTGTTAATCCTGCGTATGTTCCAACTGCAACACGAATGTCATTTTCAGCAGCAATTTTTTGCGCCAAAGCAATCATTTCTGGATCGTATGGCTCAGACATATCTGGGAAACGAGGTCCTAATTCATCAATGTTTTTACCGATTAGCGGATGAGCCGGGAACAAGTTGATGTGATCATTTTGAATCATGATTTCACCCACAATAAAATCTGGATTAACACCACCTGAAGCATTTGAAACGAACAAACGCTCAATTCCTAATAACTTCATCACGCGAACAGGAAACGTTACTTGCTGCATGTTATAGCCTTCGTAATAATGAAAACGACCTTGCATAGCAACCACTTTCTTTCCTCCAAGTTCACCAAAAATTAATTTTCCAGAATGACTTTCGACTGTAGAAACAGGGAAGTTCGGAATATCTTGGTATGGAATTTCATCAATTACATTGATTTCTTTCACTAAACCACCCAATCCGGTTCCTAAAATAATACCGATTGTAGGTTCAACTTGCGTGCGACTTTTGATGTACTCGACTGATTGCTTAAATTGTGTTAACATATTGATTTATTAGAGCTTTAAACTTATTTTCATTATCTATTTTAACGGTAATTGGTTGATAATACCAAGGGTAGTCGTCCAATTTCCAGCTTGACGAAACAGCCTTCAAACGCATGAAATCTTTTTCGGTCGTAAGAATGATTGTTTCGTTGCATGCAAAAGTATCAAATTTTTGGTGAATTTCTTCTATATCTTGTTTACTAAACGCATGATGATCGCCGAACTTTAAGTGTTCAACTTTATATTGTTGTTCAATTTCCGCAATCAACGGACTTGGATTTGCAATTCCAGTGACCAACAAGACTTTTTTGATGGAAGAACATTCCTTGCCGAAAGAACGAAGTGGGGCATAAGTGATTTCAGAGAAAAACAGTGTTTCTGTATTGACTTTTAGTGAATTAGCTAAATGTCTTTTGTCTGCGTCAGTTATCGATTTGGGACATTTCGTCACGATTACAAGGTCCGCACGCTTTTTACCAGCACGAAACTCACGTAAATTTCCAGCTGGTAAAACCAAATCACTTGAAAATGGAGCGTTGTATTCAGTCAAAAGAATATTCAGACCTGCTTTTACAGCGCGATGCTGGTAGGCATCATCTAAAATAATCAATTGATTCGAAAGAAAAAGTTGTTGAAGTTCTTGAACGCCTTCGGCTCGTTTTTCGCAAACGGCAACGTGTACATTTTTATCAAATATAGTAGCATAGAACAACGGTTCATCACCAACGTTTTCAGCCGAATCTGACGTGTTTACTAAACGAAAACCGCTTGTTTTTCTCCCGTATCCACGACTTAAGATACTTGTTTCAATTTGGCCATTCAGAAATTCCGCAAGATAGGCTACATGAGGCGTTTTTCCCGTGCCTCCAACACTTAAATTACCAACACAAATAGATTTTTTCGGAATCGCATAACTGTTGAAAATGCCCCAATCATAGCACTTGTTCCGCACAAGCGTGACGAAACCGTACACCAAAGAAAGCGGCCATAAAAGTTTGCGAAAAAATTGCATGCATCAAAGATATTAAAAAATCGCCGCAAAGAGTGTTTGCATTTTGTTGGTCCTTAACACAAAAAAAGCCTCCAAATTGGAAGCTTTTCAAACGATATTTTTAGAGATTAACTGGCCGAATAATCAGAAAATTGTTGATCGTCAGCAAAGTAGAAAATGCGTACTTGAGCAGTATCTGTTAAAAAGTCAATTTTACCAACTTCAAAACGATTGATTGCAATACCTGTGCGTTTTTCCAAATCAGCTTTCATTTCTTCGTATTTGTCAGGAACGATGAGGTCGATTCGCTCGTAATTCACGGTTTTACGCGTTTCATGTTTCACTAACCACAGATTTTCTAAACCAAAAGTCAACAAGATCACAGCAACATTGATTATCGCCATTTCTGCAATACTAATTTGATTCGAAGCCAAAGAATTCACAACACTCACACCAATAATCAAGAATAAATAAGTCATTTCCTTGATTTCAATGGCATCTGTACGGTAACGAATGATTCCGAAAATGGCAAATAAACCAAGCCCCATTCCTGTGTCGATGTCCAATTTTTTCAAACCAAAACATAAGAAAAAGGTTATCGTACCAATCAAATAATAAGTGAACAAATAATCTTTACGTTTCGTTTTTGGATAGTACAAATAGCGTATCAAAACGGTTAAAACAACAATGTTAACAGCTAAACGAACGAGTAAAACTAGGGCGTCAGGACTGTACAAAGAGAAACCTAATTCTTTTGGTTGTTTCGCTAATGGTAAAATGAAATCAAGCAGCATGTGAGTTTATTTTTTTGAGTTTTAATAGTTTCTTTTTAAAGCGATTGAATTTCAATTTGCTTCCTCCGTACAATTCGATTGAGCCTATGCAATATTTACTCAAGCGATACGGACGAATGCATTTCGTTTTCATCAATGCAAAGA
>SSGT01000161.1 GCA_008017065.1 Crocinitomicaceae bacterium
CACATCGGTCTACATGACACAAGACATTGGTACGGCACTCGATCGTTTTCAAGATTATCCCGATTTAGAAGGCGTTGTTTATACCGTTGGTAATGAGCAAGATTATCACTTTAAGGTGTTGTTCTTAATTTTGAAAAAATTGGGTTACTCTTGGGCGGAAAGTTGTTTTCACCTGTCCTACGGAATGGTTGATTTACCTTCGGGTAAAATGAAATCCCGCGAAGGAACGGTAGTAGATGCAGACGATTTGATCGATGAAGTAGTTGCGAAAGCAAAAGCGATGACCCAAGAGCGCGGACATTTAGAAGGAATGGATGACGGTGCGAAAGAAGCATTGTTTCAACAAATTGGCTTGGGCGGATTGAAATACTATCTGTTGAAAGTCGATCCAAAAAAACGCATGCTATTTAATCCCGAGGAATCGATCGAGCTAAATGGAAATACAGGTCCATTCATTCAATACGCGCATGCACGAATCAACTCGTTGGTGGCAAAAGCGGGTGGTATCGGTGATTTTTCATCTGCTTCGCTGGGAAGTGCCGAAAAAGAATTGATCAAACAGTTGAGTCTGTTCCCAACGGTCATTGCGGAGGCAGGAAGAGAGTTTTCTCCAGCGCTAATTGCAAATTATACCTACGAATTGGTGAAGATGTTCAATCACTTTTACCAAACCGTTCCAATCAATATTGAGGCGGATTTACAGGTGAAAAATTTACGCCTCGTGATTTGTGATAACGTAGGGAAGGTCATTCGTCACGCGATGCAGTTGCTCGGGATCGAAGTTCCTAATCGCATGTAGTAAGGTGTAAATCTGAATTTATTGAGCTTTGTTTTCGGTTGAAAGCAAAGCTTTTTTTGTTTCATCACGTTTCAAGTCCATTTTTATGTTGTTTCAAAATCCTGATTTTTATCATGTTTCTGTGTGACATAAGTAACGGAAATATTTTGACTGTTGCCCTACATTTGTTGTATAAAAATTTCAAAAATCAAAGCGATGAAAATAGAACAAATTTACACCGGATGTATTGCACACGCAGCCTATTACTTGGAAAGCAACGGAGAAGCAGCCATTTTTGATCCACTCCGAGAGGTTGGACCCTACATCGAACGAGCAAATCAAGACAATGCTAAAATTAAGTATGTGTTTGAAACGCATTTCCATGCAGATTTTGTTAGTGGACATTTGGATTTAGCTGCGAAAACAGGCGCACAGATTGTATATGGACCAACCGCAAAACCGAATTTCGACGCAATTGTTGCCGAAGACAATCAAGAATTTAAGATTGGAAATTACACAGTTCGTGTGTTGCACACACCGGGGCACACGATGGAAAGTACAACATATTTGTTGTTGGACGAAAATGGGGATGCACACGGAATTGTGACGGGAGACACCTTGTTTATTGGCGATGTGGGTCGTCCGGATTTGGCACAACACGTGATTGCAGATTTGACTGAAGAGAAATTAGCGGGACATTTGTTTGATTCCCTGCGGAACAAAATCATGCCGTTGCCAGATCATTTGATCGTTTATCCAAATCACGGAGCAGGATCTGCGTGTGGAAAGAAAATGAGCAAAGAAACGACAGATACGTTGGGAAATCAAAAGAAAACGAATTACGCGTTGCGCCCTGATATGACGCGTGAAGAGTTTATACAAGAATTGTTGACCGGTTTGACAACGCCTCCAGGATATTTCCCGAAAAATGTGTTGATGAACATCCAAGGATACGAAAGTTTGGATACCGTTCTTGAACGCGGATTAAACGCATTAGACCCAACTGCATTTGAGATGCTAGCCAATGAAACGAACGCTTTGATTTTGGATACTCGTGATGCTACAGCGTTTGCCAACGGATTTATTCCGAATTCTATTAACATTGGAATCGATGGAAATTTTGCCATGTGGGTAGGCGAGATGATCACCGATATCCAACAACAGATTTTATTGGTAACAGAATCCGGTAGGGAAGAAGAAGCCGTGATTCGACTTTCACGCGTGGGATACGACCACACAATTGGGTTCTTGGAAGGTGGAATTGAATCGTGGATCCAAGCAGGAAAAGAAGTCGATCAATTGGAACGAATTGACGCATTAACCTTTGAGAAATTGCACGCAAATCAATTGGTAATCGACGTCCGTAAAAAAAGTGAATTTGATTCGGAACATGTTGTCGGTGCGGTAAATATTCCGCTGAATGAAATCAACAAACACTTGGCTGAAATTCCAAAAGATACAGATTTTGTACTTTATTGTGCAGGCGGATACCGAAGCATGATTGCCGCATCGATTTTGAAACAACGAGGTTGGAGTAATTTCAGCGATGTGATCGGTGGTTTTGGTGAGATTGCGAAAACAGCTGTCCCGAAAACGGAATATGTATGTCCAACTACTTTGTTGTAATTGATTTTATTTTCTGAACTGAAAATTAATTTGTAAATTGATTCAAAATACTTCTTATGAAAGCAAATATGGGAACTACAGACAAAATTATTCGGTTTATTTTAGCCGCAGTTTTTGTCGCACTTTATGTTACGAATACGGTTACGGGAACGTTCGGAATTGCATTACTTGTTTTTGCAGGCGTTTTTGTGCTGACTTCTGTGATCAGTTTTTGTCCGTTGTACACCTTGATTGGTTTTTCAAGTTGTCCGGCAAATAAATAAAGAAGTAATTTAGTGATATTGGCTGATTTGACTTCCGTTGAATCAGCCTTTTTTTTGACTATCGAGAGCTTATTTTTTTACAATACGAACCGTTTGTTGGTGTTGATTCGTCCCAACTTGAAGTAAATAGATTCCAGACTGTAGTGATGCCATGGAAATGATTTCATGTGAATAGAAGGAATTTTGAACGATTAATTTTCCTGAAATATCAACTAACATATAGTTCAACGATTCGGTTAAATCTGTCGTGATTTGAAGTTGATCACTTGTTGGATTTGGATAAATAGCAAGTTTGAACGCTGCCTTCAATTCTTCTGTAAATACCAATTGATTTTCAATCGGAGCTGTATACGATTCGGGATAAGTATCATTTGGACCAATTTTGACCAACGTTACGTTGTTTCCTCCTTTTCCGTAAGAAGTGTTGTAACCAACCATGATTGCGCCACCGTCTGAAGTTGGAATGATTTGATTGCCTTGGTCTTGCCCTAAATTGGAAGTGTTTAGTAATCCATTGTCCCAAAACAAATAGTCGGTATACCGTTGAATCAAGCAATCTTCTCCAATCCCAAAAGTAGGGGTAGGCACATCTGTCGCTTGTTCAACTACATAAAATTTGCCTTGGTTTCCGTAGGAAGTAATGTAATCCAATTTTGAATAGTTGACAATGTCATCAATCAACTGAAAAGTTGGATTTCCATGCGTATCGCCGATCCATCGGTACAGATAACTATTTTCCGTTCCCGTTGGATTGGTTCGCTTGTTGTAGCCAACCGCACGCACCATCCCATTGTTGATCGTCACGTCATTGAGCGAAAACTCTTGGTTGTTTCCAAACCATTTAAACCATTGGTAAGTTCCATCGATATTGAGTTTCATCATGAACGCTTTTTGCATGAGTGAATCGGTATCAAAATAATCGCCAACGACCAATACGGTGGTATCGTTCAGTACGGCCACATTTCTCGCGCGATCGACACCCGCAGATGAACCCATTTGTTTGGTCCAAAGTGTATCGCCAACGGCATTCAATCGCATCATGAAAATGTCTTCCAGTTCGTTATCCGTTGAAGCTGTTTCTCCAACCAGAATGAAAGTGGTGTCGGGCAACATGACAGCTCCAAACAATTTCTCACGTTTTGTACCACCGTAATTTTTTTGGTAAATCAAGTTTCCTTGAACATCGGTTTTGAAAAAATAGAAATCAAATGCATTGTTTCCAAACGAATTGGAGTATCCAGCAACGTAGATACCGTCATTTGGAACGTGAAATATGCGTCGGCCCCAATCGCTTTCACTTCCGCCATACGATTTTGACCACATGTAATTCCCCAAACTATCGACGTGCAGAATGAAGGCTTGTGCTGGAGCATCTCCAAAACTACTTGATGAACCGGTTATCAAGTAACTACTGTCGGGAAGCTGTGTGATTCCCTCTCCAAAATCATACCCGTTGTTGGTATAAATGTGGTAAAAATGAATCTGAGAACTTGCATGTTGTGCAACTGCGACAAAGCAAATGGTCACAAAGAACTTTAGAATTTGCATCGTAATCTGAGATTTAATGATTGACCTAATCCACGTTTTGAAACCCATCCAATGACGTCTTCTGTTCCGATTCCAACATGGAAAAGTTTGACTTTGAAACTACTGTAAAATCCAGTTCTGAATCCGCCAAATCCACCAAAAGACCCTGAAACCCCTAAATCTAACCATGAAAAAGGTCGGTAATTTGCTCCTGCGTACACCAACGGAGAATACAGCATCGTAGGATACAAACGAACTCCAAAAAAGGATTGTAATTTCCCAGTGTAATGTTCATCGATGATTTTTCCAGCTTGAAAAAGTGTTGGAAGGACGACCCAATTTTTGACAAGTTTTGAGTCAATTTGCAACGAGTCTGTCAATGAAAAATCATCACCATACAGCGTTTGGTTGTTGACCAATTGATCCACGGTGAATCCGGAATAATTGTAAGTCGAATCAGCGCTGTATTGTTGCATTCCTTGGTGCATATAGGCCACACCCAGGTTTTTTAGTTGAAATTGCAAAAATGCTTTTCTTCCCTGAATCCAGTTGAACGGCAGTTTGAAGTCGAAATCGATCGCTGCTCCAATTCCAGCGGAAAAAGAGGTGGATTGGGTTGATTTGAACGAGCCGTCGAGTGTCAATTCCACCAAACTTCCGTCGGCGTTTTGTTTCAATTCACCGGTCGTTACCTCGCCAGTGAATGCATTTGAAACGTTGACTAAATTGAGGGTTATCGATGATTTTCTCGATTTACTGATGACACCGAACCCGATTTTCTGAAAACTCATGTATTTTACCGTGGATCCCGAAAATTCAGCAGTTGTGTCCAAGTATGCTTCGTTGCCATAAAACGCCATGCCAAACAAATCTTTTGAATACGCTGCCGATCCAATCGTGTAATATCCAGCCTTGATCAAATAGCCCCATTTTTCGTTCCCAAACAGATTGACCGCGTAGTTTCGAAATTCAATTTCAGATTGTAGATCCAATCCAACACGATTAATGGAATTGTGGTGACCGAATGTGTTCGCTTTCAGATCGTTCGTGATTACGCCTCCAAACACCAATTTGCTCCCAAAATCGCGGTAGATGGAGGTGGAGAAATAATCGGCTCCAGCGTTGAAAATGAGTTCGTGGTCAATGCGAGTTGTATCAAATTGAATTGGATTTAGTAACTGTGACCGTCCAGCGATGCTGACGCATACAAAAACGATGAATAGAATCTTTTTCATGCTACAGACGGTTTTCAAGTTGAAACGAAGTATTTACTTTCAGCCCCACATAAGCGCCTTCGGGAATCGTTACGAAATCAGAAGTTTGCGTTGTTGGATTCGGTGTGTTGAGTACCACCCGAACAACAATCTTCTTGATCTGATCCATTTGATTGAGGGTTTGTTGATTCAAGTAGAAATAGACCGTAGAATTCGCTTTTTGAAGCTCACCTGAAACCGGTGCTGTGCCGTATACGGACGACATTATTTCAGAAGATCCAAGAATCGTTTCGACCACTTGGTTGGCTTCATTGAGCAAAAACATCCGCACCTCTCCTTGCAACGGAAAAGCGTTGGAAACGCCAAGTTTTATTTTTCCCGATACGATGTGTGTTTTTTCAGTATCGTTTGCCAAATTGATTGCAAACGTGTCTTGAATGGTCAGGTTAGTCAATGCGGCACTTAATGGCATTTGTGCCTTCATCAACACTTGTAGTTTACTATTGGGAAAAAATTCATCCCATCCAGCAGATGTATTTCCTTGAGGATTCAGTTCAACTTTGAAATTGATTTTTTGCTTGGCACCCAAATTCTCGATAAATTGCTCGACGTTGCTGTTCGAACTTGTAAAAAGCAATGTTCGAATCGATGCGAAAAACGCGTCCCATGTTCCAGTTGCTTGTTCGATGGTAAATGGCAACCCGAGTTGTGGGTGACTGAGCGCAACTGTATTTCCAGTTATTTCATTTGTATTTGAAAGCGTATTTAGGGTGGCTTTTCCGGCAACTTTTATTCCATTTGAAATAATAAATGCGATCGATGTTGCCGGGAGATTGAGATTTCCAGCGGTGATTTTATTTAAAAAGTCGACATACAAATCGGTCGTATCTTCGATCACGAGATTGCCAAAATAACCTCTTCCGTAATCCAGTCGAATTCCTTTCATTTCGATGATGAATTTGCTGGTGTCTGTGTTATTTACCGATACGGCATCGCCATCGGGATCCGTTTGTATAATCATTTGCGATTGCAACAAATTGAATCCACCACCCGTCGACCCGGTCAAATCCAATTCATAGCCTGCTAAATCAATCGTGTTACTTACTACAGAAGGGTTTTCGTTGGTGCCCGGAGGAGCATGAAATGTTTGTGAAATCGCTTGCCCATTTTTTTTCGCTTTCGGCAATTTTACCGTAAAAATCGTTTTGGTTTCGATTGGACTTTCTACACTCACTTTGATCGAACCAGTTGAGATGCGCACTTTTTTCATTTGCGCACCTTGCAAATCAAAATTGTGGTCTTTGTTGTTGTTTACAAAACTTGTTCCTGCGGTGACGTTTAAGCTCCCAGAAATGGCGTATTGTTGCGAAACAGTTGTGTCGGGTATTTCGATGTAATCAGCTAACTGAACGTCGAAAATGTTTCGGTTGATTTCCAACTGATAGAAACCAGAACCGTTGACCCCAAGAATGGAATCCGTGACCAAGTTTTTCAAATCCAAGGTGTCGTTTACCAAGGGCAAGGTCCAATTCGATTCCCAAGCCGCTTTCTCTTTTCTGCACGAAACGAGGACAACAGACAAAATACCAATTCCAAGTAGTATTGATCGCATACGTTGAATTTTAGTGTAAGACGAATTCGAACAAGAATTCGTTGAAAATTATGCGCGCTCGATAACAGTTGCGTATCCTTGTCCAACTCCAATACACATGGTGACCAAGGCATATCGTTTTTGAGAACGCTGTAATTCATTGGCAGCTGCAAGTAAGATTCGAGCGCCCGACATACCGAGCGGATGACCAAGTGCAATCGCACCACCGTTTGGATTGATACGTGGGTCATTGTCATCCAATCCCATTTTTCGGGTACATGCTAAAACTTGTGCAGCAAATGCTTCGTTTAATTCGAGTACATCCATTTGATCCAATGTCAAACCAGCGCGTTCGAGTGCTTTTTGAGATGCATAGACTGGTCCGATTCCCATGATTCGCGGTTCGACACCAGCCACCGCAGCGCTAACGATGCGTGCCAACGGACGAAGTTGTTGCGATTTTACCGCAGATTCGGAAGCCAGCAACAAAGCAGCTGCACCGTCATTGAGTCCAGAAGCATTTCCAGCAGTAACGGTTCCATCTTTTGCAAACGCAGGACGTAAACCACCCAATGTAGCCAAGGAAGTAGTTGGTTTTATGAATTCATCTTTGTCAAAAACCAAGTCTTCTTTGCGTTTCTGAGGAATCAGAATGGGCACAATTTCCTGTGCTAAAAATCCTTTTTGTTCTGCTTCGAACGCTTTGGTTTG
This sequence comes from Crocinitomicaceae bacterium, assembly GCA_008017065.1. Classification (GTDB taxonomy): domain Bacteria; phylum Bacteroidota; class Bacteroidia; order Flavobacteriales_D; family Crocinitomicaceae; genus JAQVCM01. The sequence goes on from SSGT01000161.1 coordinate 7,711, forward strand.
CGACCAAGCAGCGAAGATATCTTGATCTTCGCGTGAAATGGAATACTTATTTGCCAAATTCTCAGCTGTTCCACCCATGCTATCAACACCATAAAGAGCTTCTAATTTGGGATTGATAAATCTCCAACCGAAGGAAGAATCGGCCATTTGCGCATCGCGACCAAAAGCGGTAGATGTTTTTGAAATAACCCACGGAGCACGAGTCATATTTTCAACACCACCAGCCAAATAAACTTCGCCAGCACCGTCTTTGATTGCTCGCGCAGCATTGATCGCAGAAGCCATTCCAGAAGCACATAAACGGTTGACGGTTTCACCACCTGCTGTAAGCGGAATTCCAGCCATCAATCCAGCCATTCGGGCTACATTTCGGTTGTCTTCTCCTGCTTGATTGGCACAACCAAGGATAACATCTTCGATGAGGTTTGGATCCAAGTTAGGGTTGCGTTCTAAAATAGATTTAAGAACTGTTGCGGCTAAATCATCAGGTCTAATTACGGATAAACTTCCTCCAAAACTACCAATGGCAGAACGAATACCATCTACGATATATACTTCTTTTGACATGCTTTTTTAATTTAAGACCAAAGATAATAAAGCTTCCCACGTGATGGAAGGATTTTAAAACTTTAGGCACAAAAAAAACCGCTCTCCGAAAAAAGCGGTTTGAAAATAAGTGAAAACGTATTTTAGTGAGCTGGTGCGGTTGGTGCTGTTGATCCTCCGTCAGGAGCAACTTTACCTTTGATTGTTAACACAACAGGATCACCCACATTTGTTGTTACAGTAATTGTTTTTGTGAAATCTCCAACACGTTTTGTGTCGTATTTTACGGAGATTTTAGAACTTTTCCCTGGTTGAACTGGCTCAGAAGGCTTGTCTGCCGTTGTACATCCGCAACTTGTTTGTACGTTGCTGATAATGATTGGAGTTTTGCCTGTGTTTTTGAACTCAAAGGTAAACGTCTCGTCTGCACCGTATGCAATGTTTGGTCGGTCAATTACCAATGTTTTAAAGGTGATTGGTTGTGTTTGTTTTTGAGATTTAGCAGCTTTCTCAGTTGGTTGCTTTTTCCCTTTTTCTGTTTTCTTTGCATCTTGCGCACTCGCTGAAAAAGCAAGAGAAGCAATTACAAACATTGTCATTATTGATTTCATAGTCGTGTTTTTTTATACAAGGTTACAATAAACTTTTTTTGATTGAACTAAATTAACAAAAAATTAGCGTAGAAGTTGGATGAAATACTCATTTTCGTATTAAAATAGGGCAAATTACGTATTTTGTAATCCAAATTCGAAAAGTAACTTTGATGAAAAAATGAGAAGGCATGTATAAAATTGCTGTTGCTGAAGATAATTCATTGTTGGCGAAAAGTATTCAAGAGAAAATCGGTTTTTTTGGAGATGAACTTCGATTCAAATTCAGAGGGATTAATGGGCAAGACTTGTTGCAAAAATTAGCACAAGACTCCAACGTGGATGTAATTTTGATGGACATTCAAATGCCTGAAATGGATGGAATTGAAGCAACCAGGCAAGTGGTTAATAAATATCCGCACATCAAGGTGATTATGTTGACGGTGTTAGACGATGAAAATCACATCTTTCAAGCCATTCAATCGGGAGCGAATGGATATATTTTAAAAGATGAACCACCACATAAATTGTTAAGTGGAATTTTGGAAATTATGCAAGGAGGCGCTCCAATGTCTACAGGAATTGCCTTGAAAGCATTGCGCATGCTGAGAAATCCATTGCAAAATCCAACCGAGGAATTGGAAGAAAAAACAGCTTTATCGGTTCGAGAAACAGATGTTCTACAGCATTTAAGTAAAGGTTTTGATTACAAACAAATCGCAGAAAACTTGCACATATCGCCTTCAACCGTTCGTAAACACATTGAAAATATTTACATTAAATTACAGGTGCATAACAAGATTGATGCGGTTTCAAAAGCGCAGAAACAGCGTATTATTTGATTAATCTTTTTTGAAGTTCTCTTCAAGCACATCCAAAATAGATGGATAAGTGTTGGATTTTATTTTGTCCATTTCTTCTGTTTTGACCCACACTGCTTTCGTGATGTGTTCATCGATTTGAGGAGTGAGTTTTTTAGATCCACCATACCGCATTGAATACCAATAGGTCTTTTTCAAAGTTGGTTTTCCTTCAAATTCGTAAGTATGATACGTGATTTGAATTAATTTTTTAATCAGTGGATTTTCGATTCCACATTCTTCTTCAATTTCACGAATCGCACCACTTTCTGGCGACTCATCCATTTCAATTTTCCCCTTGGGCAAATCCCAAACGCCATTTCGTTTGATAAAAAGGTATTTTTTTTTGCGTTTAACAATTCCTCCAGCCGCTTCAATTTTGTCATAATCTTTAAAAAAGCGTTCAAACGTACTTTCGGGATCTTCGCTTGGAATGTAAAAGCCTATTTCTTCGGGGGCTTCTGCTATTATTCGAAGAATGAATTTAATATGATCATCAACCAAAGAAGCAGGAAAACTAATTCCAGAATACATCGAACTTTCTTCGTTTGAAATAAAAAATAATGGTCTATTTTGAATAAAAACTTTGTACATTTGCAATCATGATTTTAAATAACGACAGAGCGCTAAAAGTGGCCGAATTTTTATTGCAAATTAAAGCAATTAAATTACAACCAACAAATCCATTTACGTGGGCTTCCGGATGGAAATCTCCCATTTATTGTGATAATCGTAAAACGCTTTCTTATCCAGCTATCCGAACGTTTATTCGTCAAGCGTACGCGGAAGTGATTTTAGAAAAGTACGGGAAGCCTGATTTTATTGCAGGGGTTGCTACCGGCGGAATTGCGCAAGGGGCATTAGTTGCACAAGAATTAGGAATTCCTTTTGTATATGTACGTAGTACTCCCAAAGGTCACGGTCTAGGAAATCAAATTGAAGGTGATTTTGAATCTGGACAAAAAGTAGTCGTTATTGAGGATTTGATTTCAACGGGCGGAAGTAGTTTGCAAGCAGTTGAAGCGCTTCGTGCAGCAGGTTGTGAAGTAAAAGGATTAGTTGCAATTTTTACGTACGATTTTGCAATCGCAAAAGAAAATTTCAAAAATGCGAATTGTCCCTACGAAACCTTGACCAATTATGACTTTTTAATTCAAGAAGCAGTCAGCAAAGATTATATTCCTGCTGCAGATCTTGAGTCTTTGCAAGCTTGGAGAAATGACCCTTCAACTTGGATGAAATAACTTATTATTCTCTCGGAAATTATGAAAATTGACAGTAACAAGGCCATCGTTGAGGCTCCAATTCAAACCGTTTTTGACTTTTTAATCAATTGCGAAAATTTGTATCACATTTTACCGCAAGATAAAATGTCGGATTGGGAAGCAAACGCCACTTCTTGTTCATTTAAAATACAAGGAGGATTCATGATTCCTTTGGTTCAAATCGAAACGGTATCTCCAAATACCATTGTTATGAAATCGGGCGAAAAGGCCCCATTTTCATTTACCTTAACGGTACAATTGACTGATGTAAATGGATCTACAGAAGGAATGATCGCTTTTGATGGAGATGTAAATATGTTCATGAAAATGTTGGTAGAAAAACCGTTGACCAACTTGTTTAATTACATGATTCACAAGACTCAGAAGTATTTCTCTCCAGAAAACTAATTTCTTTTAAATCATACGTTTTTACGTTGTTTTCTTTCAACACCAAGAGTTGACCAAAAGTATTGGTACCTTGAATAATACCTTCAAAAATCCCTGTTTCATCTTCGAAAAGTGATTTTTGATGAAGTAGCCACAAATGATTTAAGTAGATTTCTTTCAAGCTTTCCAACCGATTTTGGTTCAAAAGGAGTAGGTTTTGGTTCAAGCGCTCAATCAATGAAAACGCTATTTCTTCCAGAGAATTGGATTTTCCAGTTTGATTCGCCATACTCGTTGCGTTAAAATTTGCAAAATCAGTTTGATTGACATTGAGACCAATTCCGATGATGCTGCTTTTGCACTTCGTGTTTTCGAACTGATTTTCAATCAAAATTCCAGCGATTTTTGAGCTTCCTACTAAAATATCATTGGGCCATTTGATCACGGCATTTATTCCATGGGCTTTCAATAGTTGAACAATGGAAATACTCACGAAATGAGTAATGCTTTCCCGCTGATTTACTGACAAATTATCATAAACAACATAACATGTAAAAATGAGATTTTTAAAGGGTTCAGCTAGCCAACTCGCACCTCTCTGACCTTTTCCAGCGGTTTGTTGACCTGACATAATTACCGTTCCGTGCGCCAATTCTCCCTGCGCAAGCAAATTGGCAGCATAATTGTTCGTAGAGTCAACTGTGTCTTTGAAGATGATTTTTTGTCCAATCATTTTTGAACTTTAATGCGTTCTAGTGCGTTGTTAATGGCATAAAGTTAAAATATTAAATTAATTTTGTAAGAAGATATTATTTAGAATGTATAAAATAGCAAACAACGTAGATTCAAAAACACTTTGCGACTGTATCGTAGAGGGGATGCAAGAGAATAAAGCAAAAGATATTGTCGTATTGGATTTGCGAGATGTCAAAAGTGCCGTAACAGATTTTTTTATCATTTGTTCGGGGGAATCAACGACACAGGTGGACGGAATCAATAGCTCTGTAGTTCGATTTACACGCAAAGAGTTGCAAGAGCGGCCATGGCACGTAGAAGGAAAAGAAAATTCAGAGTGGATTTTGTTGGATTACGTGAATGTCGTAGCACATATTTTTCACAAAGACGCCCGTACCTTTTACGATTTAGAAGATCTTTGGGCGGATGCGCCTCGTACAGATATACCGAATTTGGACTAACAAAACTTTATAGAATTCATGTCAGAAAATCAAGAAAAAAAGAGAAACCCATTCAATATTTATTGGGTGTATGCAACGATCGTTGTTTTAGCCATTGGAGCCAATCTTTTCTGGACAAGCGGCGGAGACGTTCGTGTTAATTCCGATGTATTCTATTCATTGGCCGACTCAAGCTATGTTTCCAACGTGAAATTGGTAAACCGGCAACGTGTTGATTTTACCGTTAATGAAGCAGGACGGAAGTATATTCTTTCAACGAAAGAGGGTGTTTACACAAACCTGAAAAAGGCGTTGGCAACAGAAGGGAAGTCCAAAATTGCTAAAAATCCAACCTTTAAGTTTGATATTGGTGATGCGGGTAACTTTCTAGATCGATTGGATGCAATCAA
>SSGT01000062.1 GCA_008017065.1 Crocinitomicaceae bacterium
AGCAAATGACTACCCAAAACACCAGTTCCTCCAGTTACAAAAATCATGGTACTAAGATACGTCCTTAATTCGCTACTGTTTCCTATTGAGTACTAAAAAATCCTAAAAAACGAAATCCACACAGATGAAAACATCTGTAAAAACTAAAATTCGATTATAGTAAGACAATTGCTGGACATGTTGCTAGTAAATCAGTTACGATTTGTAAATGAACAATAAATGCGTATCTTTGCTTCGTAATTATTTCTGCGTTCCGTCGATGATGTGCATTTGGAAATAAATTTCGTTTACTATGAAAATTTTTGTTGTACTACTACTGGTGATATCTTCTTCATTGATTTCGTGTCAATCTGAATATGGAGAACGAATGTCAAAAGCACTTGCTTTAAAAGAAAAATACAATCAAGTACAAGATGTTTTGTACACCACCAAAAATCCGTATCTAGAAGTTCAATTAAGTGAAATTGAAAAGGAAATCGAATTTCATGCGACCCTTTCGGGAAATGAAACGCTTTTCTTAGAACAAGTGTGGAACACAAGCTCAAATTAATAACTCTTTTTCAGGATCCCAAAACACGTTCTCAAAATGTTGTACTGCATCGTTTTGGATTGAAATCCCTTCTGAAATCAGTTTTTCTTCCATTTCAGTCGGTGTGCTAAAATGCATTTTTCCAGTCAATAATCCGTTCCGATTTACAACCCGGTGAGCCGGAATCCACGGGTATTGATGTGCAGCATTCATTGCCCAACCAACCATTCGCGAAGAACGCTTTGCGCCGAGATAACTCGCAATAGCGCCATACGAAGTAACCCTTCCGAAGGGTATGAGTTGAACAACTTCATACACATTTTCAAAAAAGTCACCCGAAACGTTTAATTTTTCCATGAGTCTTGTCTCTAAATAGATTGCAAGTGCCAAGTTACTTATTTTCCATTGCATTTGTAACAAATGCCTGAATGTGCGTTTGCAACTAAAACAAATCGTATGAAAAAGCTCCTTCTTCTCTTCTGCATGATGCTCTACATGCATGCAAGTGCGCAAACTGAAACTTCAAGCACACTGCCAGAGGTCAGTTCTCCTTTCGAATCGATCACCTTGTTTCCAAATCCTACAAGTGAAATCATTTTCATCCGAAACGGCGATTTGATCGATTCCTACACCATCTTTAATCTACAAGGACAAGAAGTTCAACACGGAATCAAAAACGCGCAAATCATTTCGCTTATCGATTTGCCGATTGGCTATTATTTCATCGAACTGAAAATCGGCGAAACTTCCAAGCGGATGAAAATTCAGAAATATTAGTTGCTGCCACGCAATCAAATGAATTAGACGAATCGTACTGCCTTTTAAACGGCATTTTTAAGTATTTTTGCGTCTCATCGTAAACCAACGTGCGTTTTAATTCATCGAATATGTGGTCACAAGTTGCTAAAAAAATAGATTTTTCATCTTACAAAACAATCCTGTTCGTAGCGCTTATTTTTAGATTACTCGCTGCTATTTTTTCGGAAGGATACGGAATGCATGACGATCACTTCTTAATCATCGAAGCTGCTTCTTCTTGGTCGGATGGTTACGACTACAACAATTGGCTTCCATGGAGTCCCGGAAATAAAGGCGTTCCTGATGGACACAGTTTTACATACGTTGGACTCAATTACATCTTTTTTGTAGTTTTTAAGTTTTTAGGTTTCACCGATCCAAAAACCTTGATGCTTTTTAACCGCTTATTTCACGCCCTATTTTCAATGCTGATTGTGTATTTTGGAATCAAAATCACGGATAAATTAGCCGGTAAAAAAGTAGGAATTCAGGTGGGCTGGGTACTTGCTCTATTGTGGATTTTTCCGTTTTTATCGGTCCGAAACTTGGTTGAGTTGACCAGTATTCCATTTTTGATGTGGGGCATTTGGTTGATACTCAAAAATTCAAACTACAACAATTTATTTTATGCCGGTTTACTTGTCGGAATGGCAGTTTCATTTAGGTATCAAGTTGGCGTTGCAGCGATTGGCATTGCAGCCTACTTTTTTTTCAAATGGGAATGGAAACGTTTTATCTACTTCTCCCTTGGGACGGTCGTAACCTTTGGATTAACACAAGGACTTGTGGATTTTTTCATTTGGGGATATCCCTTTGCCGAATTGTTGGGATACGTTGTTTACAATATGAATCAGGGTACGCAATACATGGCCAATTCCAATTACTTCATGTATTTCTACGTCCTGTTTGGTGTATTACTCGTGCCATTGGGGATACTAACTGCGATCGGCTTTTTCAGGTCTCCCAAACATCAATGGGTAGTAATTGCTCCGAGTTTGGTGATGCTCTTATTGCATATTTTTTATCCTGCCGGACAAATTTGGTTGCTCCTTGCGGTCTTGTTAATGCTCCTCGCACTTACTTTTCAGGGAAAATTCAAACAAATCTCCATCGAATGGCTGTTGTATCTCCCTGCAATTTTTTTCATTCTTTTTCATACCTTCTATCCAAACCGACAAGAGCGTTTTGTGCTTACCGTCTTGCCGTTGGTAATCATTTTGGGATTCATGGGGTTTGAGAGTTTACGTAAAACTGAATTTTGGAACAAAACATGGAAAATTTCATGGACGTTATTTTGGGTCATTAACATCCCGTTGCTCCTCTTTTTTTCGTTTACTTCTTCCAAAATTTCACGAGTAGATGCCATGTACGCGTTGCGAAACGAACCCTTGAAACACAAAACCATTTTGCTCGAAGCTTCGGGCGCGTCGAGCACATCGTTGATGCCAAAATTCTATACCAATCAATGGTATTTTGGATTTAAAGAACGTGAAGAGCCTACGCAACCGTTATTGGTAACGGACAGTACAAATTATGATTACATCCTGTTTTTTGGGGAAGATTTGATGCAAAACCGCATTGCTTCGTACAAAGAAATCTATCCGAATATGGAATTAATTCAGAAGTGCGAGCCAAGTTCTGTCGACAAAATTCTATTCAAATTGAATCCTAAAAATACCAATCAGTACATTGAAGTTTGGAGGACCAATTTTAAGGAAAACTAGTTGTAAATGCGAACCATCAAGTTGCCATCCCACGCCACTTGGTATTGCCGCAAGCCAAAATCAGAATTCGACATCGGTGAACCGTCGTACAGCGAGAAAGTTGCTCCCGTGCACGCATCATTTAGTTGCAAAAAATTCGTAGAATCAGGCGTCAAAGGCGTAGCACAATCCAATCCTCCATCTGCAGGAGATTGACGGTCGAATGCCACAAACTGATCGTACGATTTGCGGTAAACGATGATTCCTTTTACACCACCGGTAACATACGTCCACCCACCAACTCCTTGCAATTCACTGTAACTTGGCAAACTGATGTTGATACTGATATCAAACGGAATATTGGCTACTGGATGATTTCGATTCTTTTTGCACGAAAATATCGCCAATGTCAACACCAAAATCAATACCCCTTTTTTCATACCACTAAAAGAAAATGAATAAATGTAAAAACGCAAATTGTTGCCTTCATATTGCATTCAATTACTGAATTTCATGGAAATAATTTCCAACGAATCACCTTACTTCGATTCTTGAATGGATTTCAAGATTTCATCGATGTAATTCAACAATTTTTCTTGACCAAATTTTGACTCACTCGAGGTCGTGAATACCGGCGGTAATTCGTCCCAAAATTTCAGCATTTCCTTTTTGTAAGCAGCCAAATTCTTCTGCAATGCCGATGACGATAACTTATCAATCTTGGTGAATACCATCGAAAACGGCAATCCTTTTTCACCACACCAATTCATAAATTCAATATCAATTTTTTGCGGTTCAAGGCGCGAATCGATCAAGACAAAAATATTCATCAACGGTTCTCTTTTTGTGAGGTAATCCGCAATAAACTTCTCCCATTGCAAACGCATAACCTTCGACGCTTTTGCAAACCCGTACCCAGGTAAATCGACCAAATACCACTCTTTGTTTATCTCAAAATGGTTGATTAACTGCGTTTTACCAGGTGTTGAAGACGTTTTAGCCAGTTTTTTTTGATCTGTCAACATGTTGATTAGGGAAGATTTCCCCACATTGGAACGACCGATAAACGCAAATTCAGGTTTCCCATCGGTTGGACATAATTTATGATCGCTGTTGCTGACAACAAAAACGGCTGATTTAATTTTCATTTTCTTTTCAATTTATGCAAAGGTACGGATATTGTGAGGAATTAGACTGAAAAGTCCTACTTCGCTTCGTTTTTAGTGTCCGGAAAAAGCACGGAAGCAACGACCGAAAGCAACAAAACTCCCGCAACAACGAGCAGTGAATGCAGCGCTTCGATGTGGTAGAAGGGAGAAATGATCATTTTTAGTCCGATAAAGGATAAAATGATTGCCAATCCGTATTGCAGTTTGGTAAACATGTCAATGAAATTTGCCAGAATAAAATACAGCGAACGCAATCCGAGAATCGCGAAAATGTTGGAGGTGTACAAAATAAAGGGATCATCTGGAGCAATGGCGAAAATAGCTGGAATCGAATCGACAGCAAAAAGCAAATCGGTAAACTCGATCACTGCAATCACTACCAACATCGGTGTTGCTACTCTAATTCCATTTTCAATCGTGAAAAATTTATCCCCGTCGTAGTTTTCACTCACCTTAAAAAACTTGTGGATCAATCGCGCGCCTCCTGATTTGGTAAAATCTTTTTCCTCATCTCCGTCTCCATTCGCAAACCAAGATTTAAATCCAGCGACCACCAAAAAGAGTCCAAACAAGGTCAACACCACATTCACACGGTGGAAATCAATTCCAAACAACGTAAAATCAGGCAAGTACGTCATTTTAATCAACTCGATTCCAGCGAAGATAAAAAATGCACGCATGATTAACGCACCAACAACACCCCAAAAAAGCACCTTGTGCTGATTCGCATCGGGGACCTTAAAAAATCCAAAAACGAGGATGAAAACAAACAGGTTGTCAACAGAAAGTGATTTTTCAATCCAATACGCAGACTGAAATTGGGAAAATTTTTCAAGTCCCACGTTGACCCCGTTTTCGTAACCGAAACTAAAATAAATGACGACACTAAAAATCATCGAGAGACTGATCCAAACGACCGACCAGATGATCGCCTCTTTGTTTGAAATGACGTGTCCTTTTTTATTAAAAACCCCCAAATCGAGGAGCAACATAACCACTACTATAATGGAAAAACCTGCAATTAACAACGGATGATCGAGCATAAATTTACGATGAATGAAATCTAGATTTGATTTAAAACAACTACTGTTTCAGCGGTAAAATTAGCGATTTTTCAACGAATCAACAAC
>SSGT01000101.1 GCA_008017065.1 Crocinitomicaceae bacterium
AAATGATTGGAATTTATGGAATTCCCCACATGAAATCGGTGTAATTGAAGCGAGATTCTTGCGATTGATTAATTGGTTTGTGCTAAAAAATCGGCTACTTTCAATTTAAATTTTGAATCCAAATCCGCCAACTTTTCGACCAACGGATTATACACAAACAGATCTGAATACTTGGTCAAGTCTTTGAAAGAAACCAATTGTGGTGCTCCATCTTCTACTTCGACCCACATTTTCAACCGATTGAAAAAATCGACGTTTAATTCGTTTCCAACCGATTTCACGAATCGAACCGAAGCGTCAATCGAACAACCCGAAGCATTTTCATGCGTCAAATCTACCGCTAAGGCAATAAAAAAAGGATTCATCACTTTTCCTGCTGCTTGCAATTGATTTCCGTGCGCTGCCCATTGTTCTGTAAATCGATCCAATTCTTCTTGTAACCAACTCATTTCTGTTGGAGTAAGCGCTTTACTTGCTTGATATAACCAAACGCGTGATGCTGGATTTAACGTTTCAAATTTCATCGTTGTTTCTCCTTTCAAATAACTTTAATCTTACAAATCGGCTGCATTGGCAATCAATTCAGCGACATCCAATACTTGAATTTCTCCTTCTTTGTTGAAATTTTTCACACCGTCAGTCATCATCGTGTTGCAAAATGGACAACCTGTTGCAATGATGTTCGCATTTGTTTCCAATGCGTCTTCTGTACGTTCCACGTTGATTTCTTTGTTCCCTTTTTCTGCTTCTTTAAACATTTGAGCACCACCTGCACCACAACACAATCCGTTTGTTTTGCAACGTTTCATTTCGATCAATTCAGCGTCTAATTTCTCAATCAATTCGCGAGGAGCTTCGTAAACATCGTTTGCTCTCCCCAAATAACATGGATCATGAAACGTGATTTTCTTTCCTTTGTAAACACCTCCTTCAACGCCCAATTTACCGTCGTTGATCAACCCTTGAATCAATTGTGTATGGTGAATGACTTCGTAGTTACCGCCCAATTCTGGATATTCATTTTTCAAGGTATTGAAGCAATGTGGACAAGCAGTAACAATTTTTTTTACTTCATAACCATCCAACACTTGAATGTTCATCATGGCTTGCATTTGAAACGTAAACTCGTTACCCGCTCGTTTTGCAGGATCTCCCGTACACGATTCCTCGGTACCCAAAACGGCGAATTTCACATCACATTTGTTCAAAATTTTCACAACTGCTTTGGTGATTTTCTTTGCGCGATCGTCAAAACTTCCTGAACAACCCACCCAAAATAAAATATCTGGAGTTTCTCCTTGGGCCATCATTTCGGCCATTGTTGGTACTTTTAAAAGCGTGCTCATAATCTAATATTTATCAAAAAGTGATTTTTCTCTCCATTCAATTAATTTTCATCCCTCCAATTCAAACGATCTGCAGGAGAAAACTGCCAAGGCGCTCCATTGTTTTCAATGTTGGTCACCATTCCTGCCAATTCAGACGGCATTTTGGATTCTTCCATCACCAAATATCTTCTCAAATCAACGATGATGGAAAGTGGATCAATGTTTACCGGACATTCTTGAACACACGCATTACACGAAGTACAAGCCCAAATTTCTTCCGCCGTAATGTAATCGCCGATCAAACTTTTTCCGTCGTTAAAATCTTTTCCGTTTTTACGAATTCCTTCCCCTACTTCGACCAATCGATCGCGTGTATCCATCATGATTTTTCGTGGTGAAAGCAATTTTCCTGTTTGGTTTGCAGGACAAGATGAAGTACATCTTCCACATTCCGTACACGTGTATGCATCTAACAAATTTTTCCACGTCAAGTCAGTCACGTCTTTCGCTCCAAAACGTTGTGGTTCTGCATCTGCAGGCGCAGCAGCATACGGATCAGCCGTTGGGTCCATCATTAATTTCACTTCAGCTGTAACGGATGCCATGTTGGTGAATTTTCCTTTTTTCTCCAAATTGGAATACCACGTATTTGGGAAAGCCAACACAATGTGGAAATGTTTTGAATACGGCAAGTAATTCAAAAATCCGAATACCATCAAGATATGTCCCCACCAACCGATGCGCTCTATTAAATGCAATCCTGATTCAGAAACGGATCCAAATAACATCGGTCCAACAAAACTACTGATGCTGAATCCCAATGAACCTTGACCTTCTAAATGTGATTTTCCTTGCGAATAAAGCACCTCATCGGCCCCATTCATCATGAAAATGAAACAAATCAAGGTAATTTCAGCGATCAAAATCAAATTGGCGTCTTTTGCTGGCCAACCTGCCAATTCTTTCATGTTCAAACGTGGTAATTTCAATAAATTTCTACGTGCTAAAAACGCAACCGTTGCAATAAATGCCAACACCGAAAGTATTTCGATGAAACTAATCATGAAGGTGTAAAAACCGCCCAACGCATCGTGAAACATACGATGATTTCCAGTCAACCCATCCGCAATGATTTCGATTAATTCAATTTGTGTAATTACAAACGCAACATACAAACATAAATGGAGTAACGCTGGAATGGGACGTGTGAACATTTTCTTCTGACCGAAAGCAACCAACAACATCGTTTTCCATCGATCACTTCTGTTATCTGTTCGGTCGATTTCTTTACCAAGTAAAATATTGGATCGTACCTTGGAAATGTTCCACGCAAAAAAACCAAAACCAACAAGGGATAATACTGCAAAAATTAAAATAGTAACCATAATACTTATTTTGTCTGGGGTAATGAATCTAACAATTTTCTAAATTTTCGTTCTTCCAATTTCGTAAGCGGAACTCCTTTTGTTTTGGCGCCCAACAGCGAAAAATGAATGTATCTTTCAGGATGTAATTGCAAATCAGAAACTAAATTTTGTAATTCTAAATTGGTATTTACTAACTCATCGTACAATTTTTGATCGTTTAGCAACATACCCAAAGAACCTTTTCCTTCCGAAGCATTTTTCAAAATCGCATTCAAATTCTTAATCGTCGATTGCGCATCGGAAATAACCGATTTAAAATCAGCTGTCACTATATCATCCGTAATGCGTTGCGTATTTCCAATGATGGACGTGATTTTTTCGTTGCTCAACTTCAGGTTGTTGGTAATGTTATCGACATTCGCCAAAATTCGGTGTAATTGTACTTTTTCGGTTTGAACCAACTCTTCCACTTCAGCTGCAACGTTTCCAAAACGTTTGATGGCGATTTTCACTTCCATCATGCTTCCTTCCAACGAAGAAGTCGCCGTTGTGTCCCAAAAGGCAGAAATCGAACTAATCACATGATCCACCGATCCCATCATTTTTTGCAATTTCTGATTGACAGGTTCCACATACGATTTTACTTGTGAAATTAAATCTACGGAAACAACTCCTTGAATTTTTTCGCCGGGCTTATAAAATCCTTTCGCCAAATCTGTCCCTGGATAAATGATCATACCTTTGGTGAAAAAATCCAACGCGCCCACTTCAATCACGGAAGATTTTGGCAATTTAAGATCTTTGTTTTGAATATTGAACTTGATCAAAACCCGTTTGGTGGAATCTTTTTCAGATGTTAAATCAACCGACATCACTTTTCCTACTTCTACTCCATTTACAATCACCGAAGTAGCAGCTGTCACTCCACCCGAATTAGAGAAATACGCGTAATAAATATCGTCTCCTCCAAAAAAACTGCTTCCCTTTAAAAAATTTACACCTAAAACAAGTAATGCAATCGCAATAATAGCAATGAATCCAGTTTTTAATTCCTTAGAGATTTTCATTTAACGTATTGTTTGTGAACTTTTTAACCTACTTACTCAGAAGGTTTTCTAAAAGCTAGAATTCAAAAATAATCAATTTGTTGGATTCTAACCGAATGATTTTGGAGAAAAACGTTGTTTTAAATCGAATCAAACTATTTCTTTTTTGCCAATTTCATCGCTTTATCCAACGGAATTCTTTCTCCATTCAAGAAAGCAACCACAAATGCGTGCTGAAAACCTTTTTCACGCATGACATTTTTATACGCATTGGCCGCATCAAAATCATTTTCAAAATTTCCAGACGTATATTTATACAATTTGTCCTGCTGATATTCTTGCACTTCAACACCTTTAAAACGTGATGAATTCAAAGATACCTTTGTGTCGGAAGTTTCAATTTGTACCCTAAAATATACATTTTCTGAAACAGTAGAATTCGATCCTTCGGTCGTTGTGGGCGTTCCACTTTGAGGATTAAAAGGTTGTGTTGGTTTCACGCCTTTCATTTCGTCTACACCTTCTAACTCATTTTTGTACTTTTGAAAAGCCACAAACATCGCTTCAGCCATTTTGCTTTGTGAAGCGGTATCTGCTAAAAATTTTTCTTCGTCGGGATTGGTCAAAAATCCGGATTCAATCAACACAGACGGCATGGTTGTTTTGTACAATACCAAAAATCCAGCTTGTTTCACTCCGCGATCGTATCTTCCCAATTTTTTAAATTCGCCTTGCACTTTGGAAGCAAAACTAATCGACTGATCCAAGTAAATCGCCAACTGCAACTGACGTGCGATCAACGCATCGGGACTCAAATCAAAATCTTTGTATTTCTGTCCTCCATCTGCTTCTAAGTAAATCGTGCTGTTTTCTCGTTCGGCGATTTTTTGTTGCGATTCTGTTCGGTGCAACCCCAACACATACGTTTCTGCTCCAAACGCTCCTGGAGCAGCTGAATTGGCATGAATACAAATAAATAAATCCGCTTTGTTTTTATTCGCAATTTTGGCGCGCTCGTCCAACTCCACGAAAACATCTTTGTCGCGTGTGTACACGACTTTAATTCCCGGAAATGTTTCTTGAATGCGTTTTCCCAATTTCAACGCCATGTTTAAGCAAACCGTTTTTTCATTCGCGGAAGCGCCATGACATCCTGGATCTTTTCCTCCGTGCCCCGCATCAATACAAACCGTACGAATCGTTTGCAAACTCAATTCATCTTTTTGTCCTTGCGCATTTGTTGTCAAAAAACACGTAAAAACAATAATTATGGCACACAATGTGTTAATAGCAGACATTTTTTCTCTTTGAGTTTGGGTTATTTTATAGCTTTGCACTCGAATTTTTATTGTTCATTACAGCTTATATTAGCTTTCATTACAAAATTAGATACAATTCATTGGTCAAAAAGCGTTCCATAGTTCAACTTATCTTCGGTGCATTGTTAATAATGTTGTCGAGCAAGCAAGTTGTTGCCCAAACGGTCGCTTCAAAAGACACGATTTACACCACCGATGAATCGTTTGAAACAACAGCCAAGTTCAGTGCAAAGGATTCGATATTCAACGATTTCAAGAAAAAACAATTGCATTTATTTGGAGATGCAAAAGTGGAATACGAAGACCTCAATTTGAATGCAAGTTACATCTTAGTTGATTTTGAAAAAAAAGAAATCTTCGCCTCGTATACTTACGATAAAGACAGCATGCGGATCGGGCTACCGAAATTGATTCAAGCAGGAGAAGAAGTGGAAGCCGCCAAAATCCGCGTGAATTACGAGACCAAAAAAGCCTACATTCAAGAAGTGAAAATCAAACAAGATGAAAACTTCCTGTATATGGGCGTTGCAAAAAGACAAGCAAACGAACAAATACATTTCAAACAGGGAAAATTCACGACCTGTGATTTGGAAGAACCACACTATCATTTTCAACTTTCAAAGGCCATCTTAGTTCCCGAAAAACGCATTGTATCGGGGCCGATGAATCTGTGGATCCAGGGAGTCCCTACCCCACTCGGACTTCCGTTTGCATTCATTCCTCAAAAAAAGCCGAAAGAAAGATCGCATGGAATTTTGTTTCCGAAATTTGTTCCGCAGTCGCAATTTGGGATGGGCGTGCAAGACTTGGGTTACTACATTCCAATCAACGACAGTTTGCATACGACATTCCTTGGAAATCTCTACTCGCGCGGAACGTGGGGACTTACCAATCGCACCGAATACCGCATCAAATACAAATATGCTGGCTCCACCGAAATCGGTTTTCAGCAATTTAAAGCGCCGTTTCCAAGCAAAACGCGCAACAACAAAGTCACCGTTATTTGGACACACCGACAAGACCCCAAATCAAATCCGATCTGGAATTTCTCCTCCAATGTCAATTTCATCTCTGACAATCAAACCAAAAACAACTTAGACCCGTTGAATCCGAATTACTTTACGAATAGTTTCAATTCCGACATCAACTTACAGCGTTATTTCCCAGGAAAACCAATTACAATGGGATTAAAAACGTCAATTCGTCAAAATTCACAAACGAGAAATTTTGTGGCAACGGCACCTGTTTTCACGGCCAATGTCACTCGCTTTTTTCCGTTCAAACCCTTGCGGAGAAACAAAGTTGGTTCAATCAAATGGTATGAGCAAATCGGAATGACCTACAATTTGGAAGGGCAAAATTCAGCTACGTTTCACGACAGTTTGATTACTCAAAACCGCTACGCTGAAATTCAAAAGAAATTCATGAATGGCGTTTCACAAAGTTCGACGATCCAAACAACAATCGGCGTACTCGACAATACGGTAAAGTTAACGCCATCCGTCAATTATTCGAACCGAATCAACTTTCAACAAATCAGAAAAGCCGAAATCAACGACACGGTGCAAGAAACCCAAATCCAACAAGTTGGAATGTCTCAAAATGTTTCGCTCAATGTCCAACTAACAACGATGCTTTACAGCTATTACAAGTTTCTCGGCAAAAAACAGCCGCTATTGCGTCACATCTTGACGCCGAGTTTTGGCTATCGTTACGTACCCAATTTAAACAAATCATTGAGTTACCAAACTGGAATTGATACACTTGTGAACTACTCCGCATTCGAAAAAAGTTTGTACAAAGAACAAGTGACGAATGATCAATCGATCTTGAATTTTGGATTTGTCAACACCTTTGAACTGAAACGAAAATCAGATAAAGACACACTTACTGGTTTCAAAAAAACACGGATCATCGATAATTTATCTTTTTCCGGGAGCTATGATTTTTTGAAAGACTCGATGAACCTTTCCAACATCAACGCAGATCTCCGAATTAGTCCAGTTGAATTTTTCAACTTTGTTGCCAACGGAAGTTTTAGCCCCTACAATTGGATCGATTCGACGGGAAAAAGTACCCGCGATTTTGCGCTTAATGAATCTGGAAAACTGGGAAGATTTGTCAACCTTAGTTTCAATAGCACCTTTACATTGGCCCCCAAAGCAAGCAGAAATAAAATCCAGCAAAACAAGCAGCAATTCATCGAAAACTGGAATGCCGACTTCCGTTATTTTGCATTGCATCCTGAAACATACGTTGACTTTGATATTCCGTGGAAAGTCAGTTTCACTCACGTATATGCAATTACTGCCAACCAAAACAAATCGAATTTAACGCCAGAAAGCGCACGAAACTACACACAAACCCACACCTTGGCGATGAACGGAGATTTGAGTTTTACCAAACGTTGGAAAGTGGTGACAGATATCTATTTTGATTTAAAAACTCAAAAAATCGGAAATGCCCGTTTGAATTTCACGCGCAACATGCACTGTTGGAATTTGGCATTCTATTGGACACCGATCGGAACAAATAAGAGCTTTTTATTTAGTTTAAATTCCACATCGAATTTATTCAAAGACGCCAAACTGGAATTACGAAAACCGCCGGAGTTGTTTTAAGGAATTGGAATTCGAAATTCACAATCCGCCAACGTAGCTGTGCAAAAAAACGCTCGCAAAACTGTTTTGTGCATATTTTCAATCACTTACCTACATACAACAACAGGGATTAAACATCTAAAATACCAGTTATCCGTTTCCAAGTAGGATTAATTTGTCAATTCTACTCCTGAAAAGCTTATTTTTACAACTCAATATTTTTAACATGAGAAATTTTTTCCTTGGTTGCTTGGTATTTAGTTGTATCAACACGTTTGCACAAACTGAACAAATTCCTACATTCAATGATCCGATGAATGTGAAACAAATTGTGCTAAAAAACGGATTGACAGTCATGCTTTCAGAAAATCACGACACACCACAAATCTTTGGAGTCATTGCGGTGAAAGCTGGTGGAAAAAACGATCCGAAAGACGCAACTGGAATGGCGCACTACTTGGAACACATGCTTTTCAAAGGGACGCAGGAAATGGGCACTTGGGATTATGAAAAAGAATCCGTTCATCTAAAGGAAATCGAAAAATTGTACGAACAGTTGGGTAAGACGACCGATGCAGCAGCGCGCGAATCCATCCAATTGAAAATCAATGAAGAGGCAATCAAGGCAGGACAATATGCGATTCCCAACGAAATGGACCGCATGTTGAGCGAAATCGGTTCGACGGGAGTCAACGCCTTTACCACCGAAGATTATACTGCCTATCACAATGCATTTCCAGCAAACAAATTGGAACATTGGTTGAAAATCTACGATCATCGCTTCGAACAGCCTGTTTTCAGACTTTTTCAATCGGAATTGGAAACCGTTTACGAAGAAAAAAACAGAAGTATGGATTCGCCATTCTTCTTCGTGTTGGATGAATTCAATAAAAATTTCTGGAAAACACACCCGTACGGGCAACAACCGATTATTGGATTAACGGAACACTTGAAAAATCCATCGTTGGAAAAAATGTATCACTATTTTAACACGTATTACGTGGCTAACAACATGGTACTCTCACTTTCAGGCGATTTCGATACCGAAGAAGCGATTCAATTGATTGAAAAATACTTTTCAGATTGGCGATCCGCCGAAGTTCCCGTTTTCCCAACATACGCCGAAGCTGATTTCGCTGGAAAAGAAACTATTACAATCAAAGCGACACCGATCAAAGCAGCTGTGCGCGGTTATAGAGCGCCTGCCAATGGACACCCGGATCAACAAAAATTGCAATTAGCCAATTACTTGCTGACCAATTCCGAAGGTTCCGGCCTGCTCGACAATTTGACCAACGAAGGTAAAATTACTTTTTCGGGAATGTTTCCAATGGAATACAACGATTATGCGGCTTCGGTTTTGTTTGTAATCCCCAAATTAATTGGACAAAGTTTTGAGGAAGCGGATCAACTACTGGATCAACAATTGCAAAAATTGCGCAAAGGCGAATTTGATCTTTCATTCTTTGAAGGCGCAAAATTGTCGGCTCAGAAAAATTTCGAAAAACAACTCGAAAGCAATGAAAGTAGAGCACTCCTGATGATGAACGCATATACTTCCAATACCCCTTGGAACCAGTATTTGGCAAACTTTAAGCAAATCAAAAACTTTACGAAGGAAGAAATTGTAGCTACGGTCAACACCTATTATGGTGAAAATTACTTAGCGCTATATTCGACCATGGGTTCACCCAAAAAAGACAAATTAACCAAACCAAAATTTGAAGCAGTCATTCCCCCCGACAACAAAGTGTCAAAATACTGTGAAGCATGGAGAAAAACAGAAACTGCCAATTTGAAACCGCAATTTGTAGATTTCAACAACGCGATTCAACGTTCCGAAATCATTCCAAATGTGCAACTGCGGACCGTTCCCAACACGTTTAACGAGATTTTCAACCTGAAAATTGCTTGGGGAATTGGTCAGCAAGACGATTCACTGCTGATTTATGTTCCGAGTTATTTATCAAAATTAGGTACCGAACAGTGGACAGTTACCGAATTTAAAAACAAGCTTTTTGCACTAGGTGCATCCATGAATTTCGGGAGCAACGCACACTCCACCTTCCTCGAAATCGAGGGAATGGATATTCACTTTGACCAAACCTTGAAACTCGTAAACGAATTTCTGGATCACATGCAAGGCACCGACCAAGCAATCAAAAGTTTGACAGAAGAAATTGCATCCAACCGAAAACTAAACAACAAAGACCTTATGAATCTGCTATCCGCAGCGCAACAATATGCTTTATTTGGAACCAAATCAAAATTTCTACAAGAAATGAATTCCAAGCAGTTGAAGCAACTAAAACCGAACCAACTCATAGAATCGTTTCGGAATGCCCAAGGATATGCGGTGAAGATCAACTACACTGGATCAAAATCACACGTATCTGTTTCTGAGGCGATCAACAGTTCGATTCGCTTCTCAACGCAACTGAAGGCCGAAAAGCAGGAAATTTACTATCCGATGCAAGGATTTGACTCACCGAAAGTGTATTTCGTCAACGACAAAAAAGCAGTTCAATCACAAATTCTCTTTTTAACAAAAGGATTGCCGATGTCGTTGGAAGATCAAGGAAATGTAGCTGCGTTCAACTTGTACTTTGGAGGAGACATGTCATCGTTGGTTTTTCAGGAAATTCGCGAGTTTCGATCGCTCGCATATTCTACTTCGGCACGATACAAATTGGCTGCGCGCCCCTCACTCGAAAATTCATTTTCAGCATACGTTGGCTGTCAGGGCGACAAAACCCCGGAAGCGCTCGAAGTCATGCATCAACTGATCACAAAGATGCCCTTGAAAGCGGAGCGGGAAGAAGCTATTCGCGCATCGCTGATCTCCGAAGCCAAATCAAGCAAACCTGATTTTCGAAGTTTAATCGAAAAAGTAGACGAATGGCAAAAAATGGGACTTACACAAGATCCTATGCTCCAACTTTTACCGTACTACAGTGATCTTACCTTCGAGCAGATTGTGAATTTCTACCAACAACACCTTGCTGGAAAAAACACGCAACTAATTGTGGTTGGAAACAAAAAGAAATTCAACAAAAAAATACTGTCAAAATACGGAAAAGTGACCGAGCTAAAAGTCAGTCAAATTCTTAGAAAATAACCCATATCCTCGTGTTAGATATCGCATTTAAAAACCAACTCGCTCCACAAAAAGGACGAATATTGATCGCTGATCCATTTGCGGGTGATGCTTATTTTGAGCGATCCGTTGTGTACCTGTGTGAACATTCCAAATCGGGAAGTTTTGGATTTGTGCTCAACAACTTAATTGAAATTGACTTGCAAGAATTAAACGAACTTTTCCCCTCCATTCAAGTTAAATTGAGTACTGGCGGTCCGGTTGAGCTCGAAAGCATGTTTTTTATTCATACGTTGGGTGAAACGCTGCATGAAAGCATCGCAATAGGTAACAATCTGTGGATTGGAGGAGATTTTAATCAGCTCTATTCTTTCGTGAAAAAAGAACATTTGGAAAACCACCAAATTCGCTTCTTTCTGGGGTATTCTGGTTGGAGTGCAGGGCAGCTAACACGCGAAATTGAAGAAAATGCGTGGGTAGTTGCAGAAGTAGATTCATCGGACGAAATCATGCACATTGGCGAGGAAGATCAATGGAAATATTTCATGCGAAAACTGGGAGATAAATACAAAATGATGACGGATTTTCCAATCAATCCGACCGATAATTAAACTCGTAAAAACAGCAAAAGCGCATTTATTCGGCGATCGACATGATGAAAAAACCCGTAAAATCGAAAAGTAATTTTGCATTTCAACAGTGGATTGTCGCGGTTGGTATTTTCTTGTTTCTCCTCAAAGTCGTTGCATGGTATTTCACGCAATCTGTTGCAATTCTAACCGACGCGTTGGAAAGTATTGTAAACATCATTACGGGTTTTATCGGATTGTATAGCTTGTATCTCTCTTCGCTTCCGAAGGATCAAAATCACCCCTACGGACATGGAAAAATCGAGTTTTTAT
>SSGT01000010.1 GCA_008017065.1 Crocinitomicaceae bacterium
AAAATACGCAATTGATTCGCCATTATTGTATTCAAAACAATCATCGATTTTGAACAGTTGGCAGAAGAACCAACAGCACGGAATTCAAACTTATTTCCCGTAAAAGCAAACGGCGAAGTTCGGTTTCGATCGGTATTATCCATCATGATTTGAGGAATTTTACCAATATTCAATTTCAATTCTGTTTTTAATTCAGGACTCATTTTACCCGCCTTCACGCTCAATTCAATGTCGTCCAAAATGGAAGACAAATGCGAACCAATGAATGCAGAAATAATTGCTGGTGGCGCTTCGTTCGCTCCCAAGCGGTGATCATTGCTCGCTGAAGCTATACACGCACGCAACAAATCTGCGTTGTCATGGATCGCTTTAATTGTATTGACAAAGAATGTCAAAAATTGCAAGTTCGTTTTTGGATTTTTTCCAGGTGCCAACAAGTTAACCCCTGTGTTGGTCGACAACGACCAGTTGTTGTGTTTTCCAGATCCGTTGACACCGCTAAATGGTTTTTCGTGCAACAACACTCTAAAGTCGTGTTTGATGGCAATTTTCTCCAACAAATCCATCAACAACAAGTTGTGATCGTTTGCCAAGTTACATTCTTCGAAAATTGGTGCACATTCAAATTGGTTGGGTGCAACCTCGTTGTGACGTGTTGTCACAGGAATTCCCAAGCGAATCGCTTCTACTTCAAATTCGCGCATGAAAGCCGTCACGCGTTCTGGAATTGAACCAAAATAGTGATCCTCCAATTGCTGTCCTTTTGCTGGTGCCTGACCAAAAAGCGCTCTCCCGGTCATCATGATATCTGGACGCGCATTGTATAATGCTTTGTCAATCAAGAAATATTCTTGCTCCCAACCCAAGGTTGCAATTACTTTATTTACATTTTTATCAAAATACTGACAAACGTCTACTGCAGCCTGATCGATTGCATGCAATGCTTTGATCAACGGCATTTTGAAGTCTAACGATTCACCTGTATACGAAATAAAAATCGTTGGAATACACAGTGTTTTTCCGATCACAAATGCAGGTGAAGAAGGATCCCACGCCGTGTACCCTCTCGCTTCAAACGTGTTGCGAATTCCTCCGTTTGGAAACGAAGATGCATCCGGCTCTTGCTGAACCAACAAATCGCCATCAAAACGCTCGATCGCTCTTCCCGGTCCGACAGGTTTGAAAAATGCGTCGTGCTTCTCAGCAGTAGTCCCTGTCAATGGCTGAAACCAGTGTGTATAATGTGTAGCACCTTTGGTCAACGCCCAATCTTTCATCGCAGAAGCCACTTGATCCGCAATGTTGCGATCCAAACTAACTCCACTCTGAATGCAAGCCATCATCATTTTGTATGCACCATCTGGTAAATACTCACGCATAACGTCTTGGTGAAAAACATTTTCTCCAAAAATTTCAGAAATTTTCCCATCGAACTCAATGTGTTTCGGTGAGCGATGTAATACATCTTGATAAGCTTGCTGTCTGATTGTTGCCATAAAATCGAATTTTTGTGCAAATTTACAACTTTTTACGGGGGTATCAAACAGAAAAAATGTATTTTTTTTCAACACACCCCCTGTTATTTCACCCCAAAATACAAAATAACAAGAAATAACCACCAACAACCAATAAAATTACACTTCCTAGATCAACCAATTTTTCGCTTTCAATTCAACGGGAAACTTTCGGGACAACCGACAACCCCCGTGTATCGCTGTACGTTTTTCCAATTGTTGAACTTCTAAAAATCAATCGGCTAGAATAGGAATGCAATAAGTCCCGAATTTGTCCCGACGCGATTAATCCGCACGATCTTTTTAAGATTTATCTTTAGCAAAAAAAAATAACAGTTATGAAGAAACTATTGTACCTCTTTCTCTTTACATGTATTTATTCAAGCAATTCTTTTGCTGCGCCCGGCGACACTACTTGGGTGACTGTCTATGAGAATAGAAAAATCGATCACTACGGTGATTTTGATACCACTGCTGCGCTACCTGCTGGCGGTACGAGCTATCGCAAAATTCGCATGCACTATATATTAGGACGATACAATTGTCCTGCGGGAACACAATACTGCGGTTCTTGGGACTACACAACTTTATTATATGCCAAACCAGCAAACGCAGATACGGTCGAGATTGGGCGTGTAATTACGCCGTATGCAACCGACTGGAGTATTTCTCGGAAACACGACTACATTATAGATGTTACCGATTATGCTTCTATCCTGAAAGGCAATCTAGATATGCGTTTTGCTTACCAAGGTTATTCCTGGGGATTTACGCTAACGTTGAAACTTGAATACATCGAAGGAGTTCCGCCGATGGAAGCAGTAGCTGTCGAAAATATTTACGATGGATATTTTCCGTACGGTAAAACGACCGATCCGATCGAAAATTACTTGACAAACAAAACCTTTCAGTACTCCGCTCCTGCAGCGCGTGCGATGATCAAAAATATCATCAGCGGTCATGGCTCGGATGATACTGGTTGTGGAGAATTTTGTAGTAAATATTACCAGCAAAAAATCAACGGAAACTCAATTGCTCAAAAACAGTTATGGAAAAGCGATTGTGGTGTTAACAACATCTCGCCACAAACTGGAACGTGGTTGTTTGATCGCGCCAATTGGTGCCCTGGAGAAATCGTTTATCCAATTTTTCATGATTTGAGTACTTACACAAATCCCGGAACAAACTTCGACGTAAACATGGATTTTGAACCGTATACATCTCCCAGCCAAGGAAATATCGGAGGATATAGCGTTACTTCTCAATTAATCACGTACAAAGCACCGAACCATGCGTTGGATGCATCCATCGAAGAAATCATCGCGCCTACCAATGATCCAAATTTCACACGTTCGAACGGAATTTGCAACAATCCTATCATTCGCATCAAGAATGTTGGAACACAAGTGTTGACAAGTTTGACCATTCAATACAACCTTGCAGGAGGACAAGTTGGTACCTATAACTGGACAGGAAACTTACCATTCTTAGCAGAAGAAGTCGTTGATCTGGGATCAAACACTGCAATCTTTAACGGAAATGAAAGCAATGTTTTTGAAGTGCGATTAACTTCGTTTAACGGACAAGCAAACGACGAAAATGCATTCAACAATTCATACAAGTCAACCTTTACGCATGTCAAATCGTATCCGACCAAATTCCGCATGTATTTCAAAACGAACAACGCTTCTTCTCCAACTAATCCTGCGTACAACGAAACCAATTGGACCATCAAAGATGCTTCGGGAACAGTTGTTGCAAGTCGTGTAAACAACGTAAACAATACACTCTACATCGATACGTTGGAATTGCCAACAGGATGTTACACGTTTGAAATGACAGATGACAACTGCGATGGGATTTCGTGGTGGTACTACCAATATTACAACGTAAATCCAGGAGTTGGACAAGCACGCTTTATCAAAGATGTGAATCAATCTACACTAAAAAACTTCAACGGTGATTTTGGTTGCAACATCAAAGAGCGCTTTACAGTTGGTTATGTTTTGGATATTCCTGAAAATGAAAAAGAAGAAATTCAATTGAACTTGTTTCCAAATCCGGCAAAACAAGAAATTCAAATCGAACTAGGCCTTCAAAAAACAGAAAATATCGCATATTCTATTGTCGATGTTTCAGGCAAAAGCGTGAAAGAAGACAACCTATCGCTCGCTCCTTCGTCTGTTGGTAAGATTGACCTGAAAGGATTCAAAAATGGAATTTATTTCATGAACTGTACGTTCGAAAATGGTGCTACTACCTCTCAAAAATTTGTGATTCAGCACTAAAAATTAAAATTAGCTTGAAAACGGGATGGAGCAATTCATTCCGTTTTTTTTATGCATGATTTGGTTAATCGAAACGGATTTCGTAAATTTAATTTGAATTATCTTTACAACCAACTCATGAAAGAAGCAAAAAAAGTACTCAAAGAAGTATTTGGTTACGATCATTTTCGGGCAGACCAAGAACAAATCATCCAACACATTCTACGTAAAAAAGACGCACTTGTACTCATGCCCACAGGCGGGGGAAAGTCGATTTGCTTTCAAATTCCAGCACTTCTATTTGACGGCGTTGCATTGGTCATTTCTCCACTGATTTCGTTGATGAAAGATCAAGTGGAAAGTTTGTTGACCAACGGCGTACCTGCCGCATACTTAAACAGTTCACAATCCGAATCTGAAAAACAAGATGTGCTGAACCGTGCGCAACAAAACGAGCTCAAACTTTTGTACATTTCTCCAGAAACACTGATGTCGGGTATCCAA
Organism: Crocinitomicaceae bacterium; assembly: GCA_008017065.1. Classification (GTDB taxonomy): domain Bacteria; phylum Bacteroidota; class Bacteroidia; order Flavobacteriales_D; family Crocinitomicaceae; genus JAQVCM01. The sequence continues at coordinate 4,286 of SSGT01000010.1, forward strand.
ACGTGGATGCGAGAGATCAAACTTTCGATGGTTGCAATCGACGAAGCACATTGCGTTTCGATGTGGGGACACGATTTCAGACCCGAATACACCATGATTCGTGAATTAAGAAATCAGTTTTCAGAAATTCCATTTGTAGCACTGACGGCAACAGCTGACAAGCTCACCAAAAAAGACATTCAAACCCATCTCGGACTTTCCAATCCAACCTTGTTTTCAACCTCATTTGATCGACCCAATCTTTCGTTGGAAGTGATGGGAAATCTTCCCAAAAAAGAGAAAGTAAAACAAATCATTGATTTTATCCAAGCGCGCTCAAACGATTCAGGAATCATTTATTGCCTGAGTCGGAAAGAAACGGAAGAATGGTGTACAACGCTACAAAACAATGGAATTCAAGCGGCGTTCTATCATGCAGGATTACCAGCCGACGAACGGGCTCAAGTTCAAGAAGACTTTGTGAACGATGAGATTCCAGTGATTTGTGCAACGATTGCATTTGGAATGGGAATCGATAAATCCAATGTTCGGTGGGTGATCCACACCAACCTCCCGAAAAACATGGAAGGATATTACCAAGAAATTGGTCGAGCGGGTCGCGACGGAATGCCGTCAATTACGCGTCTGTATTACAATTACCGAGATGTGATTCTGCTCAAAGATTTCGCGAGCCAATCAGACCAACAAGAGGTGCTGATTGAAAAACTCAATCGTATGTTGCAATACGCGGAAGCTTCCTCGTGTAGAAGACGTATTTTACT
>SSGT01000053.1 GCA_008017065.1 Crocinitomicaceae bacterium
CTTCCGTAATTATTCGAACAATTTGAAATTTTGATCGGAAAACCATACGTGTGATAAAAAGCATTCACAAAATGATCCGACGATGCCTTGGAAGCCGAATATGGACTCCGTGGATCGTAAGGAGTTTCCTCCGTAAATAATCCTTCTGCCCCCAAACTACCGTAGACTTCGTCGGTAGAAACGTGGTGAAACACATGTTCTCCTTCCTTCCAAAACGATTTCGCAACACTCAACAAATTGAGCGTACCAACCACGTTGGTCATTGCAAACTCGAGCGGACCTTCGATCGAACGATCGACATGCGATTCAGCAGCGAGGTGAATAACGTGTGTAATTTGGTGCTTTTCAAAAGCATTCGTTACGTCTTCCAACGAACAAATATCTCCTTTAAAAAAGGTGTAATTTGGAAGATTTTCAACATCTTTCAAGTTCGCCAAATTACCCGCATAGGTCAACTTATCAAAATTAACGATGTTGTATGTTGGATAGTTTGTTAAAAATCTGCGAACCACGTGCGAACCAATAAACCCCGCGCCACCTGTAATTAAAATATTCATTTGAATCGACTTGAAATTTGAAATGTAAATGTAAGCAAAATCCGATTGAAGAGCGAAACTTGCGGGTAAGAGAATTGGGTTGAACTTACTTCAGTTCAAATTCGAGGATCTCTTTCCAAAATTGGCGAATTGTATTTCCTTCGCACGCGATCATTTGCGGAACTAAACTTGCTGGCGAAAATCCCGGGGTTGTGTTTACTTCAATTACATGAGGTACGTCATTCACCACCATAAAATCAATACGCGCAATGGATTTTAAACGCAAGAGTTGGTATATTTTTTTAGAAATTTCTTGAACATGATTGGTGATTGCTGCCGAAACGCGTGCCGGTGTGATTTCTTGCGATGCCCCCAAATATTTTGCTTCGTAATCGAAAAAATCATTGTCTGTTGCAATTTCAGTCAATGGCAATGCATGAATGCCTGCTTTTGTTCGATACACGCCACAGGTCACTTCCGTACCATTTAAAAATGATTCGATCACTACGGTTTCTCCCTCTGCAAATGCTTTTTCCAAGGCAGGTTGCAACTCTTCCGCAGTTTTAACTTTTGAAATGCCGTAACTCGATCCAGAATCGGACGGTTTCACGAAACACGGAAGACCCAACGTTTCGAGGATGAACTCGTTTTCATACGCATCAATCGAAGTGAGTAGCAGCGATTTCGCCACCGGGATGTCGAATCCTCGTAAAAATTGATTGCAATACCATTTATCGAACGAAAGTTCAGATGCAAGTGCTCCCGAATTGATGCATGGAATGTTTTTCATTTCAAAAAACGCCTGTAATTTTCCGTTCTCGCCCGGATTACCATGAATGTAAATCAACGCCGCATCGACCTGAATCGCATTTCCGTTGTGTGAAAAACACATTTCCCACGGATTGAACTCCAACCGTTCTCCTTGGTAAATTGCTGTCCATTGTTCACGAGTCACTTCCACCAAGAAGGGATCGTATCCTTCCGGGAAATTGGTTAAAATAGTGGAGGCGCTTTTGATGGAAATATCAAATTCTGACGAGTATCCACCGCAAAAAATGGCAATGCGTTTCATGGTATTGTGTATTGAAAATTAAAGCGTGTAAAATTCGGTTTTTAGGACGAATCACGCGCTTGTACGTTACGAAATTACGGCTGAAAAAGTGGTTTCATGGAATGATTTGACAAAAGTTTTCAGCACACCGACTTGGATAAAATCGTTTTTTGAAAGTCAGAAAACCACACGTGATTATAAGTTGCTGAATTTCAAATAAAAACAACTAATATTAGAATCTCGAATCCGCAAATAAAAAAATCGATGAACATTAAAAAAACCGTGTGCTTGGAATATTCTTGCGATATGAAATTATCTCATCGCTATTTCCTATATTTGCTCCTCATATTTGAAAAACATTCATGGAATTTTTAACAAAACTGAAAAATTTTATTCTGACCAAGCATTTCGTAAAGCATGTCGGATTGATTATTTTAACTTACATCATTGTTGTTGGTGGAATGGTTTTGATTTTGGATAGCATGACCAATCACGGTCAGAAAATCAAAGTTCCCGCACTGTTTGGAAAAAATGTAAAAAACATTGCAGCATTGATGGAGGAAAATGACCTGCAATTTGAGATTTTAGATTCGATTTACGATCCGTCCAAACCCGAAGGTACAATTTTGAGTCAAGACCCACGGCCAACAGATTCTACAAATGTGTTTGTGAAAGAAGGTCGAATCATTCGGTTGCGCGTATCCAAAAAAACACGTTTGGTGGAGATGCCAAGTTTGATTGATAAATCCCAACGATTTGCAGAAAGTGTTCTGAAAAACAGAGGATTAAAATACTCCATCACCTATGAAACCACCACCGAAGCAGATGGAGCTGTCTTGAATCAAAAATACAAAGGACGAACAATCAAAGAAGGTACACGTATCCCAATCGGGTCAACGATCTACCTCGTTGTAGGAAAAAATCAAGGCGGTGAACCGGTTCAAATTCCAGATTTAAATTGCTTGACAATAAGTGAAGTAAAAGAACGTTTATCTTCCATGTCTTCAATTACACTTTTCGAGTCGTATATCAACTGCCAAAATGCAGCCGATAGCGCTTCAGCGAAGGTAACTTCTCAAACTCCAGAGTTCATCGAAGGAGTGTTGAGTCCAGCAGGATCCACAGTTACCATCTTACTCGAAAAAGACGCTTGTCCGTAAACGAAAGACAACGATAAAGTCTGAATGTATGAAATTATTTTGCGCTTTCTGTATAGTGTTGCTCTCAAGTATCAACTTGTTTGCCCAAGAATATCTCGGACCGTTGGGAGTAAATCCGGATATCCTCAAGCCCATTCAATTAAAAAGTGGAGCGAATACGTTTGATTCAACGTTTATTTACACGTCCGACACCTTGGTCGTGAGTCTCACGAGTTCGTTGTTTGACGAGTTTACCAACGACCATTTTCAAAAATACGTCGCTGATTTTTCAGACCCTAGTGTGACTTTTGATACGCGTTACAAACTCCTGCACAAAACAACGAATTTACCGCTTGCATTGAATGTACGTTACTCCAACATTCCAACATTTCGAATTACGCGCAACATCGCCGCAGGAACGGTTGTAAGCACCGCTCTTCCCGCAGACACAGTTCAAGTGACCAACTTTGCCGTTTATCCACCCGAATACATTGTAACCACTGTATATCCTGCCTACGACATCATCGATACCGTTGACTTCCCCAATGATTCGGATACGTTGTGGCAACTTTCACCGTTCTTTTTTCAAGATTCAGCGACCCAGTTTTTTGCCAATCTGAATGATCCAAACGCGTATTGGTTGGATCGACAAGCGTACCATAATTACCGCTTTGCCGACAAACCTTGGACGCTAGGTTTAGTTACTTTTGATGGCTTGGATGAAAATGGATATCCCTACAATTTTGGAAGTTCGGCAACTGGCTTAGCGGATATGTTGCATTCGAAACCAATCAACATGAGTAGTTTGAATGCTGGAAACGAAGTGTACTTGAGTTTTTTGTACCAAACCGAAGGACTTGGCGACCCAACAGAAGAAACGGATTCGTTGGTTTTGGAGTTTTTTGCTCCAGAAGTCAATCAGTGGTTTCGCGCATGGTCCGCAACGGGAGCACCAGTTTCAGACTTTAAAAAAGTGCATTTAAAAATTCAAGACACCAAGTATTTCAAAAAAGGATTTCAGTTTCGTTTCAAAAACTACGGTGGACTTTCAGGAAGTTTGGATCATTTCCATATTGACTACGTTAATTTAAGAGCATCCTCGGGTGCACAAGACACTTTATTTAAAGATTTCGCTTTTGTGTATCCGCTCGGTTCTTTTCTAAAGGACTACACTGCTGTGCCGTGGGAACACTACAAAAATAATTTTGAAAATAAAATGTCGGATTCAGTGCGCATTTTTCTCCGCAACGGAAGTAACATTACAGAAAACAGTCAGGATGGATCAGCTTGGATTACTTACAACAATGCCGCGGAAGGAAATTTTGTACTTACCGACGTGAAATTGACCAACGACCCCGTCCAAACCAACTACGCACCACGCACCTTCTTTGAAAGTTTCCATGATTTTTCAGGAGGATATCATTTTGACGAGACGAAAGCCGGCGATCAACAAACGTTTGATTTGCACGCAACAGCTACTGCTCCATTCTCACAAATTACATTGAACGATACTGCCACAGGCAAACAAGTGTTTAGCAACTACTACGCGTACGACGATGGCAGTGCCGAACAAGTTTACGGAACGACAGGGGTACAATCGATGCTTGCTTACCAATTCACACCCTATGAGGCTGATTCGCTCATTGGTGTGATGATGCACTTTGTACCGAGCGTCAAAGATGTTTCCAACAATTTATTTTTACTTACCGTTTGGGACGACAACAACGGCCAACCAGGAAGTATTCTCTACCAAGATAATTTTTTCTTTCCGCGTCAACCCGTCTACGAAAGTGCACAAAACAAATTCACGTACTATTTCTTGAAAGACACCATGAAATTGGCAATCGACGGAACATTCTACGTTGGTTGGAGACAATTAGAAGCCGATAAGTTATGTATTGGATTTGACCGAAATACAATCAACAGCGACAAAATTTTCTTCAGCAACGACAACGGTACAACGTGGCCAAATACGTCCTTTTCGGGATCCCTGATGATTCGACCAATTTTCTCAACCGCATTGGATGCATCACTCGGATTGCCAGAAGTTGCACACGAAGAAATTTTGTTTGAAATCTATCCGAATCCAGCCAACGAGTTGCTCAATTTACGTGTAAACGACGATCAGTTTGCAGGTGCACTTATTTTCGACCTTCAAGGGAAATTAGTCCGCACGATTGAAAGAGACGAACGCCAAATTCAACTAGCGGATTTTGTTTCAGGTGTTTACTTCGTTCGGGATTTGAATTCAGGTGTCACACGTAAAATGATTAAAAACTAATCTCCATTCGTGAAAGTTTATACAGATTTTGAAAAAGTTGGCGTGATACCAAACGCCGTTTTAACAATCGGAACGTTTGACGGAGTGCATGTCGGACATCAAAAAATCATTCAACAACTCAATGAGGAAGCTGCCAAAATCGGTGGCGAATCGGTTCTTTTTACTTTTTTTCCGCACCCACGGATGGTAATTTCGCCAGATTCTCATGGATTAAAATTGATTCAAACACAAGCCGAGAAAATCGAGAATTTAGAGCGTTTGGGATTGGATAACCTCATCGTATTTCCATTTACGAAAGCATTTTCAGCCGTCACCGCCACCGAATTTGTAGAAGAATATTTAGTCAAAAAACTCAAGGTACACACCATTGTTGTGGGCTACGACCATCAATTCGGGAAAAACAGAGAAGGTTCACTCGCCCACTTGCAAGCACTTTCAACCCGGTTGCCGTTCAAGGTACTCGAAATTCCGGCACACGAAATCGACGAAGTGAATGTTAGTTCTACCAAGATTCGACATGCAATTGAATTGGGCGACATTGAAACAGCAAATCTGTACTTAAACGAACCGTTTCAACTTTCTGGAAATGTGGTCACGGGACAACAAATGGGGCGTACAATCGGTTTTCCTACTGCAAATATAGCGGTCGATGATCCACTCAAAATTATTCCCGCCATTGGTGTTTACGCGGTTCGAATAACCGTCGAAAATGGATCAACCTACGACGGGATGATGAACATCGGAATTCGTCCAACCGTCAGCGACGAGCAGATCGTCAAACTCGAAGCATTTCTGTTTGATTTCAGTGGTGATTTGTACAATCAAAAAATTACCGTACATTTATTCAAACGCATTCGAGGCGAACATCAGTTTCAATCCATCGAAATATTACGCAATCAACTCCAAAACGATGAACACACGGTTAGGCATTATTTTAGTACTCATCCTCCAGTTTAGCATTGCTCGATCTGCTGATAATTACCGTGTTTATTCATGGGAAGATGCGTTGAAAAGTGATCCGATGGAAGTATTTGCGATCAGCTTTGAGAAATTGAAGTTGGACACAATCCCGCGGCAACTCACACAATTCAAACGCCTCCGAAAATTGGATTTGAGTAAAAACAAACTGGCTTCATTGCCCGATTTCATGTATCAACTGGACTCATTGGAAGAGCTCAACCTCAGTAAAAACAAGTTTTTTAATTTTCCGGTACAATTGTGCAGTATGAAAAATTTGAAAAAGCTGGATTTATCCCGCAATCAGTTCGCCCAAATTCCAGACTGCATCCAATACATGATTCAATTGAGTTATTTGGATCTATCAGACACGCCGGTTGGCTCCTTTCCCGAAGCTTTTGTGTCGATGCCGCAACTGAGAACCTTGGTCTTGAATGGACTTTCTTATCCTTCCAGCTTTCAACTCCGTTGGAAAGAACGTTTACCCTGGATGCGCATCGAATTTGACGCACCCTGTCACTGCATGGAATAACTACCATTTGATCCGCAATTGCGTTAATTGAAGCGGATTGCTTTGACGGGAGAAATGCGTGTGATCACGTATGATGGAATGATCAATGCCAGCATACAAACTAGAAGCGTAGCTGCATTGAGCACGAGAACTGCTACGATACTTAAATCAATCGGGACAGCATTTAGGTAATATACTTCCGGATTCAAGCGCATCACCTGACCGTATTTCTGAATCATGCAAAGTCCAATTCCAATTACATTGCCCCAAAACATACCACGTAAAACCAAAAAACCAGCTTGATATAGAAAAACTTTTCGGATGCTCCAATTGGTCGCTCCAATGGCTTTCATCATGCCGATAAAATTGGTTTTCACCAAAATCATTACCAACAAGGCTGATCCCATGTTGATCACACCGATCACAATCATCAATACTAAAATGATGTAGACATTGATGTCTAAAAATCCCAACCAGACAAAAATATCGCTTTCACTATCCACGATACTCGTGACACGCAAATCTTCTCCTGACGGATCTTTAAACTGAATCTGTTTCTTAACAAATTTCACATCTTCTTGCAACGAATTCCAATCGCGCAAGGTGAATTCGAACGCACCGACGTAGTTGGAAAAACTTCCTTTTCCATCCAATTGCTCGAAGGTGATTTTTTTAGGTCCTGCTGAAACGGAGTAGCGGTAGCCCGATTCGTCCAAAAATTTCTTTTTTACTTTTCGATCTGCATCCACATCATACGGAAACAACGAAGTTTTATCACCGGAAACCTGCACGCGGATATAGGCCGTGTCGGGAATTACGGTGGGATGATCCGATCCATCGATAAACATCCAATAATCTGAAACAACCAAGCGAACAACGGTATCGGTTGTCGGGAAAAAGGAAATTCCACGGTAATTTTCATATCCTCTTCCCCAATCGTATCGGTAATTTCCGTTGCCTCCAATCACATCCGCCTTGAGAATTAAATGTCCGTTCGACGCCAAGGTATCAGACACATGAATAGAGGCTTGGATTCCCCAATCGTTCAACTTTTGGATGTGTTGAATATCTGCAATTACAATTTCACGGTCAAAATCTTCCAAGCCCGTTTCAAAAATTCCAACAATCGTAAACATCTTCTTGATGGGCTTATTTTTGACAAAAAAGGTACGCGCTTGATCGCCTACTTTATAATTGAGATCGTTGGCAATTTTTGCAGAAATCAGGATTTCATCAGTTACTTTCTTCCCATCAATTTTCGGAAGGCGACCCTCCACTAAGTTTTTTTTGAAGAAAGTCCAGTCGTAATTTTCATCCACACCCTTCACCATGATTCCTTGAATCTGCTGTTGCACATCGGTGTTTGCATCCGACTGCAACAACGCAGGTTTGTACGCAACCGGTTGAATGTGTCGCACCTGTGCAGAACGCTCCAACACGGGGTAAAAAAACTGATTTTTTAAAATGGGCTCACTTTCAAAAACAGAAGCTTCACCCGATTTTGTAACAACCGCGTGTGCGCCAAATCCGATGACTTTGTCGCGCACTTCCTTCTGAAAACCAGTCACTACCGCAACGGTAATCAGATTTACTAACATTGCAAGACTGATACTAATTATAGAAATGCGGACAATAGGTCGGGAAACTTTCTTACCTTCGACCTCATTTTTAAGGATTTTTCTTGCTATGAAATACTCGAATTTCAATGGATATACTAATAAAGTGCTAAAGTACGCAAAGCTTTTGTGCCTTAAAAGTATTTTGTTGATTTTGGTTTATTCTTGCGGGATAAAAAAGAAATACTTCGAGAATACAGACAAAAAAAACGGTTCTGAAAACCATGTAATTATCAGTCCAAAAGAAGGAGATGAACTCCAAACGGAGGAAAAATATGCGCAACTCAAATTGGGATGCGAGCGGTTATACCTTTACTTGGATTCACTGCGCGGAAAACGGGTAGCCATTGTCGGCAACCAAACGTCGATGATTGGAAAAACACATTTGGTGGACACACTACTTTCCTTGGGAATTGACATCAAGAAAGTTTTTGCTCCGGAACATGGTTTCAGAGGCGATGCCGATGCAGGTGAAAAAGTATACAGTGGTATTGATATGCGTACGGGTATTCCCCTCGTTTCGCTCTACGGAAACAACAAAAAGCCAAAACCATCCCAACTCGCTGATGTAGACATCGTACTGTACGATATTCAAGATGTAGGTGTACGATTTTACACCTACATTTCTACCTTGCATTACGTGATGGAAAGTTGTGCCGAAAACGACAAGCCAATCATTGTATTGGATCGTCCAAATCCAAATGGTCATTATGTTGACGGTCCGGTTCGCGACAGTGCGCATCGCTCCTTTGTGGGTATGCATCCCGTGCCCATCGTGTATGGAATGACGATTGGTGAATACGCATTAATGATTAACGATGAATGCTGGCTCGCCGACAGTGTACATTGCAAATTGAATGTCGTTCCGTGCAAAAATTACTCGCACAAAATGAGGCATTCCGTTCCGATTCCACCGAGTCCAAACCTACGTTCCGACGCATCGATTGCATTGTACCCGAGTTTGTGTCTTTTTGAAGCAACGACGGTCAGTATCGGACGTGGGACAGAGCGTCCGTTTGAGTATTTTGGACATCCTAAATTTCCGGAACAGTCATTTTCATTCACTCCAATTTCCAGTTTTGGAGCTAAAAGTCCGTTGTGGGAGAACAAATTATGTTACGGATTTGATTTGAATCCGACGACCAAAAAACGCTCCTACGACCTCAACCTGAACTGGCTATTGGAAGCCAAAAATTTGTTGGGCGACAGCAGTCAATTCATCGATCAACCCGCATTTTTCGACCGATTGGCAGGAACGGCTGAACTGCGGAAACAAATCAACGAAGGATGGAGTGCGAAAGAAATTCGGGCTTCATGGAAACCAGCTATTCAAGAATTCCGAAAAATTCGTTCGAAATATTTACTTTACGATTGAGAATTACTGTCCTAAATTCTCACCGCTTTTTAGCACTGCTTGCTTCAATTCTTCCATATAATCAGCCAAACGTTGCAAGAGTGCTTCGTCAGATGTAGCGATCATTTTTGCAGCTAAGATCCCTGCATTTTTCGCCGCATTCAACGCAACCGTCGCCACGGGAATTCCATTCGGCATTTGCAGAATTGAGAGGATACTGTCCCATCCATCAATTGAGTTGCTCGATTTGATCGGAACGCCAATCACCGGTAATGGTGTCAACGAGGCTGTCATTCCTGGCAAATGCGCAGCGCCTCCTGCTCCAGCGATGATTACTTTGATTCCTTTTTTGTGCGCATTTTTTGCATACTCAAACATCAATTCTGGTGTTCGATGTGCCGAAACAACATTGATTTCGTACGCTACACCCAATTCTCTCAAAATTGTTGCTGCTTCTTGCATGATTGGAAGGTCTGACTTACTTCCCATGATAATTCCTACCATTTCATTTCGTTTTGAATGATTACTTATGATTGTGCAACAACACGAATCAATGATTTGATATCTCTTCCTGTTTGCTTCGCTTCTTCAATCGTTTCAGCCGCAATGGTTACATGTCCCATTTTACGGAGCGATTTGGTATTGGCTTTACCGTACACATGTACTTTTACTCCCGGAATCGCCATCGCTTTTTCCATGCCGTCGTAAATAGCTGCGCCTTCGAAGCCTTTTTCACCGAGTAAATTAATCATCACACCCGGCTGAATCATGCGCGTTGAACCCAACGGCAAATTCAAAATACTGCGCATGTGTTGCTCAAACTGAGAAGTAACATTGCACTCAATCGTGTGGTGACCACTGTTGTGTGGACGCGGTGCGATTTCGTTGACCAATAAATCGCCTGATTTTGTCAAAAATAATTCAACGGCTAAGATTCCAACCATTCCAAGAGATTCGATGAGTTGAATCGCCAATTTCTCAGCATTTTTTGCGATTTCTTCCGTGATTTTTGCTGGAGAAAAAAGGAATTCTACCAAATTTGCTTCTGGATTAAATTCGCATTCCACCACGGGGAAAACAGCCGTTTCTCCATTTTCGTTACGCGAAACAATCACCGATAATTCTTTTTCAAAATCAACAAAAGATTCCAATACACTCGGCACATCAAATGCGTTTACAAGATCGGATGCTGTTTTGAGTGCAGTCACTCCTTTTCCATCGTAACCACCTTTGCGCATTTTTTGCATGAATGGAAACTCTGGCAGAAAAGCGTCAATCGCTGCTTTGTTTTCCACCAAATGAAACGGAGGAGTTGGAATGTGATTGGCTTGATAAAATTGCTTTTGAAGTCCTTTGTCTTGCACCATTCTCAAAATAGCCGGCTGCGGAAACACTTTCTTGCCCTCCGCTTCCAATTGCTCCAACGCTTCGATATTGACGTGCTCGATTTCAACTGTCAATACGTCTTTATCTTGTCCAAATCGGTAAACGGTGTCAAAATCAGTCAATGATCCAACAGTAAACGAATGTGCCAAATCCACGCAAGGAGCTTGGGGATCAGGATCCAAACAATGTACATATACATCGTAGTTTACCGCCTCTTGAATCAACATTCTCCCCAACTGACCGCCTCCTAAAACGCCCAATCGGAAGTCTTTTCCGTACCATTTTTTTTGCATGGCACAAAGATAAGACAAAGGTTTGATTCCTTCAACTTCCAAGCAGGAGAAATGGATTGGCGACCGATGCGTTACGAGTTTTTAAACAATGCTATGCGGACAATTAATTGAGTCAAATCGCATTTGCATGGTCGAAATGGTTTCTTTTGTACCGTGAAATGGTTTCTCGTTACGTTTTTAGTACTTCCGCTTCTTGGAAATTCGCAGCTGCTCGATAATTCGAACGGACACGCCTTTGGAGAATTACCCTTTTTCAACGAAACGTTTATCAAAAACAACCAAATCAAAGAACTTAAAGGAACCTACACCTATAAAAAGCTCGACGACATCATGCGTCCGTCCAACTACATTTACCGCTATGAATTTGACCAAGAAGGGCATCTGATTCGCTCCTTAGAAACACGTAAAGGTGTGTACGGAACGGATTCATTGGTCTTATTTTACGGCTACGACGTGCGCGGAAACTTAGCCTATGTTCGGAAAAAAGACAACCACGGCTATTGGTCAACACACTTTGAATACGACTCCTTGAAACGGAAAATCAAGGAAACCTATCGACGTGATATCGACACCGCGGGAACGCTCCTTGTTCCTTTTTTTGAAAGAAGTACCGTGTTGAGTTTCGAAACATACACCTACAAACAAACAGGAAATCAACTCAAAAAAACGACTTACAACAACTATGGATTTCCCTACAAAGAAGAAATCAGCTATTTAGATAGCGCAGGGTTTGTAATCAACAAAGAATCGAAGTTAAAAATGACTTCTGAAAAAACAACCACATATTATGGCTACAACGCCAACGGTTGGATTTCAAAAATTACCGTCGAAAACGAATCAAATCCTACGTTCAACTCCGAAGTTTTCTTCAAATACGACACTTTTGGGAATTTGATTGAGAAACAAGTGTACGAAAATGGAAAACACATCACTGAGATTCAATTGATTTACAACACAAAAGATGGATTAATTTCTTCAATCTTGATCCGTGATGTAAAAACAAGTTTAATTACCATTCTGCGTTTCGAAGAAATCAAATTTCAATAGCAAAAAAAAATGCCCTAGTAAACTAGGACATTCTCACCACATTGTCATCATCAGTAGTAAATTTCTTTGTGGCGTATGCTTATTTCATTTCCACTGCAAATATAAACGCATCGAAGGAAAAAAATCAATTCCGTAGTTGGACATTCGCTGGACACAATGCAAAATTGTTTTAAACTAAAAATATAAAATACACAACTTATTCAAATACTATTAATTAAACAAGCAAATGCTTGTATTGCTGAATTGTGTTTTCAAGACCTAAATACAGCGCGTCTGAAATTAAGGCATGTCCGATTGACACTTCCAACAGTTGAGGAATGTGTTGCTTGAAAAATTTGAGATTCTCCAAACTCAAATCATGTCCGGCGTTGATGCCTAAACCAAAATCTGTCGCGAGGTAAGCAGCATTGATATATGCTTCAATGGCTTCGGTAGGATTGTTGGGGTAATTTTCAGCAAATGGTCCGGTATAAAACTCTATTCGGTCCACGCCTGTGAGCGAGGCATATTCAATATTCACCAGGTTTGTGTCTACAAAAATCGATGTGCGCACACCGTGTGATTTCAACTCCGCGATAATCGCTTTCAATGATTCGATATGTTTCTTGGTGTCCCAACCGGCGTTCGACGTCAATACATGCGGAGGATCGGGTACCAAGGTAGCTTGCTGTGGCTTAATTTCAGCAATCATTCGCATGAAGCGTTCGTCGGGATACCCTTCGATGTTTAGTTCGGTTTGAACTACTTGCTTCAAATCGTACACATCTTGGGTTGTGATGTGTCGCTCATCGGGACGCGGATGAATCGTAATTCCATCAGCACCAAATCGTTCACAATCAATTGCTACTTGAGTCACACTCGGAACATTTCCACCACGTGCGTTGCGTAATGTGGCAATTTTGTTGATATTTACACTCAATTTTGTAGACATACGGATTGTTTTTTTTGACAACAAATTTAAGAAATATCAACTTATTTAGTACTTTGGCAACACGATGACAGCAAAAGATTTAATTACAGACGAAATCCCCCCGCTAAAACACACAGATACAGGTGAAATCGCATTGCGATGGATGGATGAATTTAAAGTGACTCACCTACCCGTGCTGAAAAATGACAATTTTGTGGGGCTTATTTCAGAATCTGATATTCTGGACAAGTTGGATTTGCATGAGACACTGGACAAACTGTTCGATCATCTCCCACGGCCTTACGTTTTTGCAAATGCGCACATTTACGAAGTCTTGTTTCGTGTTTCAGAGCAAAAAATTTCCGTTGTTCCTATCCTCGACACCGATGAAAGTTACCTCGGCTGCACGAGTATTCATCAGCTGATCACGATGATTGCCAACACCGGAAGCATCAAAGAAGTGGGTGGAATTATTGTATTGGAAGTCAACAAACACGATTATTCGTTGGCACAAATTGCACAAATCGTTGAAAGCAACAACGCCAAAATTTTGAGTTCATACATCATGTCGTCGCCCGATTCCACCAAACTGGATATTACACTCAAAATCAATCAAATTGAGTTGGATCGCATCATTCGAACTTTTGAGCGTTACGATTATACGATCAATGCTTCTTTTCAAAAAAGTAATTTTGACGACGATTTGCAATTGCGGTATGATTCGCTAATTAATTACCTTAACTTGTAAACAGGATGAACGTTGCAATCTATGCTCAAAAAGTCAACAAACAAGATGCTCACACGTTTGAAGAATTGTTGAAAATTATCGCAGATTTCGGATGGAAAGCCATTCTTGAAAAAGACTTTAAAACGCAACTTGTCAAAAAAGCGGGATTGGGTAAAGAATGTAAAACGTTTAACTCGCATCGGGATTTTAAAACGGGAATTGATTTCGCCTTTAGCCTCGGCGGTGACGGAACGTTCATAAAAACGGTAAGTTACATCCGAGATTCGGGCGTTCCGATTTTGGGGATCAATACGGGAAGACTTGGTTTTTTGGCCAACATCAACCGCGATCAAATCCACAGCACGCTCGATTTGGTGCGCGAAAAGAAATTTGTCTACCAAGAACGTTCCCTGCTGCGAGTTGAAACAGAAAATGACTTGTTTGGAGAAGACAATATTGCGCTGAATGAGGTAACCTTGCACAAAAAAGACACCGCTTCGATGATCACCGTTCACGCTGCGCTCGACGATCATTACTTGAATTCCTATTGGGCAGACGGACTGATTGTTGCCACGCCTACCGGATCAACGGCTTACAGTTTGAGTTGCGGAGGACCGATCATTACACCCGGTTGTTTGGTGCATATCCTCACGCCAATCGCACCACACAACTTGAATGTACGCCCGATGGTGGTACCCGATCATTTGCCAATCAAATTGAAAATTGAAGGTCGTCAGCGGAAGTATTTAGTGAGTTTAGACTCCAACACGAAGCCCATAGCTGAAGGTGCAGAAATCTTTATACACAAAGCTGAATTCATGATCAACGTGATGAAATTTGAAGAAAACACCTTCCTCGACACCATCCGTAACAAAATGCTTTGGGGACTTGATAAGCGGAATTAAACCAAAGCAAACTAGACGTGCATGCCCAATAAAATGAAACTAGAATACCCAACTAAATATTCTGACACCCGAGGAACTGAGCACAGTGTGTTTATCACGGATGGCGAAAGTCTGAAAATTAAAATCAGAGGGATCGTTTTTGAAGGCAATTTTTACGAATTGACACCAATTGCCGGTCAAGAAGAGAATGCAAGCAAACTTTTTGACTTGAATGAATTTGGAGATTTAAGTGGAATATTGGATTTGACAGCCGGCGCAAAACCTCCAGCATATTCATTAACTGTACAAATACCGATTAAAATCATTTCTCATGAAAATAATGAACTGGATGCTATAATTGACTTTAGCATCAATCCGCATCAAATGGACCTTGTTTTTGAAGGAAAAACATACAAATTCGAGAACCCAAATTTTGAATATGGACTGTCGCCAAATTACACAAAATCATTAAACATCAACTATATTAAATGTTGTATAAATTGTAAGTTTTCAGAATATTCCCCATTCGGTAACCAAGAATATGGTGATTTGATGTGTTTTAAAAAATGTAAAGAAGAATGGGCAAAAATTGGTTATACAGGATTAAAAGATACTGAAAACTGGGAGAAAATCGATAATCGAATTACAACACAAGAAGCTTATTGGTGCGAGGAATTCAAATTGAAGGATTAAAAATAATGCCAGCACACAACAGCAGTCTGGCGGCAATCCTCCAATCTCACTTCGAAACAACAAGTAACTAATTTAATATTTCTAAAAATGAAAAGATTACTCTACACAGCGTTTTTATCGCTTTTGTCAACCGTCGTGTTTGCGCAGCAGCAGCAATTCCAACTTTCGACGCATATTTTGGATGTCTCGAAAGGTTCGCCTGCACGTGATGTTTCGATCAAACTCGAAAAGTACGACGATCAAACGAAAACGTGGTCGTTTGTTGCCGATAATAAAACAGATTCAAACGGAAGAATTTCTGATTTCTTAAGTTCAGAGAAAACCAATTTGGGTGTCTACAAACTCACATTTCATACGCGCGAATATTTTCAAAAAGAGGGTGTAGAAAGCTTTTATCCATTTATCGAAGTGGTTTTTGAAATCACAGATCAAAATCATTATCATGTCCCAATCACACTGTCTGCTTTCGGTTATTCCACGTATCGCGGTAATTAACCACAACAAGAAAAGCGGTAATCGTGTGGTTTGTTGCCAACAAAACCGAAAAAATAAGTAGAAAAAAAGTAGTACAAACATGCCAAACTCATACTGCCAGGATGCGATCGGTAAGTTGGCGAAACAAAACAACCGTGCTTAGAAAACAGATCAAGCGAACGTTCAGAATCAGTAAATACGTTGTTTACAAAGAGACTCTTGTCGACTTCAAAGAAAAATTTTGGTCTTTTGTGGGTTCGTTTGTAGGAATCGGACTGATTGCTTTTATCCAACACAGATATCTGCATGAACACGACAATCTATTTTTAATTGGTTCGTTTGGCGCAAGTAGTGTTTTGATCTACGGCGTAATTCATAGTCCGCTTGCTCAACCACGAAACCTCATCGGTGGACACGTGGTAAGTGCAATCATCGGTGTGACTGTGCATCAACTTCTGCCGGAAATTCTATGGCTTACGGCACCGTTGGCTGTGTCGCTTTCCATTGTCGCGATGCAATATACAAAGACGTTGCATCCGCCGGGAGGCGCTACTGCTCTGATCGCTGTTACCGGTTCGGAAAAAATAAAAGCATTGGGGTATCTGTATGTTGTTTTTCCAGTCTTGACAGGAGTAATTATCCTGCTCGTAGTTGCACTCGTGGTAAACAACATGACTTCGCAGCGAAAATATCCAACAGACGGACGTTTCTCACGAAATTTCAGTTGGATGACTACCTTCGTGCGCAAACAGTCAGACAGAATGCAACAGAAGCGAGACAATTCATCGCGACAAACAAAAAACAGAAACTAAATCACTGCAAGCTCGTACCTAAATCTTCGAAATAGAACAACCGTGTGGCTGTCGTGCACATCCGTGATGTACACCGTTGAAGTTTGCAGTTGGGCGATTTCTGCAACACGCAGGCAATAAAATGCATGTTGAACTGTTATTTAGTAAAACACATGTACATGAAAAAAGGGCTACTTTTACTTGCATTGGCATTGAATCTTGTCGGATTTAGTCAAGATATCGTTTCGAGGACGTATTATTACAAGACCAACGAATCTACGCTTTCGAATGCGGAGAAAAAAGACCTTCTACGATGGCTAGCGCCGCATCTTCGTGTACGTGGCTTTGAAATTATGCTGATTACATATACCGATACAATCGGTTCGGCAACTTACAACGATTCACTCTCTATGCAAAGGTTGAAAAACCTTCAAAACTGGCTAAAAACGAAGGATATACCTGTAAAAAACGTGTATTCTTTAGGGGAAAGATACGATCTGAAATCATACACGAGCAACGCGCGCTACCGCAAAGTAGAAATTCACGTCACTTTTGCCACGCAAGTGCGACCTCCAAGTATTGTACAACCACTTCCGGAGGAAACGGATCTAGAACCGAAAAAGACTGTGCAATCCACGCAATCTGAAGAAGTGATCGCAGAGCGCATGGCAGCTTTTGCACAAGAAGAGAAAGCCATTCGATTGAAAATAGAATTTGTGGGCGGCCAAGATATTTACGTCGGTAATTCGGAGCAAGATGTGATATTGTTAGCGGATTACTTACTTCAAAACCCAACAAAAACGGCCGTTATCCGCGGACATGTATGCTGTTTCAACGACCTACCACTTTCCATTCTTCGCGCCAAAGCCGTGTATAGAGATTTGGTGTATTTGGGCGTTCACCCAAGCCGACTTTCATACAACGGCTACGGAAACACAATGCCAATCACAGAAGAAGTAGACGAAGAAACGCGTCAACTGAATCGACGTGTGGATGTAATTTTCAGCAACTCAAATTAATCAAATTTTGCTTTCGATTCTTTTTGCTTGTCGGTATTTCCAATGAGCAAATTGAGTCCTGTGCTGAAATGGAAATTTTTGGAAGCCTGCGGAAACACAAATCCGAGCACATTGTCAGAAATCGCAAACCATTGAATCGGGCCTGCTTTGATCGTAAAACCAACGCCCATATTTGTAAACGAACGTGCATACATCGAATAATTGACTGTTGCTGCAAACCAATTGTTGACTTTAACATTGGCCGACAAAAGCAATCCTGCGCGGTATTTGCTGTTGAAAATCTCATTGAAAAGTGTTGCTCCAACATTGAAACTTTTATGAAACGCATAATTTCCTCCGAGGTAAAACCGCGTGTACAAGCCCGTCCGATAACTGGAGGCATCTTCTTGTTGTGAGAAAATAGTTTCCAACGTATCAGTCAGCTTATCTTCAAACGTGCTCGTCGAGTCATTCAAAAAATCATTGATATATACCCCGTTGAAGGTATAATTCACGTTGTTCGTTTTGAAATTCGCATTCTCCGTTTTCCATTGAATAGAACCCAAATCCACTACCGAAGCTGAGAGACGGATTTTTTCGGTCAACTCGTAATTCACCCCTAAATCCAATGCAAAACCACGGTTACTGAAGTTGTACGCTTTTTTTGATGGGTTGTAATTGGACGGCGTCAATGAATCGTAAAATGGTTTGATCCCGGATGTGTTTACAGCCGCAGACCCATCGATCGTCAATGCAAACGACTCAGCATCTGTGGTGATTCCCAACTCCGATTTTTCCATGTGTACATTCGCAATTCCAGATAGAAGTTTCATTCGACCACCAACCGTTAGTTTCTCGTTGACTTTTCGATTGTACCCCACTGCATACTCTACATACGAAAGCAGGTTAAACCCCATGCCATCGAGCGACGCACGTTGTCCCAACAAACTTTTCCCATTTCCTTCGAATCCAAATACAAACAAATCTTTGGGATACACCAAACTGGAATGGAATTTATTCGTTACTCCAAAACTGAAATAATTGTCTTTCACACCAAAAGCAAACGCAAAAATTTCGTTCGTACTTTCGCCATTCAAATAATTGAGTTTGGCCATTTTTGACATCGTTAGCCCTGGATTCAACACCAATGAATCGTCTTGCGCGCGCGTTTGTAGCAGATGATTGAGGGTAAACCCACTGTTGGAAACTCCGAAGCTTTGATATCCCAGCGGAAAACTGACATAGACCTTTGCCTTTGTTCGAAAAGCAGGATTCAAATAATGAGCTTGTGCTGTCTCATTCAAATTATACAAGGTGAAATTTGTTTGACTACTTCCCCAAACCGCAAAGCCCAAGATCCATGAAAAAAGAATCAAATTACGAAGGCTTCGTCCGATTGTGTGTGTACTTCGTGTATTCATTGTATGCATTTTTTCCGTGTTGTATGTCATTAAAACCCTAAACTTCCTTGCACTTGCATCGCCAATTTCAAGTTCAGTTTGTATGTATCATACAACTTGACGATTTCACCGTTTGTTGCCTCCAAGGTTTGTGCGACACCGTTGATGAGAATATACTTCGCGTTTGGCAACAATGCGATTTGTCCTTCGGTAAGCGTTGCATCCGTCACCGCTTTCGTTCGTTGATTTACCTTTCCTTCGTTGTCAACCAATGCTGCTTGTAGGACATCTTGTGGAGTACCATAAATAGTGAAAAGTGGCGTGTAATTTTGATCCATGAATGTCATCTGTGCTTTGAACGCAACTGGAAATCCATTGTCTGAAATGACCCGAAACATCACCGACTCAATTTCATCGACACTCTCATTGAAATTGAAATCAACTGTATCCCGCAGTTCAAATCCATACGCCAAGCCTTCGAGCGGCAGTTCGACTTCGGTACGCACAGTGAATCGGCTATCGTCTTCCACAAAATTCAAGGGAGGTACCGCACCGCTTGGATTGGACAAGGCATTTGCTTCGAAATAAAAAAACTTTGGTACCGATGAAATAATCGTCGTAAGATTTGCGGTGTTCGACGTGTTGAGCTCCAAGGTCGACGTTGTACTCGTCCCCATCGCCGCAGGAGAATTGATATTGAATGTAGAAGGAAATCCTGTTAATGGAAATTCTTGTCCCGTGATTGTATTGATTGTCTTCATTTCTGCGAAATTAATGCGGACGGGAAATCCGAACGAGTTTTCAACAATGAATCTCACCGTTGGATTGGTTAATTCGAAATAGCCATCTGTAGTCGATTCAAACAAACGTAGCAAAATGGTATCGTTGGAAATACCGAGGTTTTGTTGTCCAAAATAGCCGATCGCATTTTCAAATTCCATGGCTGAAAAGTTGTAGGCAAAGTTGATATTTTCTGTTCCAACCACATTCTCCCCCGTTCCTGTGATCGTGGTTTGAAATGTAACGGGAAACGAATTGACAGTCGTGTTTCCCAGTGTGAAATCAGCCAACACATCTGTCAAATCAATTGAAGCTGTCGCTGTTTGTGGAGTAGAACCCGTGTATGTCAAATTCAATATTCTGGAAACCGGCGTGTTGTTTAACGTAAATTCAGGGAAAGTGACTACCACTGAAATATCGTGTTTCAGTTCTGTTGAAACATTCAAATTCAGCATTCCATCTTTAAAATTCACTTGATGCAACTCAACTCCTGCATTTGCAGCAAAGACTACATTTTCGGTTTCATTCACGGATACGGTGCCTGAAAACGCAGGAGCAGCCGTTAGTGATAATTCAGCTAGCGAAAGCGCGGATTGCTGGGTCTGATCGTCTAATTGAATAATTGTTTGCGCATCGTACGAAGCAATTTCTCCTTTGTACACCAACGCGATTGCACCGGTAGAAGGATCAATTACGACCAAGTCGGTCGAGTCTTGGCGTGCCAAAATATCGTAAACTCCGAAGTCAGCATACGCCAGCGGAATTGCTAAATTGGGGTTCCAAGCCGTTTGCGCAATTTTATCAAATTCTAATTTTTTACAACTGGAGGCGAAGAAAATCAATGCGTAAACAGCGATCCATTTTCCAATAGATGATTTCAGTGAATTCATGGCAATTCTTTTTTTGTGGTAATCTGTAAGTAAATTTAATACAAATTGAGACAAATCGGTTGAAATAATTGGTATTTCTTTCTGACTTTCAACAGCCTTCACGCAAACAAGGGAGTAAATCGAACGCAGGAAACACGCGAAAGAACAACGCAATCACAATTTTCTTTGTAATTTTCCGTTTTTTAGTACAATGTAATTTGATACCATGCGGATTTTCCAACTCTTATTTATCTTCCTTTGTTATTCATCCATTTTTGCACAAAAGCAAAATTTTAGATCGCGTTCTGAGATTGGTTTTTTGCTCGGTGGATCCTACTACATTGGCGATTTGAATCAATTTGGTCATTTCAAAAACACGCAATTATCTGGTGGCGTTTTATACCGATTCAACATCAATCCACGCGTTAGTTTGCGTGCAAATGCAACATTCGGATCGGTAGAAGCAAGCGATGCTGCGTCGAGAAACAAAATAGTGCAAAACCGAAACCTGTCTTTTTCATCTCAACTTTACGAGGTGGGTGCAGGACTAGAATTTAGCTATTTCCCATTTCAATTAGGACATCCGCGTTACAAAGGGACAGCGTACTTATTGACTGAGATTGCGTTTTTTCACATGAACCCAATTGCAGAAATCAACGGCGATCAGATCGAGCTACAATCGTTAGGGACTGAAGGACAAGGTACAAGTCTTTCTTCGAAAGGAAATTACAGCAAAACACAACTTGCCATTCCACTCGGAGTGGGATGCAAATTCTCCTTGGGGAAATCGATATCGCTCAGCTTTGAATATGGTATTCGTAAAACGTTTACCGATTACCTCGACGATGTGGGAGGAAGTCGCTATGTCAATCGAGATGAATTGGCAGAAATCAACGGTCCACTTGCTGCCGCACTCTCCAACCGGAGTTTAGACGGATCGATTTACGGGAGAAGAGGAAATCCAGCTACCAAAGATTGGTATGTTTTTTTCGGCGGAATGATCACCTTCAAACTCGGACAACCCAATAAATGCGTTGCTCCTTAATTTTTCCCCATCAATTTCGCGACGTATTTTCCGATAATGTCAAATTCCAAGTTTACCTCATCGCCCACAGCAAGTTGATGAAAATTGGTGTGCTCAAATGTGTACGGAATAATACAAACCGAAAAAGAATGATCCGCAGAATCAACGACGGTCAAACTCACACCATTGATGGTGATCGACCCTTTTTCAACGGTTACTTGATTGGTTTGATACGCAAACGTAAATTTCCAACTCCCTGATTGATCTTCAATTGCTGTGCAAACCGCTGTTGTGTCTACATGCCCTTGCACAATATGACCATCCAAACGGCCATTCATTGGCATACAACGTTCTAAATTCACTTTGGTGCCGTTTTTCCACGATCCGAGATTTGTTTTATCCAATGTTTCTTGAATCGCAGTTACCACGTAAGAGCTTTCTGAAATTGAAACCACCGTCAAACAAACACCGTTGTGTGCCACACTTTGATCTACTTTCAACTCCGCAGTGAATGGCGCAACGATACGAAAATGTATATTTCCTTTCTCTTTTTCAATGGAGATCACTTCTCCCATTTGTTCAATAATTCCTGTAAACATGTTGTTTGTATTTTTCAATTTCAAATTTCGGTATAAAAAAGTAGAACAAGTCAAAAAGGATTGTTAATCTCTGCATTCCAGCATCAACAAATCGCCCGATTCGTATGCAATTCGGATGATTCCATCGTTTTCCACTTCATTGCTTGTACCGATTCGATAGCCCAATTGCAGCGACTCGTCGACTAGGTTGTAAACCAAATTCTCGGTCGTTATCCCAGAAACAGTGCCGATGGGAATAAGTGAAATCGGAGTTGCTTTGGTGTACCATTTAGAAAATACGGCAGGCAACCGAGGAAGCTGATAAATGACTGAATAATCATCGAGTAGCGTGATGGTAATTTGATTTTTGTAGCGTACAATGCCGGTGATGTTTCCGAGTGTATGATCCGCTCTTTTTCCTGTCGCCCAAATGATATTGACTGCTTTGTGTCCTTTTTCGATCAAAAAATCAATCGCTTTTTCCAAGTCCGTTTTATTTTGATCTGGAGCATACACGATCTCGATCGAATCTTGTTGCTTTTTTACCTCCTCCAATGGAATTTCGTTGCGGTCAAAATCACCCAACAAGACATCGACTTTGATTTGAAGTGGCAAGACGCGATGAATTGCACCGTCTAATACCACCACATACGGACTCCATTCGAGCAATTCGCCGAGGAGTGTTTCGCTGCAAGCTTCCCCGTTTGCAATAATTAATGCGGGTTCTTGTAAATCTCGAACAACGTGATGAGAAGACATACTTTTTAGTTTAGCAAAAAGGGCAGAAAACTCCGCCCTCAACTTATTAAATACGATTAAAACGACTTATCCAAACAAAATACTTGATCCGTATTTACTTTCGATTGGGTTGACAATCAATGTTGGAATTTGTGCGTCGTTGGTGAGGATGTATTGCTCGTAATTCGCTGTAATCACCCCCAATAAATTATTTCGATTCAAATTCATGATCGCGATCAAATCAGCGTCAATTGTAACTGCGTGCTTTACAACTTCTTTGTCAAAGCCATTTGCAGGTGCCAAGGTCGTGGTAATTTCAATGTTGCGTTCGTTGAAAAATTTCTGCGCAAATTGAATGTTAACACGCACTTGATTTCTTAAATATTCGTCTGTTTCATCTGGAGTAATCAAGTGAACACGCGATTTAAAGTAAGTTGCTAAGTTTGCAACATACGCCAGTTTTTGCTTTGTTTCTTTGTTCAAATCCAACGGTACTACGATGTCGTCGTAACCAGATTCTTTGATCCCTTTTTCTTGTACCACCACAAACGGAACGTCTGAATGCGTAATCACTTTCAGAGCATGACTACCTGTGATGTGCTGCCATCCGTGTTGACCGTGCGTTCCCATAAAAATAAGTTCGGCGTCATGTTCAGAGGCAAAGTCACCGATATCTTCAAAAATAGTTCCAACAATCACTGCAGGGACAATTTCAACAGAGGCGTTTTTCTGAGCGATCAACTCTTTCAATTGCTCTTCTGCTTCTGAGATAGATTTTTCTTTGGAAACTACATGCAACAAATAAATCTTCGCATTCACAATACTTGCAGTTGCTAATGCGTGATTTAAAGCATTGTCTGCCACGGATGTAAAATCATGGGGAACAATAAATGTCTTATTTTTCATAGGGCTTGGAATTTCTGGTTTTAAGTCCAATACAAATATAATTAATCATCCGCAAACCGTTGCGTTTTCGATCAAAATAATTGGATTTGAACCGCGTGTTTTAGTTGCTTGCCAGAAACCGTTGTTTCTAAAAATGAACAATTCCAATTTTTCTTTCTAATTCCAGCAATTCTGTGTATTTTTGGTTGAATATTTGCTGCTACTAAAGACTGTTAAGATTCACCAACACGGATAAAAAGATATGCAGATTGTAGGAAGACTCATCAAAAAAACGGCGGAGATTGGACATAAACGAAGCTCTAAAAAAGGGTTTTCTTTCGAAAATCAGTCGAGCACGTTATTCAAGCTTATCGAATTTGCTAAGAAAACAAATTTTGGTAAAAGTCACCAATTCGGTGACGTGTTAGAGCATTCTGATTTCATCGAAGAGTACCAAAAAAATGTTCCAATCATGGAATACGAGAAGTTTTACCAAACGTGGCTTCACCGTACCATTGATGGCGTGAAAGATAATACATGGCCTGGTCATGTGAAGCATTTTGCCCTTTCTTCTGGTACAACCGGTTCTCCGAGCAAACGTATCCCGGTTTCGCAGCAAATGATCCGTTCCTTTCAGAAAACGAGTATCAAGCAAATGGCTACCTTACTCAATCTGAATTTACCACCCGCTTTTTTTCAAAAGTCAATCCTCACGGTGGGAGGTTCCACAAAATTGCAAAAAATAGAAAACCACATCGAAGGTGATTTGAGTGGAATTTTGAAAAAACATACAACGTGGATCGTTTCTCCATTTACACGCCCAGGGACAAAGACAACCAACCTAAAAGATTGGAATAAAAAACTCGAAATCATGGTGCAAGAAGCACCGAGTTGGGACATTGGGATTGTGGCTGGTGTGCCGAGTTGGTGTATCATGCTCATGGAACGTATCGTGGAACACTACCAACTGAAATCCATTCACGATATCTGGCCCAACTTTCAAGTGTATGTGCATGGAGGTGTTTTCATTCAACCGTACTTAAAACGATTGGAGCGTGTAGTAGGACAACCTGTTCATTTACTCAATACTTACTTGGCAAGCGAAGGTTACTTTGCGTATCAATTGAGTCCGGAGAAAGAAGGGATGCAATTGTTACTAAATGCAGGGATTTTTTACGAATTTGTACCATTCAATGCGGAATATTTTAACGCGGATGGTTCGCTCAAAAACAAATACAACGCACTCACATTAAAGCAAGTAGAAAAAGGTGTAGACTATGCGCTTGTGATCACCACCAACGCCGGATTGTGGAGGTATATCTTGGGCGATTTGGTGCAATTTACCGATTTGGAAAACTGTGAAATTAAAATTACAGGTCGAATCAAACAATACTTAAGCTTAGTTGGCGAACATGTATCGCTCGACAACATGCAAGAAGCGCTCAACGCGGTGAGTGCCGAAAAAGACGTCGAAATCCAAGAATACTGTGTTTTTGCTGATCCGATCCGACAGGGACATGTGTGGACCTTGGGCGTTGACAAATCCGTTGATGCTGAAGCAATTTCTGTGTGTTTAGATCGCCATTTGGCCGCGCTCAACGACGATTATGCATCGGTACGGAAATACAATTTAAAGCAGCCTGAATTGCAATGCATTCCCACTGAATATTTTTATGAGTTTATGGAAAAATTGGGCAAATTGGGCTCTCAAAATAAATTCCCTCGGGTGATGAATGAGCATCAAGCTACACAGTGGAAACAGTTTTTGAAAGAAAAGAAACAAGAAGTTAAAGCTTAATTCCAACAACAAGTACATCGTCTACTTGTTCTTCGCTACCTTTCCATGCTTGGAAAAAACTGCGAAGTTGGTGGTTTTGTAACGCCATTTCTTGTGTTCCCACCTGATTGAATTGCTCAATCATCCGTTTTTTGAGCATCATCTTGTCATTTGGACCACCAAATTGAGAATAGTAACCGTCGGTTGTAAGGTAAATTACATCTCCTTTTTCGTAGCAAACCTTTGTTTCTACAAAGGACTTATCCCCCATACTGTACTCTGCACCTCCGATTGCCAATTTATTGCCTTTAAACTCCGTCAGCCCTGTTGCTGCATTGAAATAAAACAACGGTCGCTGTGCACCCGCAAAATCAAATTCATTTGTTTTTTTGCTCACGCGACAAAATATCATGTCCATTCCATCCAACGACGAACTATCGGTCGTGGAATGAAACAAGGCGTTAACTTCTTTATCCAACTCGGTGAGAACAGCACTTGGAGAATCAATTCCATTGATGATTACAATTTGATTCAGCAATTGAAATCCAACCATCGAAATCATCGCTCCCGGTACGCCGTGACCTGTGCAATCGACTACTGCAACCAAGTAATAGTTCTCATTTTCTGCACACCACAAAAAGTCACCGCTTACCTTGTCTTTCGGTTTAAAAAAGACAAAGGAATCCGGAAAAAACACTTCTAAATCCTTGTCTTTGTGCAAGATGGATGACTGAATGTTCTTTGCGTAAATAATACTGTCGCGTGTTTGCTGGTATTCATAGGAAAGTAATTCGTTGGCTTGATTGAGCTCGTTGGTGCGAATCAACACTTTTTCTTCCAAATCACGTGTCAATGATTTCAATTTGCGTTCATTTTGCTTTTCTCGCGTTATATCAATCGCCAACACCAAGCGCGCATCCTGACCTGCAAAATCAATTTCGTTACTTTGCAAATCCACATCGATCACTGTTCCACCATGCCGTAGGTGTTTCGTATCTCCTCTGAAAAAACCAGCATGAATTACACGACTAATTGTATCATCATAAACATCCGACTCGGTGTTCGGGCGAAGATCATACAGCGACATTTGAAGAAATTCTTTCCTCGAAAAACCATAATGGCGCACTGCTGCATCGTTGACATCCAAGAATCGAGCTTCCCAATCACACACCCACATCGGCAGTGGGCTCATAAAAAACAAATTTCGGTATCGTTTTTCCGACATTTTCAACTCGTTGCTGAAACGTTTACGCTCGGAAATATTACGGATGAAAACCGCGAAGAAAATTTCGTCATTTTGCTGAACAGGGATTACGGTCAATTCGATCGGGAACTCTGTTTTTTCTTTGTTAATCGCTTTTTGCTCAATAAGCTGATTCATAAATGTATCATCGGCACGTTGAAGGTAATTTTCCAGAATGGAAATATACTCCGCTTTCACGTATTCGGGCGCGATCATCTCAATCAAATTTTGAAACAAAACATCTTCTTTCGTCCATCCAAAAGTGGATTCAGCTTGCGGATTCCAATACAGAATTGCTCCATTTGAATCGATCCAGATGATGGCATCTAGCGAAGCATCCATAATCAACCGGGTTTTCTCCTCGCTGTTTCGTAATGATTCTTCCGACTGATGTTTTTCAGTAATGTCGTGTAAAACACCATACATGCCGACCACGCGACCTGTATCTACCACATACCTACTTTCGGTGTAAACAATCCGTTCGATGCCCGATTTCGTGAAAATTCGGTGCTTGGAAACCCGAGAATTTTCAAAATTACCAGACGAAATTTTGAACACTTGACGTACCAATTCTACATCTTCTGGATGCACAAATTTTAAGTAACTCGGCAATCCAGGCTCAATTTCTCCAGGCTCAAACCCCAGAATTCGATACATTTCATCCGACCAAACTGCTTGATCGTTTATGAAATCAAAATCCCAATTACCAATACTCGTGATCGCCTGTGCTTGTCGCAGTCCACGCTCACTTTTTTCCAATTTAATTTGTGCCTTTTTGCTTGCCGTAATTTCTACAACCGTGATGGTCACAAAATCTATGTTTCCATTTTCATTTTGTACAGGACTGAATGAATGAGCAAACCACCGTTGTTCTCCAGTTTCTGTTTCAATTGGCACTTCGGTTACTTTGCTTGTTCCTTCAAAGACTTGTCCGTAAAGTTTTTTGAGCAGCGGAATTCGATCGGGCTGCGCCAAATCAAAAATATGCATTCCCTTTTTCAATTCCTTATGAAGCAATTGACTCGATTCGTTGGCTGCTGTTTTATTGAAAAAGATGATTTCTAAATTTCGATCCACGATCATGAATGATTCCATTGTGTTGTTCAGAATCATCGACAAATTCTCTTGCAATTTCTGCTTTTCAGTAATGTCTTTTGCGATTCCAAACACTCCCACAATCTTTCCATCTTGAATGTTGGGAATGTTGGTGATGCTCAATATCAAGCGCTCACCACGTGGCGACAAAATTTCGATTTCGTAGTTTTGAGGTTCTCCTTGAATCGCCTTTTTAAACGCATCCAAAATTGTATCGATCTGATTCATCGAAACAAAACGCGCAAACGTAGTCTTTCGAAGCTCATCAATTGTTGCATTTAACATGCGCAATAAAACCGAATTTGCGCTCAGAAAACGTCCATTCAGGTCAAACGAAAAAACAGCATCGGGGTTTTCGTCGAAAAGCGACTTATACGCATTTTGACTTTCCTGCAACAGTTGGTTCATTTTGCGCAGTTCAATCAATTTTGAAACTTGATCGGCCAACAATTCAAGGGAATTCAACTGCGCTTTGGTAATCGTTTTCGCACAGTGATCTATCACACACAAAGTACCCAAAACACGGCCCTTACTATCCAATAATGGAATACCAATGTAAAACTGTATGTTAAAATTTAAAGCCGCGACCGGCATTGTGTCAGAAGTAAAATACGACTTAGCATCTTCTACAATCAATCGTTTTTTTCCGTCAAAAACGTTGACACAAAAACTTTCATCTAAATTCGCTTCTGTTACCTCTGTTCCAAAATGAGATTTAAAAATCTGTCTGTTTTCAACGGCAAACGTGATCAACGAAATCGGAACTTGACAAATTGTCGCAGCAAGTTGCGTAATGCCATCAAAATCTGATTCGGGCAATTCATTCAATAAAGCATACTCTTTGAAAGCATTGATTCTTTGCGAACCATCTTTAAGAATGTCTTCTTCACTCATTTAATGTCGATTACACTTTTTCCGTTTCCTAGTAGTTTGCATTTGCGCGCAAAAACACCTCACAAACACTCAAAATCTCACGGCAATATAGGGAATTTGATCGAACAATTTAAATATAATTTAACAAAGTGGCGAACAATTTTACTTTTTGTTGGAAACTGAAGCTCCACGGAATCGTTCTTCACGAATGAATCAATTGAAAATCAATCCGTGAAAAAAAAACAGGACGATTCAGACAAAAAAATGAACCAATCAGACAATTTACGAAAAATTAGTTGGCGTGTGATTTTACTTCTCGAGCTGCTTCAACGCGCGATACAACCGCTCATCTTCCTTGTTCCAAGAGCGCCAATCGGCATTTTCCCATTCTCTGCAAAATTGCTTGACTTTTAGCTCTAAAAAACGCTCGAAGATCTTGTCCGATTCAATCACCGAAAAATACGTACTGTAATAATCATTCGATAACGGCATCTTTTCCCATTTTTGTTTCAGTAGAGGCAAACTCGCATCCGTCAATTGAAACAAGTAATATTCCCGTTCGACAGTCGATTTAAAACGTGAATTGTAATCAATAATCACTTTGTTCCAGTTGACCGTTGTGCTGAATACCAATGTCAAAAACAACGACCAAAAATTAAATCGAACTAAATACCAGTTGCTTTTGATTTGCAGGATTTTAACAGTGGTTGTGATCAATCCCACCAACGTAAGCGCAATGTAGATGTAAACCCCGATGCGTTTGTGTGTCAGTCCACATTCCGCGATGTACGTGTAATTTTTGTGCACACACAGTGCCAACAATACCGTATTCATCGCTATCCAAAGTAAGGCCAAGTACTTGACGGATTTATTGTCTGCTGTGCGATTCAGATTCCCTCTAAAAAAATAAAGAATAACGAAAATCGCAATGATAATCGAAAAAATAGAGCTGTTGATTCCTTGATGAACGTATTGAGAATAATCCATCGGTGCATTCAGTTTTCCCGACCAAATAAAATTTAAGTCCAACAAAACAACCAGCAACAGCAACAAATTGAGCATTCCAAAGGTCATTTTCGCTGCACTCATTTCTTTGTGCAACTCCTTAAAAATTCCATGTTCATTCGGATTGATCTCCAACGGAAGTCCATTCAAACTTTGTTGATCTTTTCGAAACAACTTCGGAAATGGTTCTTGGTAATAAAATCCATACAGCAGTAAAAATCCGAATGCCGCAAACCCAACAAAACTCCATGAAATAAAATCAAAATTCAGATTGTCTATAAACGTATCAAAAACGGGATTGGAAGCGCGATAAATGAAAAAGAAGATCACCAAAATCAATAACGGCATAAAATACTTCAAAAAGGAGGCAAAACTGTACGGTTCTGTATCTGCCTTCGGCTCCACCGCTGGTTCGTTTTTCTTGGGATCAAAAATACGCTCCAAACCAAAATAAGGCAAGGTGGCAAAACTCAAGGTACCTTGAAAAAAAGTAAAAATCAAACTCGATTGTGGATTCAACGTCAAATTTGCCAACAACACCAACGCTGTGATGTTTCCGAGTAACGAAAGAAAATTACCATACAAAGTTGCCGAAACTCCCGTCAGAATAACGCTTGCAGCCACAAGCAACCAATTTTTACTTTGGAGTACTTTTCGATCAAGCGCTACGATCGATGCTACTATAAAAATACTGAATATAAGCACATTAACACCGATTGATTGCTTGTAGAACAAAAAGCAATAGGCAATTAACGCCAGTAATAGAAGGATTCTTTTCATTTTGATTTGCATTAACAGTGAATATTCGAATTAACTCATACACACACTATTTCGTATGTGAAATATCACAATAAATATTAAAAATCCATCCATTGGAGCACACATTTTTCGCGAATCGCCCAAATCTGGTCTATCGTAAGATCAATTTGTTGTCGCTTGAGCCATCCTCCGATGTAATGTTTATGAATCATTGGCTTCCAATCGTGCATTTGATTGGGGTCGCAACGCTGCTCGCGAACGATTCGATGCTCGAAGTCCACGATCGACCAATCGGAACGTGAAAAATCATAACGCTGTTGTCCACATCTCAGGAACGCATGATTTTCAGGCACTCCAATGATTCCATGTTCAATAAATACCGTTTTCAATTGTGGATGGGTGACCTCATCAATTAGGTAAATTCCAACCATCAATTCAATGTCTTCTCGACCGTTTTCGAGCGCCAATGTTGCCAACAAGGCATGTTTGGTCGAACACGTTCCTTTTCCTTCAGAAAGCACACTCAAAAAATCAATGGGATTGTCAATTCGCGCAAACGGAAGCGACTGCACATGAAGGCATGCGTTCGAAAAATCATTGATTCCGCGAGCCAAAAAAGCCTTGCTTACAGGGCCAAAATCGATGATATTGAAAGTTGGAATCATGATTTCTTCTTGAAAAAATTCAATTGATCCCCCGAAATCATTTGAATCCGATCAATGTCCATTTTCTTGGAAATTCCATAAACCGAACCTTTCACTTTGCCTTTGATACGCAATGGAATTTCTTTTTTCCCCATCAATTTCATCAACTCAAAGAATACACCATCAGCAAGTTTCAAGCGCAAGCTCGTCTTGTAAACGCCTTCTGCTTTCTTCTTAAAAACCACTTTTTCATCCAAAAAAACCGTTCCCAGTTTTGATTCTGAAACAAACAAATCGACATTACATGGCTTGACTTTAATCTTGAACTTGTTGGGATTGTTGACTTTGAATGCCAAATTCAATAAAATTTCTTTATCGTCCATTTTTGGCATTTTAAAGTCCTCCACGCCTTTGAATTGAATTTCTTCAAATTCGCACGAAGCAAGTAAAAAGACCATGCATATTAAATATACAAACCGCATTTCAACAATTTTTAAAGATGATTATCAGCAACGTTTATTTTGAAAGATCCGCAAAATGTTCGAAGAAATATGGAATCGTTTCAATTCCTTTGTAGAAATTGAACAATCCATAATGTTCATTGGGCGAATGAATCGCATCACTGTCTAATCCAAAGCCCATCATGACGGTCTTTAAACCAAGTTCTTTTTCAAACAACGCAACGATTGGAATACTTCCTCCACTTCTTACAGGAATTGGTTTTTTGCCAAATGTTGTTTC
>SSGT01000042.1 GCA_008017065.1 Crocinitomicaceae bacterium
CCATTTTCATCCAACAACAAGTACGTCGTGCTCTCCATGGTGTGACCCGGCGTGTGCAATGCTTTAATTTGTATATCTCCAAGTTGAAACACTTGACCATCCGCAGCAATCAACGCCTCAAAATCGGTTTTGGCCGTTGGACCGTAAACAATCTGAGCGCCTGTTTTTTCAGCCAACGTCACATGTCCACTCACAAAATCAGCGTGAAAATGGGTTTCAAAAATGTATTTTATTTTCGCGTCGTCAGCAGTTGCTTTGTTTATGTATGGCGCCACTTCGCGCAGGGGATCAATTATTGCCACTTCTCCCTTGCTCACAATGTAATACGCACCTTGTGCTAAACAACCGGTATATATTTGTTCTATTCTCATATTTGTTCGTGATTTTTTTCTTTAATTACAGTTGCCATCGGGAGTACATACTGCCCCTGCAGCCGATTCAACAGTTTGAAATTGACTTTTACCTTCCCAATTATCCCATGATTTTTGTAGCGTTTCCGTAAATACTTCCAACGGTTGTGCGCCAGAAACAGCATATTTTCGATCCATCACAAAAAACGGAACACCGCGTACGCCAAGCTGTTGTGCCTCTGCGATATCGCCTTGAACTGCATCGGCAAATAAATCGGATTGCAACATCGCCGTAATTTCAGAAGCGTCTAATCCGACTGCAACTCCTAATTCGATCAATGTTTGTTGGTCTGCAACATCTTTTCCTTCCGTAAAATACGCTTTAAAAATCAATTCTTCCAAGGCGTTTCCAACCCCGTGTTTTTTTGCAAGATGTGACAAGCGATGTGCGTCAAATGAATTGGCAATGACCGCTTTATCAAAATTATATTCCAACCCATCTGCTTTCGCTTGTTGAGCAATGTTGTTGTGCATCTCAACTGACCATTGACGGTCACGACCATAACGTTCAGCTAAGTAATCGTATGTTGATTTCCCTGGTTGGGATTTTGTCGATGGATCCAATTGAAAGCTTTTCCATTCAATTTCAACTTGTTCCTTATTTGGAAATTGATCCAATGCATTTTCGATTCTTCGTTTTCCGATGTAACAAAACGGACACATCACATCTGACCAAATTTCAATTTTAAGTTTGTTTCCCTTTTCCATTCGTCTGTAAATTTTATCTATTTTTGAATTGTATTAAAAAGTAAAGTTACAAAAATCAGAAATGTAATTCTTCGTTTTTTGTTAACAATTCTAAACTTTAATTCGCTATTCATGTCAAACATGCAACCCCAACATCCCAAAGCCTTTCAATGGTTGTTGCCTTCCAAGGCGTCTATTTTTATTTGGCTTGCAGCAATCAATGCCATTGCCGGAATCTTCCTGTTGGATTGGAACGTGGAAACGATTTTGTTCTCATTTGTTTACGAAGGATTTGTCATTGGTTTTGTGCATTTCATCAAACTTTGGATTGTTTTTCTTTGGGGTAAAAAACAACAAAAAGCTCGGCTTCAACCCCAAGAAAAAGCCTTGTCCGTTGTAGCGATCATTGGTATTTCCTTCGTGATTTTCTTGTTTTCTATCGCGCATTTGGTGTTTCTTTTTGTCTTTTTAATGTCGCAAGACAAAACCATTGAAAATCCACTCTTGATTCTAGAAAATACCCGCTATGTTTTTTCAAAACCTGAACTTCAATTTGCCTTTATATCTGGATCAATACTATACGTTTTGGGCCAAATCATGCAATTGGTGAACCAGAAAAAACACCATGAATTTGAAGTTAAGCAATTGTATATTCAACCCTACTACCGCGTTTTTGTGCAACAAATTTTGATCATCGTTGGCGGATATTTTTTCATGTTATTTTATAATCTGACCGTTATTGCCGTTTGTGTGGTAATTGTGCGATTAATGTATGAAAACTTGTTTTTAGCTGCACGTGAAAATCCAACGGTTCGTGCATTTCTATTTCGGTTGTTGATTCCTAAAAAAGACCAAGCGAAAACCGAAAGTATTCGGTCTTTTGAAGCTTTTTTAGAATTTTAGATTGTTTTTCTATATTTGCAATGTATTCAACGGAAATGGTGTCTTCCGAATAGAACTGCCCGCAAAAGCTGATGACGCCTGATTAGTAACACATAAAACGGTGATCAGGTGAAAAACAGTCTAAAAAAAAGAGAAAGAATCGCAATCGCTAACCAGCAAATTCAGCAAGACATACTTCAAAAACGACGCGTCCATCGGTTCATAAAATGGTCGCTACTCGCTCTATTCATTGGAATCGCTGTTGGTACAAGTTCATCCTTTTTTTTATATGCACTTGAATGGGTAACGACAACGCGAATCCACAATGCGTGGTTGCTGTATGCATTACCCATCGGCGGATTGCTGACGGGATTAATCTATTTTTACTTCGGCAAAGAAGCAGCAAAAGGAAATGTGCTTTTACTAGAAGCGATCACCGATCCAGAAAAAAAAATACCGTTCTACATGGCTCCGTTGGTGTTTATTGGTACGCTAATTTCTCATTTGTTCGGAGCCTCAGCCGGGCGTGAAGGCACCGCTTTGCAAATGTCGGCAACCATCGCAGAACAAATCGCTCGTCCGTTTAACATTCCCGCATCCCATCGAAAAATAGTCATTAGAACCGCGATAGCAGCTGGATTTGGTTCTGTTTTCGGAACGCCGTTTGCTGGAATCGTGTTTGCATTTGAAATTCTTTGTAAAAGAGATTTCTCCTTGTTTTCGCTTTGGAGCGTTTCACTTGCAACTTTTGTTGCACATACGACCACTCATTTTATTGGACCTGACCACACGACTTATGTCATCGAAAATCTACCCAAATTTTCGATCAACACGATTTTTCTCACCCTTGTAATTGGGATTATCTTTGGCGTCTGTGCGTGGCTATTCGTGCATTCAATGGAAACAAGTAAATCACTTTTCAACAAAATCAAGTATCCTCCTATTCGACCGTTGCTTGGGGGAATTGCGCTTGTCGTGCTGATGTCACTTTTAGAAACACGCGCGTATGAAGGACTTGGCATTGACCAGATTGTTAGATCATTTCAGACACCCGCTTTTCCAACCGCTTTTCTGTTGAAACTTGGCCTCACCGTACTTACGATCTCGGCTGGTTTTAAGGGCGGTGAAGTCACTCCATTATTTTTTATCGGTGCCACATTGGGAAGTACACTTTCACTTTTACTACCAATTCCAACTGCTTTTCTTGCCGGAATGGGATTTGTGGCTGTGTTTGCCGGCGCAACAAAAACACCGTTGGCATGTAGCATGATGGCGATGGAATTGTTTGGAATACCCTACGGAATCTATGCCCTTCCGATTTGTCTCATCGCTGTTTTTGTCGCTGGAAAGAAATCAATTTATACCGTTTGATCGCGTTTCTCAATATCAACAAAGCTTTTCCCCTATTTAAATTTGATTTAAAAAAATCATGAATAATCATTAATGCTTCAAATCAACCGAATTATTTCGTGTATTCCCTTGTCAATCCAAAATCAAAAAGCTAAATTTGACGACAAATAATTAAGCAAAATAAAATCCGCAAAAATGAGCGTACTTGTAAATAAAGATTCAAAAGTAATTGTTCAAGGTTTTACTGGAAGTGAAGGTACTTTTCACGCTGGTCAAATGATTGAATATGGAACAAACGTTGTGGGAGGAGTTACTCCAGGAAAAGGTGGTTCTTCTCATTTAGACAGACCCGTTTTCAATACAGTGGCTGACGCAGTGAACGAGACAGGAGCTGACGTTTCAATTATTTTTGTTCCACCAGCTTTTGCAGCAGATGCAATTATGGAAG
The DNA here is from genome assembly GCA_008017065.1 of Crocinitomicaceae bacterium. Taxonomy (GTDB): domain Bacteria; phylum Bacteroidota; class Bacteroidia; order Flavobacteriales_D; family Crocinitomicaceae; genus JAQVCM01. The sequence continues at coordinate 3,778 of SSGT01000042.1, forward strand.
CGGCGAATGCAGGAATCAAAGTGATTGTTTGTATTACAGAAGGAATTCCTGTAAATGACATGGTTAAAGCAAAAGAATACTTGAAAGGTTCTGGAGCGCGTTTGATTGGACCAAACTGTCCGGGAGTTATTACAGCTGGTGAGGCGAAAGTTGGAATTATGCCAGGTTTTGTTTTCAAAAAAGGTAAAATCGGAATCGTTTCTAAATCAGGAACATTGACATACGAAGCGGCCGACCAAGTTGCGAAAGCAGGATTGGGAATTACAACGGCTATTGGAATCGGTGGAGATCCAATCATTGGAACAACAACGAAAGAAGCTGTTGAATTGTTAATGAATGATCCAGAAACAGAAGGAATTGTAATGATTGGTGAAATCGGTGGTAATTTGGAAGCAATTGCTGCGCGTTGGATCAAAGAAAACGGTACAAAACCAGTTGTAGGATTCATTGCAGGTGAAACTGCTCCAGCAGGACGAACAATGGGGCACGCAGGTGCGATTGTTGGTGGTCATGATGATACAGCTGAAGCGAAAAAACGAATCATGAGAGAATGTGGAATTCACGTAGTAGATTCTCCAGCTGAAATCGGAAAGAAAATGGCAGAAGTGATGGCAATCAATGCTTAATTTCTGATCGAAATAATTTAAGAGCCACAGCGATGTGGCTTTTTTTTTGCCCTTTCATTCGCAGAAACAATGCATAAATTCAACTTGAGAAAAAGGAGAATGATCGTTTTTTTCAACTTCGGATTTCGAAGTCTTGCAACTTACTCCTCAACACCGTAGTCCAAACGCTTTGTGGTGATGTAGCGGGGAACATAGTATTTACTTCCTACAAAATTATCGATCACCACTCCACGCGACGTCGAGGAATGAATGAATTTGATTGAATTAGGACCAACCTCTACAACCAATGCGACGTGACCAACCCGAGAACTTTTGGTACTACTCCCTTTGAAAAACATCAAATCGCCCGGGCGGATATCTGCTAGTTTTACCGTCTTTCCGAATTCAGCCATTCCATAACTTGAGTGTGTTAATGTAAGACCAAAATTTCCCATCACGTAGTAGATGAATCCTGAACAGTCGAAACCAGAAGGTGTCATGCCCGCACTACGATACGGCGTACCGAGAAACTTTTTCGCATAGCTGATGATTTGATCTACTTGTTGACTATTTTTTCTGCCCGTTGTGTCAAACTGGATTGTACGAAGAGAATCCTGCGTGGTCAGGCTGGGAGGCAACGGAATTGAATCGGCTGGAATTGAGACTTGTGCGCGCGAAAAACTCCCAACACATAGCGTTGAAAAAATGAAAAAAATAACCTTGAATTGAATTCCTTGCATTGCGGTTGCAAAAATATAACTATTTTCACAGTAAAAACAACTTGTGTTTTGAATAAAGTATCAGAAGACGAATTAACAAAATTGTATTACACCATCGGTGAAGTGGCTACCATGTTTGATGTAAACACGTCGCTGATACGCTTTTGGGATAAAGAATTTGACATTATCAATCCCAAAAAAAACAAAAAAGGAAATCGTCTTTTTACGCCAAAGGACATAAAAAACTTCAATAGGATCTACGATCTAGTTAAGATACAAGGTTTTACCTTGGAAGGTGCTCGAAAAGCACTCAAAAAAAGACCCCCTACAGAAGCACCGCTTGAAAACCTTGAAAAAAATATATCTGAAGAAATCGTGAATCAACTGGAATCCATCAAGTTGAAACTTATTCAATTAAAAGAAGGAAGAATTTAGACATAAGAAAGACAAAAGAAAATTGTTCTAACGTCAAATATCCCAACATCTTAAAACCCTAACATCGAAAATGTAAGAGTTTTATTTCTAATGTTTTAGACCAAAAAAAACTCAATATCCTAACAACTTAACATCGTAATATCCTAATATCATCCTAAAACGAAACTCTCAACTGCACCGTAATATCTGATTTTCGATTTCCTGAAATTTGTTCGCTTCCGGAGCTTAAGCTCGTGCGATTGGAGTACAAAAATTGTCCGTAACGAACCCACAAATCAAATCGGCGCAAAAAGGAATAGCGTAACATTAAATACGCTCGGGAACCTTGATAATAATAAGCGGGAACAGAGAAAACATACAACGCATTCGATTCAAACGAATACAAGCGTGAATCGTATGAATCGGTATCAAACAACGCATAGCGCAACGAAAAATCCAAGGGAAAACTTTTAGGTTTAAACAAAATATCTTGTGTTAAAAGCATGCCTTGTTCAGGATTGTTACTTAGACGATGAATGGTCACGTATTCGATGCGACTTTTCAATTGAATCGATTCAGTCACTTGATAGGATAAATTAAAGCGGTAATTGCGTTGAATCACATCTTCGATTTCAGATACCGATCCATCGGAATTTCGACTGTTTTTCTGACGCAATTGTTGTCGAAACCTTCCATAAATCTCCAACTGTTTAGAAGGTTTATAGGTCGGTTGAAACAAAAATTCATGTCCTGAGGAAGGCGCATCCACTTGATATTTCAACCACGGTTGTTGGAAGAAATCCATGTACGAATTGATCGACCATGCGCTGTTCAACTTCATTTTCAACCCCAAATATATTCCCGATTCGTTTTGTGTTGAACTTCCTTCTGAAAAACCATTGTTGTAAAAAGTTTGATAACCACGACCATAATTTCTGTACAAAACACTGAACGAAGCACGTGCATCCAACGCAAAAATGAATCCTTGAATTGCAGCCAAAGAACCGTTGTAATCGGAACGACTGATTTCACCAAATAGGTTTACATTTTTCCATACATAACTGTAATCCATGCTCAAACTATTCATGGATTTCCCTCGAAAATCAAATTGATTGTACGGTTTGATGGGTTTTGAATATTTCGAATCATATCCTTGATACACGCTTGCAATTCCCCACGAAAAACTTCGATTTTGATAGCGAAGATTTGCTCCTGTAATGGTTTGTGCTAATTTATTTCGATTAGCAATTTCTGAATTCGTTCGGTGAAAACCCGTGACGTTGATACTAGACACAAATTCCAACTCATCAAAAAGTGAATCCGCTGTGACGGTCGCATCTACTTTTTTGTGTGATCCGAAGAGTGTCAATGCCCAATTTCCAATTCCTAGGTCGATCGCCGCACCGCGCAGAAAACGACTTTCATCGACTGAATTATATGGCTTTAA
>SSGT01000041.1 GCA_008017065.1 Crocinitomicaceae bacterium
ATCTCAGATGTGTCTGGATTTAATTTTCTGAATTGCAAATTCAATTGCTTCACCGCATCTAAAATTTGTGCATCGGAAATGTTCTCCGCTCCATAATTGTGAATTACGTGAAATACAATCGGAATGATATACGGTCCATCCGATTTTGGAGTTGCTTGCGCCAAATAATTCGAAGTAAAGATTTGTAATCGCTCGTTCGCACGCTGAATTCCAACGTTGTATTCAGGGTGTTCTAAAAAAAGTTGTTGGTGCATCTCATCGGTTCCGCAGGGAATTGGCCCTTGCGAAAATCCAAGATTAGAAAACAAAACACATGCAAAAAAGAATGTACTTATAAATTTCATAGTAGTGAGTGTTGATGAACAAAGATACATTTTTGACGGAAACCGCATGTCAATTACCCGAAAATTAGCGGTTGCTTCTTCAGTAATAAAGCATGCTAATTTTCTGGAAACCGACTATTTCTCGTTTTTATTTTTCAAGTAATGATACGGGAATACATCAACGTGATGTGGTTTCATCATGCAGGTGTTACCGTTGCTTCAAATAGATGTGCTTGATGTTGTTGATTCCCGTTTCTCGTTCGTCGATTTCGAATTTATTGATGTGCTTCACCAAGGGATAGAGTTTCAGAAATCCATAGTTTCGAGGGTCGAAATCGGGTTTCTTTTTCAGAATATAGTTTCCCAAACTTCCTAAGAATGTCCATCCTGTCTCATCAGCCAAATCATTGACACTGTTGGTAATCACGCGGATGGTTTCCGCATCGACTTTGCTGAGAGGTTCTGATTTTTTGGGTTTGGTTGTGGCTTTTGTAGTCGCTTTTGTTTCGACGGCAGCCGTTTTCAGGATTTCTAAGTAAATGAATTTATCGCACGCCGAAATTAGCGGTTGTGGGGTCTTCTTTTCTCCAAAACCAATTACCGTCATACCGGCTTCCCGCAGTCGAGTTGCTAATCGTGTGAAATCACTGTCGCTCGAAACAAGGCAAAATCCATTCACTTTTCCCGAATACAAAATATCCATCGCGTCGATGATGAGCGCGCTATCACTCGAGTTTTTGCCGGTCGTGTAACTGTACTGTTGAATCGGCGTAATTGCATTTTCCAACAGCACATTTTTCCAACCCGACATTGTTGGCTTGGTCCAGTCGGCATAGATTCGTTTGATTGTTGGTGTTCCGTTTTTTGCGATTTCCTCGAGCATTTCCTTCACGTTGGCATAAGGCACATTGTCTGCATCGATCAATACGGCTAGTTTATCTTCTCTCATTGAATTGATTTTTAAATAGCTACGATTTGTTGTTTGGTATTCATGTAGGGAATTATCGTTGTCGAAATTCTCTGAAGTGTAGTCTCTCCAGTTTGATTTCGGGTGTTTGAATATCCTAAATGTACGATTAATTATTCAAAAGTAACGTTTGTGGCGCTCAAAAGTAGATCAAAGCAACCACACGAATATCCGTCGAGCAGGTGTTGGGAGTAATCTCAAGCCGGAAAAAATCCAAATCAGTTACGGCCGATCGCCGCACGTTCAATCCACACGTCGAGCATGTATTTTAGTTTTCACATAGTTCTTTCAGCCGATCAAGTGCTGTTGGAAAAGTAGTGTTCATGTAGGCTACAAAATCGGTGGATGTATCTACGTCAACAGTAACTGTTGTAACGCCATTGTTTTCCTCAAACGTGTAGTTTTCAAACCCATTTGCCCATTTTTCAACTTCCGGTCCTTCTGTGATTTCGATGTTCGCTTTCAAAAGTCCATAATGTCGAATTGAAACAAACTGGTTGGGAATATGCTCCACAATTTCCGAAATCATACCGCCAATTTCTCCTTTTTCATCCGTTCCGATAAATCGAATTTTACTTCCTTTAGACCACATTCCGTCGTATGAAGAAGTGGGGTCAAATGCGGTAGTCCATTGTTCATACGTCGATTTGTCGCTGATTCCAAGCATTATATCCGCGACTTTTTCTGCGGGAGTGTCGATCGTTATCTGGAATTGAATTCTTTCCATATCCATTGGATTCGTGTATCGTTTTCGCTGTAAAATCGCGAGCAAGATAGTGAATAGTTGCTTGAAAAGCAGATAGATATGAAATTTTGTTCAGAAATGTTCATCGGGATATTACGTATGAATTTGAGAATGTATGTTGGTCTTTATTCCGAAATTCGAACGCCGAGGATACAGACGTCATCTACTTGTTCCAAGTTCCCTTTCCAATGTGTGAAAAATGAACTGAAAAGCGCATGTTGTTCGTCGATCGGCAATTCGCTTGCTTGAAGCAGCAACGCTTTGAACCCGGTTGATTTGAGTTTTTTCCCTTTCTCACCTCCAAATTGGTCAACATATCCGTCGGTAAATAAGTAAATGGTGTCGTTTGCTTGCACAGCAAATTGTTGCAATGTAAAGGGAAATGCATTTTCAAACTGACCAATTGGTTGCTTGTCAGCTTTTAATTCGATCAGTTCACCAGCTCGAATGACAATACAACCATTATACGCTCCGGAAAAATAAAGTATTTTGCTGTCCAAATCAAGTCTGCACAGGGAGAGATCCATTCCATCTTTGAGGTCGTTTTGTCCTTTTCCATGAAAGGAATCGACGACAATTTCGCGCAATCCATCCAAAATTTCGTTTGGGAATGGCAATCTCTTTTCGGTCAACATCCGCATCAGTCCGTTGTATCCTACGATGCTCACCAATGCTCCGGGAACACCGTGACCTGTGCAATCAATCACCGAAAAATAAATGCTATTTTCTTGCCGTTGAATCCAATAAAAATCTCCTGATACAATGTCTTTCGGTTGAAAAAAGACAAGTGGTTGCATGCCAATTGATCGAATTTCGTCGGCGGAGGGCAGTATGGTATTTTGAATTCGCTTGGCATAATTGATGCTATCCACAATGTCTTTACTTTTTTGTGAAATTTCCGTTTTTTGAGCTTCTAGTTGTTCGTTTTGAGCAGCAATTTCGTGTGTCCGCTCGCGAACAATTTTTTCCAATCGGGTATTTAAGCGCTTTACACGTTGGATACTCAATCGGTTGATAACCAAAATAAGCACAATCAGCAAGCCGATGTAGATCAAGTACATCCACCAGGTGCGGTACCATGGCGGTAAAATTTGGAAAGAAAAACGTGCGGTAGTTCCTTCAAATCCAAACGCGGATTGGGCTTGCACCTCGAATGTGTAATTTCCTTCAAAAAGTTTTGGGAAATTTACCCGTGTATTCGTCGACCATTCAGACCATTCGTCGGTGAATCCTTTCAAACGATACCTGTATTGCATGCTTCCTCCGGTTTGAAAAGTAGCTGCATAAAACGAAAAATCGACTGCGTTTTGCGAATAGTCAATCGCAGAAAAAGCAGTTGCTCGATGAACGTGATGCAGCGCAGGGCGTCGATTCAACCAAAGGCCGTCGATGACGACCGCGAATTTTTTAGGCAATTGCTGCTGTGCGTATTCATTGAGAAGGTAAAGACCATTGTCACTTCCAAGCCAAATTTCATTGGGCTTGTAGCGTTGTATTGCAAATAAGATTCCACCGTTTTGAATCGTTTTGAGCGCTCCTTGATTCCAACTCCACGTGTTATTGGAATGACTAAACCAACCCGTTTCAATTTCAAATTCGTCTTTCGATTTCTCGATGTAATATACGAGCCATAATTTTTGTTCTTGATCGTTGTAAAGTCGGTGAACTTGAATCTCCTTTTTTTCTGAAAATTGTGTGTTGTTTACTCGAGGGAAAGCGGTGAAGGAGGCGTGATTTGTATTTAAAATGAACAAACCGTAGTTGGAACCAACATACACCCGATTTTGGAAAACTTCAGCATATACGTGGCTGTTTTGGTCGAGTTTTTTCGGAAAATTGAGTTGTTTGTAGTGTAAGTTTTTCAGGGTAATGATTCCCAATCCTTTTCCTTTGATTCCGAAATAAAGGTGCGTACCGTCGGATGTAAAATGGATGATATCTCCTTCAATTTCGATCGGCAATAGTGTATAGTCCCATGCATTGTTTTTCCATGTGAGTAACCCGATACCTGCTTCCAAGCCAACAAAGATTTGATTTTTTTGAATCGGATTCTGGAAAATGGTCCAGGCATATTCACGTACGACATTCTTTTTTTTGCCAGCTACATATTCGTAGATTCCTTCGTATCCAATGACTAATGTGCGTTTTTGCTGGTCGATGACAACGGTTTTTACATCAAAGGTCGTTTCTTGGATGCTTTCACTGTTGTAAAATTGGGTTCTTCCTCCGGTGTTTTTTGCCAAAAACAAATCGGTATTGAGCGCTAAAATAGGCTCTCCAGATTCGAAATCAATTGCTTGGACGGATGCCGTAATTCCCTGTGGTTTACCGATTGTGGTGATTGGCGACGAGGTTTCAAAAAAGTGTATTCCTTCGTCGAGGTTCAACCATAAGTTATTCGATTGATCCAAAAACAAATCAAACACATTGTTGTTCTGCATGCCTTCGTCGAGATCAAAACGCCGCAAAATTTTTCCGTTTAGATCAATCAGAAATACACCTTGTGTCTCTGTTCCGACATACAATTGATTCTTGTATTGTTTCACTACACTCGGTTGATGCTCGGAAAAAAAATGCTGCAACGGATGTGATTCTGCTAGTTTGCGGAGCGTCTTGGTGTGGTCGATTTGAAAGACATTTTTGCTGTAGTCAAACAAAAGCGTTTGGTTGCCGGTAGTAGCAAATCCACGAATATTTGTTGGTTTTTCCGCTTCGTTGATTTGGATCCACTCAAATTGACGTGTGTTGAAATTTACAAATCCATACAAGCGTTTCTTTTCTGCTTGTTCGGCTGAATAAATCAACACAATGCCTGTCGCGGTTTTTCCTGCGGTCTTACAGGTGTATGTCGCCAACTTGTTCGGCATTTTTAGCTCCGTAACTTTCTTTTTTGGACCAATGGTGAAAATGGAATTTTTACCGATTACCCAAATGGTTTGAGTTTCATCTTCAAACATCGACCAAATTTGTCCCACGCGGTCGCCAGTATCAACATGCAGTGGCGTGTAAACCATTTTTCCAAGAGCGTCAAATGCGAGGTAACCGAAATTATTCTCTCGTCCTACGTAAACGGTCCCGTCTGAAGCTGTCAAGAGTTTCGAAACTTTTGTTTTATGAACCTTCTTTTCTGTCGGTGAATCAAGTTTTAGATTGGTCGGTATCTTGGTCCACTTAACACCGTTGAATCCCAGAATTTCTTGATCATTGCCAAACAAAACGGTTCCGTCCGGACCCTGTGTTCCTGTCCAGATTTGATTCGAGCTTCCAAAATCTTTGATTGAATAGTACGCACCACGGTAAGATCCTTGCACTTCTTTTCCTTGAGAAAAAACAAAGAGTTTGCTTAAAAACAAGCTGATGAAAAGTAAAAATCGAAACACAGAAATCCAGATTATTGAGCGAATATACAATCTTTTTGGGGAAGATTTTCAATTGAGTGTATTACACTTCGTTAACACATCGGCGGTATTCTATTTTTATGGACTTCTAAAATTGTATTCAACTAAATAATTAAAAATAGGCATTTTATGCTTCACGGTTACAGCTTGGTGGATTGTGTGTTTTGTATTTTTTTTAACTACCTTTGAAGCAGTCATTTGACACAATCACTAACGAAATTGGAATGAGAAATTTACTTGTACTCGCGTTCATCTGTATTTCTTCCGTTGCTTTCACGCAACAATGGAATCAAATCGAAGTACCACCATTTATAAACAATGTGCAAAATTTTGACATCGCAGTCAACGAAAAAGGGGAGACGTACCTCGTGTACACCAATTATGTAGGTGGAGGATTGGATTTCAAAGTATTGAAATATAAATCGTTGAATCAAAGTTGGGACACGGTATATACGTATAACTTCCCATCTGGATATGCTCAAAACTTAGAACTCGATACAAAAAATGGCGAGATTTTTGCGTCGGTTCAGCTCAATGAATATCCAGAACAACGGTTTTATGTTTTTTCCATTTTTCAAAATCAAGTGACATTGGTGGCTAATCCACTCGCTAATGCAACCGAGGAATACGAGAAAATAGCGTTTCAAGTTGGAAGCACACCCAATGAGTTTTACTGGTTTGCAAAAAAGCAATATGAATCAAAATACTTCATCTCGCGGTACAACGCGGGTGGAAACAACTTGATTTCGGATACGTTGCCAAATCCGAATTCAATGTATTTCAACGATCGAAAAATGGCCTTAGTAGGTGACACATTGTGGTTGTCATTCAGTTCGGAATTAGGAGGGCTACACCTGTATAAAAAACACAAAACAAGTCCGATTTTTATAGCCTACGACAATTCTGCAACGGGTGTTTTTTACCATAATTCGATTCCAATTATTAGTAATACAGTGAGTTTGATTGGGAACAAATTCAACAAAGTGTTTGTCAGTGGAAAAAATCAAAACGACGAGTCGTTTGCCGTTATTTTTGAAAATGGGGTGGCTTCAAACGTCCCAACGCCACCGAATGGAACATTTGAACAAAATGATTTCACATCGACATCAAATGCAATTTATGTTGCCTCGGTCGCCTTCGATGAAGTCGCGGGTGGTTCGATTTTTGATCTCAAGACAAAGGATTTTGCGAGCGGAAACTGGTCAACGGTCGGATCTGTCTTATCTGAGCAGGCTGAAAATAACATCCGACTTGCGCAATCCTCACTTTCGAATCGTTTTGTTGTTGGTAGTAAATACTTTGATGAGGTAAACTACTTGCAATCGACATATATTCGCGTATCAAATCAATTACCCGCAGTGGGTGCAGCGGTTTTTACTCCTGCATCAGGTATCTGTGCCAACCAAACACAAATCAACTTAACGGCTTCATTTTCTGTAAATGATGTCAATTTGGATTCGTTGAAAATCATTGGTGTTACCTCTTCCAATAACGCAATTGTTCCTACCAATTCGCTAGCCTATTCGACGTTGTCGCACAGTGGTTTGACGACGGATTTTCAGTTAGTAGGAACTACTTTAGCTGGTGGAGTTGTTTCGCTGACGATTACGCTCACGGATGGTTACGATACATTGTCTTTTGTAAAGGAGTTGGAAGTTGGAAGCACAGCGCAGCCGATCGCTACCGATCAGCAATTTTGTGGGTCTTCGTCTGTTCTTGATTTGACTGCAACGGGAACTTCCGTCGCTTGGTTTTCAACGAATTTTCCAACAAACCCGCTGCCAGATGCTACTCCGTTGACAACCGCTTGGTATTATTTCAACCAGACAGTAAATGGTTGTGTTAGTTTGATAGACTCAATTTTTGTGACCGTTCAAGCCTTGCCAACCGTGCAAGCAGGAGCAGACCTTTCAGTTTGTGCTGGACAATCGGTGACATTAAACGGATCAGGCGCATCAACCTACGCATGGGATTTGGGAGTTTTGAACGGTGTTTCGTTTGTTCCCACTGCAACTGCAACCTACACGGTTACAGGAACGGATGCGAACGGTTGTACGAATACCGATCAAGTTG